>NZ_JARXYU010000004.1:0-465230 GCF_029893715.1 Paenibacillus sp. LBL | reverse complement strand
TCTCACAAGGATTAGTACACTTCGGCATGTGTTCTGCCTTATAGTAGACGTCTGGGATGGCAGTCCGCTATTACGACGTTCCTTGCTTTCCTTGTTCCCTGAGACCTAGCTATTTGTGCTGAGCCTTAGGTGCCTCCTTTGAGCCTGTGGACTGGATATCGCCTTAGTTCGATATAGCGTATTTCCTAGATCACAATCGTACTTTACGCCATCCACCCTGATCATTGGTCAGGACATATGTTTCCATATGTTATGAATATAGACCCGTACATTCGGAGGTTCGTCAGATCCTAAGATCATTCTCACCATAGCTAACTTTTCAGCCATCCGGCATATCAGTTGGCATACCTTCTTAGATAAGTGGCTCTAGCCTTCTTTCTGCCGACTTTACCTGTGCTTCGAACCCAACACGCTGCCCGTGTTACGCACGCAGGAGATTAATGGGATTGTTTCAGGAAACCTGGTCCCCTCATTCCAATCCTCGGTCACAGAGTTAGACTTAATTCATTAAGTCTCCGCCTTTCCCTTTATAAACCGGTTATAGCAGAACAAGTCACTCGTAATCTTCATTAAGAACCAAACCTCCGTAAGGAAAAGCGATAGCTGCCTTCCCGCCTGAATTTGATCCTGTCAATGCATCGAATATCAACAATCCGGGTGTACGATTCAAGCTCCGAACGCTTACCTGGAAGTGATCGCCGGCCGTTAGGCGGTATCTACGGCTGTCATCTTCCTTGGCAACATGCGAATCCGGAAACAGATATCGCATTACATCGTCCTGATAATAGGCATCGTATACAACGGAGTAGCGGTTCAGGAATGTGTCCGGATCTGAAGGATCGCCATATTCGGGATGGTATTTCTTATGGTGATGCTCCATCTCCACGCTGTACATGTTCCCGGTGGCTGCCAGCTCTTGCAGGAAATCATTGTACATGATAGGGGTAATATATCCCTTCGTACGAACGCTGTCTACGAACTTGGTAACGGATTGATAGACAACGAGCCGTGACAGGTCATCCTGCCTTCTGGCCATCTCGCCCGCGGGAACTAAATAGAGCAGAAGAAGTGCCAGAAAAGCCGCAAACCATTTCGAAACCGAATTTGACATTGTTGCTACCTCACTTTAACAAACTGGATGCTATCCACTTCTCCATTGGTTCCGCGAAGATACTGCACGCCATAACGAGCGCTCATATCGATAATCGACAGATCCAGCTCTTCTGGATTACTGCCTGAGCTGAATCGTATTCCGTCCACGGACATATCGTAAACATTCGTCTGAACCTCACGAAGAGTAAACATTACTTCGCTTCCCTTATAGGTCAGATTTCTACCCTCGTTCATCATCTCCACTGTTGTCACTCCGGCATGCTGCTCCTGCGTCATCCTGCCCGCGGCGCTTATGCCTTGGTCGAGGAAGGTCTGCATATTAACGGCATACATACAGGCACCTATAAACAATGTCACCCCAGCTGCCAATTCAAGCATATTTATCGTTTGTTCACGCACGACGCGTCACCTTCCAAAAATAACTATTGATCAAACTTGATGCCCCTGATCACATTGGAATTATCCTTAACAATAGTCGCCCTGAATTTTCCGCTTGGGTTGACATACTCCGTGCTCTTCTCATCCATTACGAGATTGATATTCCCTTGCCTCGAATCCGGATTCAGGATAGATCCGTCCGTCTCCAGAACATTTCCGTACCATTGCCCTGCTTTGTTTTTTCCGGTTGCTATGAAAACCCCGAACTGATCCTTATCCTTGTACTTGCGAAGTGCATTCGTAACCTGAGATCCGCTGATCGTTGTACCGTCATAAACGGTGAAAGCTGCCTGGGACAGCTCTGTTTGAATATCCGAGAAATTGTTCTGTGCGGTTTTGGTAGCTTCCTGTGCCGAAATAAACAAAATAACAACAATGGTGATCAGAGCAATTGTCAAAAATATTCCCGCGGCCACCTTCAGAGCTGATGATGCATTATTCATTGAAATCTCCCTCTTTTTCTCATTTATTATTTGAGTCTACGAATCATGACAACACTACACTACACTCGCGGCAGCATCTACAAACGCTGGATTTGCTCATAATACGTTTCCATCTGGGAAAAACTCATACCAATTAAGGGAATGACCAGATACATAAAGATCAGAGCATACATAGGGGTAAAACCGATCAATCGCGCCCATGCCGCCTTCGTATCAATCATCGCCTCATATTCCTGTTTGCGCTGCTCGAAGCTGAAGATCATCTCACCATCCAGATCATCGAATACG
This sequence comes from Paenibacillus sp. LBL, assembly GCF_029893715.1. Classification (NCBI taxonomy): domain Bacteria; kingdom Bacillati; phylum Bacillota; class Bacilli; order Caryophanales; family Paenibacillaceae; genus Paenibacillus; species Paenibacillus sp. LBL. The sequence goes on along the minus strand of NZ_JARXYU010000004.1, from coordinate 462,948 downwards.
TCCTTGATCGGTACTTTATCTACCGCAAGCAGCAATTTGTCTACCAATCGTTGAAAGTCAGGGAACCAAACATCTTCCTTCAGCTCCAGCAAAGCCAATTGGGCTCCATGCTCATAATGCAGCAGGCTTTTTTGGATCGGGATCTTAAATATAACGGCGAATCGATTAAGCCATTCCAATATGCCCTCAACCGAGATTCGTTCCATCCCCCGCAATATAGATATGACCGTCTGGAACTGATATACTTCATGCCGCATTTCCATATTGCGCACTTTCCGGTGAAAATACAGCAGCCATAGAGGAGCTCCGTATGCTGCCATCCCTGTCAAAAAGGACAACAGCAGCTCCCACCATTTTAAATATTCGCCATCATATCGCTGCAGCTTTATCATGATTCGATCAGTTATGATATCAAGCTGCTCCATAGTCAGTCCCATCTGATCCGTTTCGCTTACCATGTGCTTAACCTGATCGTGGGTGACATTCGGAGACATTTGCAATTGCTCCATCAACAGCCGATCCTGTTCCACAATCTCTTCTGCCTGCCGTCGTTCGATCTCACTCATCTGACCGAACAGTGAATTGTTCAACGCTGCGGGAACATACAACAATTGATGTTTAGCCTGGACATGCAGACCCATTGCCAGCGATAACGAAAGGGAAAAAGCCAAGAAAAAGAACGTTAACCTTCTGACATATAACCATTCGAATTTGATTCTTGCATTGCTTTCCTTTAATAGTCGGAGTTGTCTTTCATAGTTCAACGTACCAGGCCTCGGTGCCATCATATCCACAAGCCTACGAACGAAAGAAATACGATACAGTCTCTCTTCCCAAGTGACTTTTTTCTCTACCCCTGCACGGTAATCCGTTTCTCGATTCTGCTGAAGCTTCTGCAGCAGGACGTACGAGATTAGAATAATGACATAAATCGAAATCTTGGTAATAAAACCAAGCTTGCTCATATAAAATTCATCCATTGAAGGAAAACTGCTTCTTGCCCAGCGTTCGATCGGTTTCGTAAAGAAAACAGGTGCCAATGCGATAACATTCAAGCCCTTCATCAAATAATCGAGCTTGTCTCTTCTCAATATTTCCAATTGGATTTCCTTTGTCAATCCGCTTAATCCATGCAGGTAGATGGAGCCTTGCTTTCTGGCGTGATCGCCAAACTCCATAACAAGGTGGGAAATGCCCGCAAAAGCCTTAAGATAACGATTAGGTGCCACCTCATAATAACGTTCCAACTCTTCGTCGGGATCATTGGATACCAAGGCATTGTAAATTCGATGTGCATGAATTGATATTTCGTGTCCGGAGGTTTCAGCACCCTCGTACAGCGCTTCCTCAACCATGCCATGCTGCTGATAGTGATGACGGACTAGAGAGAATAATTCAACCGATTGAACGAGCACTCTTCGCTCCAGGCGATTGATGAACATCTCAACAAGCATATTGTTAATAACCGCAGCCGCAAGAATGACAATGACCATAAATCCGAAGTCCGGTTGGCTCCATATAAGCAGTAACGCTGTTAGCGTGAGGGTGCCTGTTATAGCGAAGGCAAGTTTCATCGTCTCAAACCGAAGCGCGATTTCATCGTAAGGATGAATGATCGCGATTCTCTGCCTGATCCGTTTGAGATAAGATCGGACCAAGGGGATTTTCACCCCGTACATATAGGCCAATTGAAACCACTGTCGGTACATCTCACGCAGTGGCTTGTTTTCTCCCATCTCTGCCCTTCCGACGCTTCCTCTATGAAAAACTCGTCTTCTGGATAGCCATAACACGATACCCATGGTGATCGCAAATAGCAGCAGAGATATAATGAAAACCAGGATCAGCACATCTTTAGAGGTCACCTTCTCCCCCCCAACCTGCAGTCAGAAATGCTTTGAATTCTTCCGCATCTTCCGGCTGCATCTGCTCCGTCATTTCGAGGATACTGCGCTCGGATAGCTTGGCAGCAGCTATATAAACTCCATCCCGGTACTCAATCACATTGCGGGATATGAAATGACCTTCTTCATTCAATCTCCGTATATGCTCTGCACTCAGCTTGAAATATTCCTCCAAACGTTTCTTCAAGCTGCCACTATCCGAGTTTATATTGATGTCTGGGAATGTCCCCTTCTCTATCGGGATACATTCTGTAATGCGCTCTATGTAACGGTTGCCATTCGCATCTCTTCTAAGATGAACATCAAAGTTGATGACACTGATTACCTGCTGCTCGGCAATGTGCTCCTGTCTGAATACTCCACTCTTGAGCAGGGAATTGCGCAGCGATTGAACCAGATCCTTGAATGTCTTGGCATGATGGGTAAATACCGTGAACAAACTGGCCACTTGGGACATCTGAATCATCCATGAAGCTACCTCGTCACTAGCTACCTCGCCAAGAATATTGACCGTACCGTCCGTTTTCTTCTGAAGATCCAGGCCTGCCTGCCCGCTTATGTGTTCCGTTTCCCTGAAGCTGAGGATGTTCCTTCGGCTGTAGATCTTCCTCAAATGCAGCTCAAAGGCCATTTCCTGAACCCGAAGCGTATAGGACGCATATATGTGGCCCACCATCGCCATAAGCAGCGTTGTTTTTCCCGACCCTTGTGCACCGGTGATAGCCGTAATCCGACTGCCCCTCATCAAATATTTCAACAGCCCAATCGGCAGTTCCGCACCGCTGCCCGTAATCAACTGATCAAGCGAAACCTTAGGCAGATCGAATTTGCGAACAAAAAATGCCCAGGATTCTGCAAACGGAGGTCTAACCACGACGACCCGTGAACCATCCTTCATCTCATTTACCTTGTAACCGCTGGCTTCGGAAAGCTGTCCGGGATGATTGTATTTGTATATGTTCTGACATACCCTCTTCAGTTCCAGCATCGACCCAAACGAAAGGAAGGCCAGATGCATCGATATCCCCCGGTAAAAAATCCACACACTTTCACAGCCTGTTGAAGGTAATCCGGCGTGCTGTGCCCCAATTCCCAAGAAATCATCGTGAGAACGAAAGATCTCCTGTCCGCTGTCACGATCGACAGGTATCCCGCTAACTCCACCGCTAACCCCATCAATACGCTGATCTCTGATTTCATCCACAACAGAAAAGCCTTTGTACTGCTGATAAATGCGTTGAACCACGATATCCAGCTTCTCCTGAAACAAGAGCGGGCGCTGCTCGGACTCATAAATATAAGCCATGTCATCCGCCGTAACCGCATATACGCCGCCCTCTCCACAACCGGGGATCACCCGCGGTCTGGCAAGATCATATGTCTCGACCAGTACAGACAAGGCATCCTCACCATGTCTCTGTTTATATAGGTATAAGACGATTTCGAATTGATCCTGGGCTGTCAGGTCCAGCTGATTCTCGAACGAAATTGCAGCATTAATATTGGACTCATTCAAACCCAAATGGCTGACAAGCAGCTGTTTCAAGAAATCCTTTACATATGCCTTGTCCAGTACATCACCTGATACGCAGCCTTTGAGAGCGCGTCTCAATTCACTTCGCTTGTTCAATCTTCTTCGATACTCTTCTTCATGGAGTCCTAAATCGGACAGTTGACTATGCGTCAGTTGATGCAGGGTATCCTTAACAAACTCTGTCATGGACCCGAGTGAATACGGGTCCGTTCCCCTTGTCATGTCAGCGGCTGTTTTCTTTGTGTCCAAATAGCGAAGGTATACAAACAACAGCGCAAACAAAATCAAGATTACGATCCAAACCATATTCAAAGAGCTACCCGAAAGCATGCAAGCCCCCCGCTTTCGAAGCACCGGCAGGCAGACCCAACTGCTCGGCAGCAGCGTCGGCTACATGATGCACGGCGTTATAAAGAGGATTCATCCGTCTAAGGTCAGCACCTCCCCGGCTGCGCTGCATATAGGGCAAAATCGAACGCATATTCCATGCATCCGTCATGCCGGAACAATACGGAACACCGAGCACCACGTTTTTAATGCCAAAGCGACGCTTGATATTTTGCAGAGTGCAATTGCTCTCCCGATCATATTTGCCGATTACATACAGCCGGTGCTTGTCCGTAAGCTCAGAGGGCAATCGTTCCTGTACAAGTTCTCGCTCAAGCGCATGCAAATTTTGGTTCAAAGCCACTACGATCAGGTCAGCACCTTGTAGTATTGCTCGGTCTGAGGCCCCAGGTGCTCCATTCCCTGCATCGGCTATCGTGACATCATAACTTCGCTTGGAGGATTCCATGACTCTGTTCATTAGGGTGGCCTGATTCCCATCCTCCGCATGCTTGGCCGATTCGAATTCATGCTCAGGCATATGCCGCGGCCCACACAGCAGATCCAGTCGGTCTGACAAAAGCGGCAGGGTATAATTGCGTACATTCTCTGGACTCAATCTCCCACTTGCATCAAGCCTATCCAAGGCATCCATGCCGCTGTCCTGGAAAGCCGTAATATAATCCAGTGTTTCCTTTCGATGTGTAAATGCTTGTTCCACTCGTTCTCCATGGTATCCGCCATGTGCCAGCAGCACTTTGACCTGATACTCGAACGCCAGCACGATGGGCAGGCTTGTGGCCAGCATGGTACTGCCACTGCCGCCCCTCAACGGACTCCACACAGCAATCAGACTCATGCATGCCTCCTTCCTGCTTGCCTTAACGCCCGGCGGATATGCCGGTGCTCCATCTCCGACAATCTGCGGATAAGTTCGGTAAGGGATCGCTTATACTGCCTGGACAATGGCTTAATGCCCAGTCTACCCGCATGCTCATTCTTAATTTTCAGGGCGAAAAACAGTTCGTCCCACGGCATTTTCACGGGTGGACCCAGCCACTCGATCCGACTTTCTTCCAGATAACCTTCGATGTAAGCTTCATCTGTTAAATCTTCGATCACCTGAACGTATACCCGATGGAACGGTGGTAATGGATCATCTATTCTTGCAGCTCTTAGCTCATCCAGCAAAGCTGAGCTCTTTCTCAGTCCTGTTACCTCGAATCCGCTGACCCAAACATAGGCATCGGCTTCATCCCATTGATTCTTATCCAAAAATTGCGATTTCTCTACATCCATAATGACGTAGTCATACGTCTTCTCATCTCCTCCTTCCAAATATTTCCCCAGTGAAGAGTAATTCTGAAATCCGGTTGCCACATCAAACCCGGCAAACTCAATGATCGGCAGTTTAGGATGCATCACGCCTATGCAATGTTTATACTTCGCATCAAGCGCACCATCCACTAGCAACACCCTGTTATCTCCGAACGCTAATATTTTGCACATATACAAAAGCAAGTCGCTCTTATCACAGATGCCCGTAAATATCCAAGTCTTCAATTGCTAACACTCCTTCATTCGCCTATCTGTTATTCAAGATCAATATGTTCCCGCTCAGGGACTTGAGAATATCAAATCCGCATCAGGTGTTCCCACTTCTGTTGTGGGCTTTGGATCCGCTGTTCCCTGTGTTCCCAGAATCTGCTCAGCTTCAAGATCCATCTCACCGCGTAGCGGGGTATCCCCCTGTTCGTCAGATTGGTTATCAGCCGAACTGCTATTAGCAGGAGGTGTCGCTGGAGTGCTGTTAGTGGATGCCGGGCTCCAAGAGTCCGGACTTCTGGCACTGCCTCCAAACGTGGAACTATAGTGCACATCAGAAGCCTGAACCTGCTGATTCGAATTAAGTTTGCTTAAATCCTCTTCCAGCGTGCTCCGAAGCGAAATCTCCAGATGCTTTTCCGCTTTCTTCACTATGTTCGGATTGCTTGCAATCAGGCTGGATACTTCCTCATTCGGCGGATAGTTGGGAATCGCCTTATCCTGCAGCTCCGGTTCAACATAAGTAAGTGCATACAGCGTTGCATCATGAAGGTAAGCGTCAACCAAAGCACTGGAGAGCAGAAGAATCTCCTGTTCACTTAACGTCGTCCAGAATGCCGGATTTTGAAACCTGTCAATCTTCTTCTTGGACAAAATAATGTAATCCTGTCCTGTTGGGAATTGAACCCGGACATCCACAACGTCCCCCTGTCTCAAATTACTTGGCAAATATACGGATTTCATCTCCCGATGACGCAGATCTGACGGCGTAGGCTCCTCTTCAAACAGCATCGTGCGCGTGATAGGTGTTCCTTGCAGCAGTTCGATCTTTACCCCCTTCCCGGCGATCTCCTCCTTGACCGAAAGAAGATTGTTAGAAGCCCCGTCATATGGCAGCCGAACTTCCTTAATATCCTTTGCCTCAATGAAATGTCCAGGAGGGATATCTCTTACCGGAACCCATGCAACCTGCATCGAGTTCAACTGCTGAAGCTGCGTCTCTTCCAGCTCCGTGATCCGCAGCTCGTATTTCATTCGCTCTTCACCCTGCTGTTCCTTATAGCCGTTCAGATAGTAAATCATGGTGCCGGCACACAGGGCACCTGTCACGGCTGCGCCGGCAAGTCCGGCAAATATCAGCTTGCGGCTCCGCCGCCTGATAATCGGCATTGCTTCATCTCCTTCATATCAAATGCGGTTAATTCTTTCGAAACCTGAATCTTCGCTTCCGTTCTGTCGAAGGCAGATAGTCCTGAAATACTTGGGCAAATGTCTGTTGGCTGCTATTCGGTATCTCAAATGGATCCGATTGCAGAGGCAATGCATGAACTTTGCTCGTTCCAAGCGCTTTCCTCATCTCCTGAATCGTTTCTTCCCCCGCGAGCGGCAGTGCATAAATCCGTCCAGGCTGAGGATGTCTGGACAGCATCCGGGCTAGCGTCACCACATCATGCTGCCGCCACTCCGCTCCTGAACCGATCACGATCGGCAGATCGGCCCGAAGGAATTCCTCCAACCGTTCGCTGTCACGATAGGACCCCAAATCGAGGACAACCGCATCATAACTGCCACCCAGCAGCGAGATGACCTCCGTTCTGGCCGTTTGGCGCCAAAAGTGAATTCCATTGATTTCAAACTTTCGAATGGACCCAAGCTTTCCGCCTTCCGCGATTTCCTGAATCCGGCTGAATGCGGTGGATTTCGCGCTCATTTCCACAATCGCCACTTTTCCATATCGCGAAGCCAGGAAATGTCCAAACGCAATACAGCTATGTGTAGTTCCTACACCTGACGATGCACCTAGCACAGCAGCCACCAGCGTCCCGGCAACCGTACCGGACTGAACCCCCGAACTATTCACGGGAATCGACTGCTGCCTGCTGAGTGCAGAACGCACTTCCATCGTGGATTGATATCGATGCTCGGGTGCATATTGCAGCAGTTTACGGATAACAGGCACCAGTTCTCTTGGCAAGTCACCACGAATATGACGCTCCACGCCTGTGATCCATTCACTGAACTTGCCACTGGTTGAGAGATATAGCAGCAGCGCGCCTAACCCGTACAGATCCGATCGCGCATCGCTTTGCCTTCCCCCATACTGCTCGGGTGCTGCAAATCCGACCGTTCCAAGCTTGACCGTATCTTCGCCGCTCTCCTGCTTGTAACTTCTCGCGATGCCAAAATCGATGAGTCGAACCTCCAGCTGATCGGTCAGCATGATGTTCGATGGCTTTAAGTCCCGGAATATGACCTGAGGCTCATGACCATGGAGATACTCCAGCACGTCCAGCAATTGCTCTGTCAGTTCCATGATAAATTCCGGGTTCACGTTTCCGCGGTATCCCCGAAAGTACTTCTCCAATGTCATGCCCTGAATGTAATCCATCACCAAATAGGTGTAGCCGGTATCCTGAACATGGAAAAAATCAACGATTCGCGGCAAGCGCGGATGACTGAGTTTAATCAGCAGCTGCGCCTCATCCTGAACAGCGCGCTGCATACCGGGCTCAGACATACTCTCCTTCACCGCCCATTTCTTGCCGGGCAGCTTCAAATCCTCCGTCAGATATACGCAGCTCATACCGCCTTCGCCGATAATACGATCTATAACATAACGTTCGCCTAGCACTTCCCCATGCAGCAATCTGCAAGGCTGCTGTTTCATGATTACGCCCTCTCCCCTGTCTTATAAGCACAACAAAAAGGGAAAGCACTCCGCCACATCACTAAATCGTGATGAATAGCGGGATGCTTTCCCTGTAGTTGTTGTTGGTTAATTTTGGAATCATTATAAAACATGATTCATTCACTTGTAAAGACTTTTTTAATACTTAATCATATATAGCGTAATCTCGTCCCGATTATGAAACAGCTGCTTCGCTCCCTGAACCTGCATTCTCGCCTCTTCAAAAACAGCCATGATCTCTTTCACAAGCGCCATCGGTTTCTTGGTCAACAGCTTGACTGTAATGACTGCCGTGCCGCCCGCCTGAAGACTGTACAGGAGCCCTGTCACCATCTTTGCCGTTTGTTTCGGACTCCAGCTCATATCGCAGACCAGCAGATCGAATTCATGCTCCTTAAACGACACATCGGCCGCGTTCTTGTGGATGACCCTCAGGTTCTTGTGTCCGTGAAGCGATGGATGCATTTTGGCGGGATCCACCGCTGTAACCTGCAGGCCGCGCTCCAGCAAAAAGGAAGTCCATCCTCCAGGCGCAGCACCGATATCAAGGGCCTTGCGGAACGAATCAAATGGGATTCCGAACTGCTTCTCAGCCTCAAGCAGCTTGAACTTCGCCCTTGAGATTTGACCCTCTTCACGTTGAAAACGGACTGCGCCTCCGTTCCAATCCGACAGGTTCTCCTCTGGCCGCGATACGCCGACATACCATAAGCCGTCCGCTGCGAACAATGATATGATCCACTCTGGTGCCTGCACCGTGTATTCGAGTTGGAGCGGAATCAAACGATGCTGAAGTTCATCCCGGAGCGCTGCCGGGTTTTCCGTCCACAAGCTGTTCTCCGTCTTTCGGATCTGGATGGATACTCGGCTGCCGCTGATCTCTTCCCGCTTCAGTATATACGCTTCGACCGCATGTAAAGCTTCATCAACGGTTTCCGCCGTTATTTCGAGATGTACGGGAAACAGATGCCGTAGAAAAATAGGGGGCTTGGACATTATCAGTCCCTTGGCCTCCTCTTCCGACCTGCCGAGTGTTGTTACAAACAGCTCCCCCGGTATCAACATCGTGCTCTTCAGGCTGCCAAACATCCGGCGCAGCTCTTCCTGGGCATAGGGTGCAAATCCATGATTTGCTGTGCACACCCATTTACAGTGCAAATCCTGACTTTTCCGATCCTCTTCTTCAAGACCCTGCATAACATTTAATTCATCCAAACGGATTAACCTCCAGAAATAACTTTGATCCAGGGACGTCCGCCATTCCATTCCAGCTGAGCGTCAATATCATAAGTTTGTTTGATAAGTTCAGGTTTTAATACTTCTTCTTTCCTACCCGAGGCCGTTAAGCGTCCGTCCTTGATAAGCGCCACATGAGTAAACAAAGGGACAATCTCCTCGATATGATGCGTAACGTACACAACCGCTATCTTACGCTGCTTCAGAGAATCAATCTCCAGCAGCATCTTCTCCCTTTCGTATAAATCAAGGCCGGCACACGGTTCATCCATAATCAGAATCCTCGGATCAGCCATAAGGGAACGCGCCAGCATTACTTTTTTTCGTTCGCCCTGGGATAAGGTTCCGAGAGGCTGCTCTGCCAAATGACCAACATTCATCTCATTCAGCAGAGTGTAGGCTCTACTCCGTGCTTCCTCCGGAATGTCCTGATAGAACCGCAAAAAGGCATAAGCGCCTGTGGCGACTACTTCCCACACCGGGTCGCTCAGAGAAAGCTTTTCCAGCAGCGATTGACTAATATAGCCTATGGATTTGCGGACATCCCGAACGTCACATTGTCCATATACATGGCCGAGAACTTCAACTCGTCCACTGGAAGGGAACATATACCCCATCATCATTTCCAGCAGCGTGGTCTTGCCTGAACCATTCCGGCCCAAAATAACCCAGTTTTCTCCCGGTCTCATCTCCATGCTGACATTATCCAGAATATGACGGTCCCCTCGGACAAGCGATATATACTGCAACGAGATCATGGCTTCACACTCCTGACAAAACTTGCAATATCCTGCACGGAGCCCATCCGGTACAGCACAGCCGGTACGGCGCCAGCACTTGATTGGACAGCCAAGAGAGCAGGAACACTGCGAATTTGATACCGTTCCACAATGCCCGGAAGAAAATTCACGTCTGCTTCAAGGAGCTTCATATCCGGAACCACATGCTCCACAATTTCGATCATTTTACGCGCAGCGGCACATGTACCGCATAATGGCGTATGCAAAAATACGATGACAGGATCAGCTTCCATATCCCGTTTCGCCATACGCTCTTGCCATTCGAGCCTCTCCACCAGTTCCCGCTGAGTAACCTCGATCATCTTGTACCCTGCGCGACTTCCCGCATTACGGATTCCGGCATCGGTCCATTATGAACCTGCACGCCTTCGGGCATATGTGCATAGAGCAGTTCATACATTTTTCTTCTGCCTGATGGACTTGAGGTGTGAAGATATATTTCCTTGGCCTGCAGCTTCTCGGCAATCATAGCAGCAACTACATCGCCGCCGTTCATTTGATCATGCCCCAACTCAAAATCAAGTGACAGCACATCCACTTCGCATTCGCGGAGCATCAACAGACATTCTTCCCCGTTTCGAGCCAGCGCAAATCCTTTCGGATTAGGACGCCAGTCGTCTAAATACAGATGAATCATACTACTCTCTCCCTTAATCAGGACCAGGACAGCACCTTGGCGATGTCTTCCCGATGTGTGCCGTCAGCCCCTTTTTCACTTTCCAGGACAAATGCCTTGCCCGTGAGCTCCTGTGCCAGAGCCAAATGCTTCAGCGCTTCTGTACCTATCATACCTTGCCCGACACGTGCATGACGATCTTTTCTCGAACCGGCTCCATATTTCGAGTCGTTTAAGTGGACTGCTACCAGGGAATCCCAGTAACCAAGCGACTTGCCTCTGGCAAGGAGCTCGCCTGTGTTGGATATATCCCATCCTCCTGCCGCAAACAAGTGGCAGGTATCGAGACAAAAACCTATTTTTTCCGGATAATCAGCCAGCTGTCTAACCTTTACACTCTCCTCAAGGGTCATGCCCATCGATCCATGGTCGCCCGCCTGATTCTCGATCAGCAGCTTGGCCTTGCCCTTCCAAGATGATAACACATCGTTCAAACAACGAATAATATTCTGATAGCCTTCCAGCACATCCTGACTCTTGTGATGCCCAAAATGAACAACGATGCCAAACGAGCCGCAAGCCTCTGCAATTATAAGGTCATTCTTGAGTGATTCCACGGTCAACCCGTAGAATTCTTCGCCGCGGGTCAACCCTACCGCCATATTCGTCGGATAAGGCGTGTGCGCAATCGAAACAATCCCTTGCTCCTGGCAGAACCTGGCGCATGCGGCAGCATTCCGAATGTCCGGCGTCTTCAAATGGAGACTGCGCGGATTTTTCGGGAAATATTGATAGGCCAGTGAACCGATCCCGGCTGCATGCTGGGCTGCTGCAAGAAATCCGCCCCGGGTGCTGACGTGGCTTCCGATCCTGATCTTAGGCTTCATGCTGGCAATGGGGACAAAAGAAAACTTTGCGCGAGGTATGCTCCGCCTTCGCAATAGCGGTACCGCAGCGAACGCAAGGCTCTCCTTCGCGATCATACACCTTGCATTCATCGTTATAGGCTCCTGTCAGCTGGTCCCCTTCCTGAAACGGCATCTCCATGTAACCTCCGCCATCAGTCGCTTCATTCATTACCTTAACGGTGCTGTCATACAGCTGCTCCAAAGACTGCTCCGACAAATCCTGGATTTTGGTCAATGGATGAATTCTGGCATCAAATGCGATCTCATCTGCGTAACAGTTACCGATTCCAGCGACAACCTGTTGATTGACCAGCGTAGTTTTTAATGCGCCACGCCGCTTTCCGATCAATTGGACAAAGCGCGCTTTGGTCATACGTCGGTCCAGCAGCTCAGGTCCAAGCTCTTTTAGCGCATCATCGGCTTCTTTTGCCGTAAGAAAATGCAAATAACCCAGGCGCAGACCGATAAAATACAACACCTGATCACCAAACGTGATCTCGACTTGAGTAGAACGGGGAGGACGCTCTTCATCGATACGCCCTAAATACAGAATGCCTCCCAGCATCAAGTGAAGCAGCAGCCGGCCTCCGTTGTGGAGATGAAATACGAGGTGCTTCCCTCTCCGTTCCACAAAAATGACCTTGCTTCCTTTTAATACGGAAGTAAACTCATCAACAGGCACGTTTAGTGATTTCTCACGGTTCACGACAACATTTGTGATGGGTACATTGACAATGCTCTGAGATAACAGTCTTCGGTAGTTCTCCATTTCCGGCAGTTCCGGCATGATTCATCTTCCCTTCGTCGATCACAAAAGTTTATGTACGCTTCGCTTTTTACGAACACAGCAGTTTGACCACTTCACTCAAATCGCGGCATATATAGTCTGGCGTAACACCCGTTGCCTCGATATGTGCCTCCATGTTGAGATCTGTCGTTATACCCGTCATAACGAGCACCGTCTTGCATCCGGCATGTGCACCCGCTGCGATATCCGTACGGATATTATCCCCGATCACATAAGTTTCTTCCGGTGCCAGTCCAAGACGGTCCGAGGCAAACTTCATCAGAATCGAGGAAGGCTTGCCAATCACGGTCGGCTTAACTCCGGAAGCAGCTTCAATGGCGGCCCCAAGCGAACCTGCACCAGGCATTAAGCCGGTATCCGACGGGAGAAGCAGATCGGGATTGGTCAATACAGACACCGCCCCCTCCTGAATCCAGCGGACAGCACGGGTCAGTTTATCGTAATGAAACGCACGGTCAATTCCTTGAATGACATATTCAGGGGAGTCCTCCACGATCGTGAGGCCTGCAGACAACAGCGCTTCCCTCAGTCCCTCTTCCCCGAGCATCGCAACTCTGGCTCCCGGCGATTCCTCGGCAATATATCGGGCCGCTGCAAGGGAAGAGGTGCACACTTCGTTTGGCGAAGCAGGTATCCCCATTTCCATCAAATGCGCTGCCACCTGCTCCGGTGTTCTCGAGGAGTTGTTGGTTACGTACAGGTACGGAATCTGCAGCTCCTTCAATCGCTCAATGAGAAGATCCGCTCCCTCAATTCGGTTGCGGCCGTGATACAGTGTTCCATCGAGGTCTATCAGCAATCCTTTGGATTTTTCCACCATGTTATAGCACCTTCTTTATTTCTTTCCTTCATACCCTAAATGATTCATCGGCTGAAGTAAAAGTGTATTCTCGCCAATCCGTTATCGGCATCCATCATCATGAATATGTATCAAACATAAATACCCCAGTAGTATTATTGTAAAGAAGCCCACATCCGGTTGCAAGGTTCATGCCGGGCGCCTCATCCTGGTGCTGCCGAGTCGAAAGAAATCGAAGGCTGTCCAACCATCAGCGAATATATATCGGTTTGTCATTTCCTGCGCTTTCCCGGAAAATAATTCACTTCACATTTCCCTGTAAGCCGGGCAGCTGCTCCATTTTTACGATCTTCTCTGGATGGGGTACAATCCGAAATCTTCAGCCAGCCGTGTATTCTCAAAAATCTGCTGCGCTTCCTTAAGCAGTGGCTGCAGATGCTCGATATCTTTATAGCGGGAACTAAAGTGGGTCAGGAACAGCGTCTTTACTCCGGCTCGTTCTGCTGCCTCTGCTGCCTGCTTAGCTGTACTGTGATAATATTCGTGAGCGAGCTCCGTCAAGTCATCCATAAAGGTAGCTTCATGAACGAGAAGATCGGCTCCCTTCGACAGGCTCTCCACCCCCGGGCATGGGCGCGTATCCCCGAGAATCGTAACCACTCTGCCCTTTTTCGGAGTTAGAAGCACGTCCGAAGCATGTATCCACCTGCCGCCGCCGAGATCCACGCTCTCTCCTCTTTTCAGCTTCCCGTATAACGGTCCCGGCTTGAGCCCGTAAGCCTCCAGCCGCTTCAGATCCAGACTGCCGGGAAGGTCTTTCTCCTCTATGCGGTAACCGTAGCTCTCCGCTCGATGATCCAGCTTTGCCGCTTCCACCCGGAAGCTATCGTCCTCAAACAACACACCGCCCGTATGCTCCATGATCTCCATCGTGTAAGGAACACGGGATTGGCTGATGTTTAATGTGGTCTCAATGAACGATTTAATCCCCGGGGGACCGTAAATCGCAAGCGGTAAAGTCACGCCTTGGGCACCGCGGCTCGAAAGCAGTCCCGGCAGGCCGAAGATGTGATCACCATGCATATGGGTAATGAATACCTTCTCAAGCTTGGACAGCTTGAGCGGGGATTTCAATATTTGATGCTGTGTGCCTTCTCCACAATCAAAAAGCCACAAACTTCTGCGCTCCTCCAGCAAACGCAGTGCAATCGAGGTCACGTTACGCTGCAGCGTCGGAACCCCCGCGTTCGTTCCTAAAAAATAGAGTTCCATCCCTCTTCTCCCCTTTCGGTTGTAAACCGGAGAAATCCCCCGAAACATTCGGAGGATTTCAACCCGGCTATGCCGGTATTCAACAGGTTAAGCTTTATCCACGTTAAAATAATGTGCCTCAGGATGGCTGAACACCATCGCCGATACCGACGCCTCAGGCTCCATCATGAATCCTTCGGTGAGTTGAACGCCGATATCCTCTGGCTGCAGCAGCTTAAACAACGGCTCCTGATCTTCCAGGTCCGGGCAAGCCGGATAACCAAAGGAGACGCGAATGCCTTGATACCTGGCACCCAAGCGCTGCTTCATGGTCATGTCTGCCGGATCCGGATATCCCCAAGTATCCCGCATCATGTGATGAATCCGCTCCGCCAGTCCTTCTGCCGTTTCCAGGGCAACGGATTGAAGCGCATGGGAGCGGAGATAATCTCCCTTGTCCTTCCATTCCCCGGACAGTTTTCCTACGCCGTGTCCTGCTGTAACAACGAGAAATCCGACGTAATCCATCACGCCGCTATCTACGGATTTCAAGAAATCCGCCAGACATAGGTATGGCTCAACCTGCTGTCTCGGAAACGTAAACGTATGCAGTTCTTTGGTTGTGTCATTCGGATCATATATGATGATATCGTTGCCTCTCGACTGCGCCGGGAAGAAACGGTACATGGCATGCGCCTGAATGATGCCCGATTGAACGGCCTCCTCCAGGATACCGTCAACGGTTTCCTTAAGGGATACTGCCTTCGGATCATTTGCTTTTAACAGCTGTTCAACGGATCCTTTAAGTCCCAGATGATGTCCTAACAGCATCTGCATGTTGATATAAGGCAGGATATGCGAGATCGGATAATTCCGGAGCACATGCCGCTCCATATCCGGCGGTATATACACCGGGACATCTGTCGATATTTTGGATCGCAAGCCCTCTGACAGCTTAGGCATCACTTTCACCACTTGAGGAGCCGCAGCTTCCGCTTCTTGCTCTGCCTTGATATCTTCAACCATTCTTGTCCGCTGCACCGGATCGCTAAGCTGGTTTGCCAAAGCAAGACCATCCATCGCATCCTTGGCATAGAGCACCATCCCATCGTACTCCGGACGAATGCGCGTTTTGGTGAATTTTCGTGTCAGGGCAGCTCCGCCTACCATAATCGGAACGCTGATCCCGGCATTCTTCAAATCCTGGGCCGTTGATACCATCTGCTGGGCTGATTTGACCAGCAAACCGGACAAACCGATTGCATCAGGCTGTTCACGCCGGTAGGCCTCGATAATTTGCTCCGGTGGTACTTTTATACCCAAATTAATGATTCGATAACCATTGTTGGACAGAATGATCTCCACCAGGTTTTTGCCGATATCATGCACATCTCCCTTGACGGTGGCGAGCATGATTTTACCTTTGACCGATGACTCGTTTTTCTCCATAAAAGATTCCAAATACGCCACGGAGGCTTTCATTACTTCTGCGCTCTGGAGCACTTCTGCCACGATTAACTCATTGTTGTTGAACAAGCGGCCAACCTCGCTCATTCCATTCATCAAGGGGCCGTTAATAATCTCAAGGGCTCCGTATTTGGTTAATGCTTCATCCAAGTCCGAAATAAGTCCTTCCTTAGACCCTTCCACTACATAGGAGGCAAGGCGTTCCTCAAGTGTCAAATTCGAGACTTGAACCTTCTTCTCGACCTTCTTGTTGCGGAATGCCGCCACAAAGGCTGCCAATGTCTCATCATTGGTGCGGTAGATCAGATCCTCCGCCAACCGGCGCTCCTCTTCCGGAATGGAGGCATACCGTTCCAGCTTCTCTGTGTTCACAATCGCATAATCCAGGCCCGCCTTGGTGCATTCGTACAGATACACGGAATTCAGCACTTCGCGTCCTGCTTCCGGCAATCCGAAGGAAACGTTGCTGATTCCAAGAATCGTATGCACTTTCGGCATCGCTTCTTTTATAATACGAATGCCTTCAATGGTTTCCTTGGCGGATCCGATGTACTGCTCGTCTCCAGTACCTACAGGGAATACCAGTGTGTCAAAAATAATATCTTCCGGTGAAACGCCATACTTGTTCACGAGCAGATCATAAGAGCGCTGAGCTACCTTCAGCTTGTCGTCACGATGGATCGCCTGGCCGCTCTCATCAATGGTGCCCACTACGACCGCAGCACCGTATTTGTGTACCAAGGGAATCACTTGCTCAAATTTCTCCTCGCCATCTTCAAGGTTAATGGAGTTAATTATCGCTTTGCCTTGCGAGTATTGGAGGGCTAAGTCAATGACAGCCGGATCGGTTGTATCCACCATCAGTGGTACCTTAACCTTTTTCACCACGAGCTCCAGGAATTTGACCATGTCTTCACTTTCTTCACGATCAGGGTCCTGCACACAAACGTCAATAATATGAGCACCGTTCTTCACTTGTGCACGGGCAATCTCGGATGCCTCTTCGTATTTGCCTTCAACAATTAGACGCTTAAACTTGCGCGAACCCAGTACATTCGTACGTTCACCCACCATATATGGGCGGTTTTCCTGCTCAATATAGACAGGCTCGATGCCGGACAATGCCGGTAAATGCGTACCATCCAGCGGACGTGGCAGGAAGGTGTCCATCGTATTCTTTAGCGCACGAATATGATCAGGAGTTGTCCCGCAGCAACCGCCGGCAATATTGAGCCATCCCTTTTCTGCAAAAGCACCCATCTTCTGGGCCAACGACTCAGGGGATTCATGATACTGACCGTTCTCGTCAGGCAGACCAGCGTTAGGATAACAACTGATCGCACTTCTTGACATTTCAGACAAAGACCGGATATGGTCGCGCATGAATTCCGGGCCTGTAGCGCAGTTAAGCCCGATGGATACCGGATTTAAATGTTCCAATGAAATGTAGAATGCTTCAATATTCTGACCGGCAAGCGTGGTTCCCATCGGTTCGATGGTACCGGAAATCATAATAGGAAGGGTAACACCCGTCTTCTCAAACGCCTGGCGAATGCCAATGCTCCCCGCTTTAACGTTCAACGTATCCTGTGAAGTTTCGAGCAGCAGCGCATCAACCCCTCCTTCAATCAAAGCCACGGCCTGCTCCTCGTAACTCTCAATCAACTCGGCAAAAGTCACACCGCCGGTGACGGAGAGCGTCTTGGTTGTCGGCCCCATTGCCCCCACCACATAGCGAGGACTGTCCGGGGTAGAATATTTTTCAACCGCAGCACGCGCCAAATGCGCTGCTTTCAGGTTGAGTTCCCTGGCAAGCTCCGGAACATCATATTCAGCAAGGACAACGGAGGTTGAGCCAAATGTATTCGTTTCAATCAGGTCTGCACCTGCTTCAAGGTATTGTTCATGTATTTTCTGAATGACATCCGGCCGATGAATGACCAGCATTTCATTACAACCGTCCAGCTCCGGGCCGCCAAAATCTTCTGCCGAGAGGTCCTCTTGCTGTATCATGGTGCCCATGGCACCATCAAGAATTAATATTCGTTCCTTAAGTACTTCTTGTAAGCTAGGCTTGTTCAACTCATAAACCTCCCCGGAAAACGTTAAATCTTAGTGTATCAGAATATTTTTCAATAGAAAAGCTGAAATATGCGTTGTTACTCGGGCAAATCAACATTTGCAGATGACAAACGCGGTGAGGGGGGCTATAATACATATTAATCCAACGGGAGAAAGAGGGTTAGAGCTATGGCAGAGATTGTAATTCGCAATACGAACGAACGTATTACCGGGGAAGAAAATGTTCGGGAATTCCTGAATAACCAAGAGGTTGTTTACGAGCACTGGAATATGGAAAAACTCCCGGCAGCGCTTCAAGAAAATTTCAAGCTTAGTGATGACGATAAGAAGCGCATTTTGGACATCTTTGATGTAGAGATTCGCGACCTGGCTGCAAGACGCGGCTACAAAATTTGGGATGTCATCACACTTTCCGAGTCAACGCCCAATATAGAGGACCTGCTGAAGAAATTCGAAGAGGTTCACACGCACTCGGAAGACGAAATCCGTGCGATAGTCGGCGGTAAAGGGATCTTCATTATTAAAGGTTCTGACGATGTAGGATACTTTAATGTTGAGCTTGAGCCCGGCGATGTCATTTCCGTTCCGGAAAACACGCCTCACTTCTTCACATTGATGGAGAACAAACAGATCATCGCAGTTCGTCTCTTCATTGAAGAGAACGGATGGGTAGCTACACCGGTAGCGGATCCCCAGTTCCAATAAAACTGCAATGGTTGATTGAATAGGAAAATAAAATAAGGCAGCGCAACCATCCGATTCACGGATCCTGCGCTGCCTTATTTTATTGTGTTGCATTACTCCATTACTCCGTTACCGTGAGTTCCTTCAACGGCATCGAGTGCTGTCCTCTTGCAGTGACGTGCGAAACGATACGATACGTTCCGGCATCGGGGAAGGTTTTTTCCATTTGGTATACCCCATCCTGATCGTGCTTAACCGGCACCTTCGCCTGTACGCCTCCACCTTCGAGTGTTACTTCAAATTCCACATCATTCGCATCTTCCACCGGATTGCCTGCTTGTGTCACCTTTGCTTGAATTAATACCTTCTCACCAGCCTGAATGCTCTCCGGCGTCAACGTCAGTTCTACAATGATAGGCTCTGCCATCACATCATCGCTGTATTCCGCTTGGCTGTCACTGCATGCAGCAAGCGCAACAGCCATAAGTACCATCGCTGCAAACAAAGCCACCTTTTTCGTAGTCATGCCTAACACCTCTTTACGATATAATGCTATGTATGGTTCATCCACGTAATGGTCAATGCCAATCTGCGTAAGCTTACTATCCATTATATCGTATTAACCTTTTTTTTCTATCTCATACAGCTTACAATTGTGTGACGTTTATCACAGGCGGTAATCACAACAAACCTCAGGCGACAGGACCAACAAAAAAACAGCCCCGGATCGCATAATCTGCTTCAGGACTGTTTCTATGTACGATAACGTATCGATGGATATTAATATACTTGTAATTTACAAATTCCTCAAAATGCCGTGCAGTTCGGATAAATGCTTGATTTCAAACTTCGGCTGTATACCCGGATCATGGGGACGATCGACCCGATTGATCCATACGGTATGGAGCCCAGCCGCATTGCCGCCCTTAATATCCGTTGTCAGTTTATCCCCGACCATAACAGCTTGATCGGCCTCCACACCTAACAGATCAAGTGCATGCTTGAATATGGAGACATCTGGCTTACCCTTGCCGAAATCGCCGGAAATGATAATATGATCGAAATATGGGACCAGCTCCGGGACGCCATCCAGCTTCTCCTGTTGCAGATCAGGACTTCCGTTCGTAAGAAGCAGTAATTTCACGTTGCCCTGCAATTCCTTCAGAATTTCAAAGGTCTCTTCATATACA
Source organism: Paenibacillus sp. LBL (assembly GCF_029893715.1). Classification (NCBI taxonomy): domain Bacteria; kingdom Bacillati; phylum Bacillota; class Bacilli; order Caryophanales; family Paenibacillaceae; genus Paenibacillus; species Paenibacillus sp. LBL. The sequence continues at coordinate 443,108 of NZ_JARXYU010000004.1, read as the reverse complement.
TAGGGTCTTGTTCGACGTTCTGAAGCAAATCGTTCAGCCAGCTTCTCAGCCAACGACTCATTATCCACACCCACGCGAATAAGTCCCCGGCGCCACGACTCTTTGCGGTAAACGGGTGCAAGTTCCTGAAGTTTCCTGAATTCCGGCTGTGCTCCAGCCGTAAAATTCGCCCACAAGCCTTCAAACGGATTAATTCCGATCATTTTAGTAAAAGCAAACGTATCATACGATTCATATAACGCTCTTGCTTCCTCCCTGACCGCAGACAGCAGTTCAGCTGCATTGACGCCGGTTTCCGCTGCCCCCGCTTGGCTTGTCACTTCGAAAGCCTCTTCCACACTTCGTTCGTCCCACAATAACGTATCATCCAAATCAAATAACACTGCAGCTATCGGCATTTCTCTCCCACTCCCCATATTGACTGTTATCTGCTCTGTCGATTAGTCATGCTCCACTGGAATTTGATGAGTTTTGGCAAACTCCTCCAGCCTCTCGCCCATCGCTTTGGTATCATAAAGATTCATCATGCGTGAGAACACCCAATTGCCCGCTTTCCCTTTGCCCTGGATAACCACGGAACCCGAAGCAATTTTGATTTTCTCGATGTCAGATACAGCCAAACGGCGTTCCCGGTTGAATTTCATCGTGGATACAGAGGCACGCTCTATCTTCAAATAAGGCTTACGCAAGAAAATCATAAGCGCCAATAGAATATACAAACTGACACCCACCCAGTTCAACACATCATTGCTTCCTCCTGTTGCCCCAGACGTTGCAGTGCCCAGAAGGGCGTACAGCCCGGCAAGCGCAACGAGCACTAACGGCAGAACGTATTTACGTCCTTTAAACACATCACTCTTATCGGAGATGGTGGAACCTTGGTACGAGGACAGCCCTTGCTTCTTACGCTGCTTGTTGAGTTGTGACATATTCTTGTTGACTTTTCTTTCCCATGATCGTGACATATGGTTCCCCCTGGACTCAATTTCAATATGATTTAAACCATATAAATTTGGGAAACCGTGTTCAATTCTCTACAAATGAACCGGCATCCCAAATGTTATAATTCTATCCTTCTATCTGCCCATTAATCCTCTGATCAGATCATGAGACAGTTTTCATAGACTACTGCTTTAATCGTGGGCCGCCTTTTTCTTCATTTTCATCTACCCATTCAATCGATTCAAGCTGTTGTCTAAAGTTACTACGAATATTGTTAAGGTATATTTCCCGAAGCTCAGCCCGTTCCTTCTGCTCTTCTTCGGTCAACCCTTCACTCTTCTGTTTTCTTGCTAATACATTAATGCGTTCCACCAAAGTATCAATATCCATGCCTTCTCCTCCAATTCCAATATCATTTATAACTTAAACATGTGAAAAAGAGCTTGTCAAGGAAACCGCACCCTTGCAAACTCTCATTAAGAATAAATATGAATGTATGATCAGTATGAATGGGTTCTCCCCATCATTAACAATAGAGTATTAGTAATTAGAAATACACAATACGCGTTAGAATGGATTGCTCATTACTTACCACACCGGTAATGATAACACCTCTCCTGCCTGTATGTCAGGACCCTTCAAACCGTTCGTTCTTCTAATACTATCAATATATACGCGCGTATCCATATCAGCTGGTTTATGAAGGGAAGCGATACGCCATAAACTATCGCCGGATTGAACAATGACCAACTTCTCACCTGTCGGCTTCTCCATTCCCCCGGCAAAAACGGAATAGGCCCCCGTCCAAAAGGATGCAACAATCAGCAGAATGAATAGAAGTTTAATTAAGGGGATGGAAGTCATTCTGGATTTCAATTGATAGACCCAAGTCACCGAAGACTTCTCCGTTCGCACAGGAACGTTCTCATAAATACTACGGTATGTACTGTATTTCAACATGGAATCATCATCTCCCAAACAAGTGTTCTCTTATGAATTCATAATAACACGAACATTTGTTTGATACAATACCCAAAAGAACATTTGTTCTATCTTTTTTTAGAACTTATGTTTGTACGAACGGAAGTTCTATGTTATAATTTTCCCAAACGTTACTAAATGGGGTTGATACGGCATGTCGAAAATATCCAGCCGCCAGCTGGCGATCTTAGAGTTTATCCGCAACGAAGTTCGTAGCAAGGGTTACCCGCCTTCTGTCCGGGAAATCGGCGAGGCTGTAGGACTAGCTTCCAGTTCAACGGTCCATGGGCATCTAGACCGATTGGAGAAGAAAGGTTTGATCCGCCGTGACCCTACGAAGCCAAGAGCGATCGAACTGCTTGGCCAAGAAGAATCCGATAGCGCTAATCTGTTTACCCACACCATTGCCAGAGTGCCTGTTGTCGGTAAAGTCACTGCAGGCGTACCTATTACCGCCATGGAGAACATCGAGGATTACTTCCCCCTCCCTCAGCATTATGTAGGCGACGATAAGGTATTCATGTTATCTGTTGTTGGTGACAGCATGATTGAAGCTGGCATACATAGCGGTGACTATGTCATTGTTCGCCAGCAGCAAACTGCAGACAACGGGGACATTGTAGTAGCGATGACAGAGGAAGACGAAGCAACCGTAAAGACCTTCTACAAAGAGAAGGACCACGTTCGCTTGCAGCCGGAGAATCCTACTTACGAGCCCCTGCGCCTGAATCATGTAACCATTCTCGGCAAAGTCATCGGTCTCTTTAGGGATGTACACTAACTTCATATATCAATGAACAAGAGGTTACCTTCCCTTAGTTGGATGGTAACCTCTTGTGCTACGTTATTTAATCCTTAAGATTTCCGGTCCTTGCGCAAGACCATCGCCATGGCATTTTGCCTAAGATCTAATTGATACATTCTCTCAGCCATATTATATTCAGGCGAGCCTTCCCCGCCTGGACCCTCCGTGGACTTCAGAACAAGCTTATTATCTTTCACCGTAGGTGTAGTGCCCGGTCTGTAATAGGACGTGCTGGCTCTAGAAAACTCCTCCTCAAATTGCAGCTGCACCGCCTTACCACTCCCATGCTCCACCGCAAATGCATAGATTTGTATTCCGTGACAGTCCTTATATTGCGGGGCGAGTATGAACACATCCGCTTCCTGAAAAGGCAATCGAATCATCTGAAGAGCAGCGGAAGTTGGTTGTATGAAGGTGAGATCCTCAAGGACAACCACATCCTCCGAGGTCCCCTCTGCCGCGTACTTCACTTTGTAATCCCCTTTAAACGACAGATCCGTTTCGAGTCCGAAACAGCTGGGAGCTCCTAATTCCGTTATCTCTTCCTTATCGATGGCAACTACCTGTAACGTTCCTTCATCCGTTGTACCTTCTGCGCGAATCGTCTCCGTCACAGATGGGGATGGTCCCCCCCCTGCCGTATGCTGTTGTACCGTACGTTCCCCCCAAGGAAACTGAATCAATAGCAGTAGAGTGACAAACAATAGCACGCCAGTCATACCAACACGTAAATATGGACGACGCTTTGATCTATGGCTACCTTGGGTCAGTGACACCTGTACCTTATTTTTCATCTCGGCGGTAAATGGTTCATTTTGAAAAGGACCTTGTTGCGCTCGCTCGTACCAATCAGGCTTTTCCTCATTCATAACCAGAATTCTCCTTTAACATGTTCTGCACTTTTTTTCTCGCCCGATACAGCCTGGATTTAACCGTACCAGTCGCTACGTTTAGAAGCTCCGCTATCTGAGTGATCGGCATTTCGTAGTAAAGATCTAGAACCAGCACCTCCCTGAACTTTCTTGGCAGACTCATAATCATCCTCCATATCTCATCCGTATACTGACTTTCCATATATTCCGCTTCAGCTGACCGGCTCTGGTCATCCAGACGCGGCTTGTCCTGCAAGGTCACTTTCCGCAAGAAAAAAGCCTGTTTGTGCCGGAACGCCGTATGTCTTGTAATCGTAAGCAGCCATGTCTTTAACGTCGACTGCCCACGAAACGTATGTATTCCATAATAGGCCTTAATAAAAACCTCTTGGGCAATGTCATCAGCAAGAGCATGTTGCTTGGTCAAAAAATAGGCGTAATTCCATATATCATTTCCATACTGGTTCATCATTTCATTCAAGGTTTGTGTATCCATCTTCGACATTTGTGTTACGTATTCAAGCTCCAACCGATTCACCTCATCTAATTAGAGTCATTGAAGCGAGTAAAAGTTCCCTAATTTTGATAAATAAAAAAGGCATCTTCCCCCACATGGAGTAGATCCCCTTCATTCCCGGTTAATGTTAGCTGGTTTCTAAAGATTATGTTACTCACTCGTTAAAGGAGCCTGGTCCCAATCCAATTTAAATTCAGAACCAAATCTTCTTACGGATTCTATATCAGCAGTAAGATTAAAATCCTGCTCAGATCCGTAAAAACCCAATTGATAACTTCCTGCCGTATCTGTTTCTTTCCAATCCAATTGATATAAATGTTTTTCAAAAGACATAAATAAACCATTAAGACTAAATGAATTAAGCCTTTCAAGAGGAAATTCCGTCGTAACTCTAATATAATTTCGAATCGTCAGGTTGGTCCAACCAAAATTCAAATCATAGATTAAATGATCCGCTTCAAAAAACTTAAAATGGATCTGGCATCCTTCATTCTCACCAGGTATTCGTGATATAAAACGGAATTCAACCCGAGTTCCCTCTTCATGGAGGTCCCTAAGTACGGCCATTTATAATCTCCTCTACGGTTATTCCTTTGATTTCGGGTAATGTTATTGTAATCAAGCGTAGTTGGAATGACAAGTCGGCGCTGCCATACCTACACCGACTTAAACAAAAAAATCCCCACTGCCATATAGCAGCGGGGATTCCTCTATTAATACATCGTAATGTACTGATCGCGTTCCCATTGGTGAACTTGTGTGCGGTACATGTCCCATTCGATTTCCTTCAGCTCATAGAAATGCGCCAGCGCATGATCGCCGAGTGCGTCGGAAATAACTTCGCTGCGAATCAATTCGTTGAGCGCTTCCTTCAGGTTTGCCGGTAAGCTTGGGATACCTTCCTCGATCCGCTCTTCTTCCGTCATCACATAGATGTTACGGTCGATTGGAGCTGGGAGGGACAATTCGCGTTTAACGCCATCCAAACCTGCTTTTAGCATTACAGCAAGAGCGAGGTATGGGTTAGCTGCTGGATCCGGGTTACGCACTTCGATACGTGTGCTGAGGCCACGGGATGCAGGAATGCGGATCATCGGGCTGCGGTTGCTTGCAGACCACGCTACGTAGCAGGGTGCTTCGTAACCAGGCACGAGACGCTTGTACGAGTTAACCGTAGGGTTCGTAATCGCAGCAAATGCGCGTGCATGCTTAAGAATACCCGCCATGTAGTTACGAGCGGTTACGCTCAAGCCAAGCTCATCACTCTCATCAACAAACGCGTTCTCGTTGCCTTTGAAGAGCGATTGGTTGCAGTGCATACCCGAGCCGTTCACGCCAAAGAGTGGTTTCGGCATAAAGGTAGCAATCAGACCATGCTGACGAGCAATCGTCTTAACAACCAATTTAAAGGTTTGGATCTGATCGGCTGCTTTGATAGCACTCGCATATTTAAAGTCAATTTCGTGTTGGCCAGGAGCCACCTCATGGTGAGATGCTTCGATCTCAAAACCCATCTCTTCCAGCGTCAACACGATATCGCGGCGGCAATTCTCGCCAAGGTCCGTTGGTGCCAGGTCAAAGTATCCGCCTTGGTCATTGAGCTCCATGGTTGGGTTGCCTTTTTCATCAGTCTTGAACAGGAAGAATTCCGGTTCTGGACCTACATTCATTGAAGTGAAACCCATCTCTTCGGCTTCTTCCAAAGCTCTCTTCAGAATACCGCGCGGATCTCCGGCAAATGGAGTGCCGTCAGGCATATAGATATCGCAGATCAAACGCGCAACACGATCCTCGGATACCCATGGGAAAATCATAAAAGTATCGAGGTCCGGATACAGATACATATCGGATTCTTCAATACGTACATAACCTTCGATGGAAGAACCATCAAACATCATTTTATTATCAAGTGCTTTTGGCAGCTGGCTTACAGGAATTTCAACGTTTTTGATCGTTCCAAGCAAATCTGTAAATTGCAAGCGGATAAATCGAACATTTTCTTCTTGTGCAATGCGTAGAATGTCCTCTCTGGTATAACTCACTTTATCCTCTCCTTTTTAAATAAAAACTAGTAATGTGAATGAAGAATTACAGCATGGCAATCCTTATTTATTAAAAAACCGGGATAATTCCCCTTGAATCAATGAAACCTGACCCGGTCTTTTAGCGGTAATCAATTCCTGCTTCAGCAAACGACGCAGCTGCGACTCTGACATCTCACGGCGTCTGTTCTCCGTATCAGGAGTAATGACGGTAGCCTCTTCAGACTCTTTTGTGACAGGGTTCATAACTTGCTTAATGCCAGCGATGTTAACACCTTTCTCAATCAAAGCCTTAATCTCTAGCAGTCGCTCCACATCATTGAAGGAAAACAGGCGTTGGTTGCCCGATGTGCGGGCAGGGACAATTAAATTATGCTGCTCATAATAGCGTATCTGTCTGGCAGATAGATCCGTAAGCTTCATAACGATGCCTATCGGAAATAACGCCATATTCCTCCGAATCTCATCACCCATATCTCATCAACCTTCCAAGTGGTCTATTCTGATCCTATTGTACATTTCCTGATCAGCTACGTCAACCGCATGTAAGGATAACTCACAATAGTTTACGATCTTTCATACTTTGAAGGGCCATAAGTACCCCATATTTAACATGAGAGTACGTCAGACCCCCTTGCATATAACCAATGTATGGAGATCGGATAGGAGCATCTGCCGATAATTCAAGGCTTCCTCCCTGAATGAACGTGCCTGCCGCCATGATTACCGGGTGCTCATATCCAGGCATATCCCAAGGCTCAGGCACCACATGACTGTCTACTGCCGCTGCCCGCTGAATCCCTTGAACAAAAGCGATCAAGTGATCCGGTCCGGTAAAAGAAACGGCCTGGATCAAATCCGTCCGTTCGTCCTGCCAGCCCGGCTTGGTTGTAAATCCTACGGCCTCAAACATCGCAGCAGCATATACACTGCCCTTGACCGCTTGTCCCACCGTAGAAGGCGCGAGGAATAACCCCTGGTAAATCCCCCTCGTCGTGCCTAGCATAGCTCCCACCTCACGCCCGATTCCCGGAGCGGTAAGCCGATAGGCTGCCATATCCACATAGGCTTCCTTGCCACAGATGTAACCACCGGTTTCGGCAATGCCGCCGCCCGGGTTTTTGATGAGAGAACCTGCCATCAGGTCAACACCAACTTCGGTAGGCTCCAATTGCTCCGTAAACTCGCCATAGCAGTTATCTACGAAAATAATCAAATCCTCGCGAATGGAACGGATACGGGCAACCATTTCACCGATCTGAGAGACCGTAAAGGAAGAGCGCCAATCATATCCGCGGGAACGCTGGATACCGATGACTTTCGTTGTTGGCGTGATCATCATCTCCACCTGATTCCAATCAATCTCACCTTGTTCTGTTAGCGCAATCTCATGATAACCGATGCCAAAATCCCGAAGGGAACCCGTGCCGTCTCCAGGCTCGCCGATGACTTTATGAAGAGTGTCATACGGACGTCCGGAAATGTACAGCAGCTCATCTCCTGGTCTTAAAACGCCAAACAGCGCCGTCGAAATCGTATGCGTCCCGGAAGCAAAATGAGGACGCACCAGGGCCGATTCGGCCCCGAATACGTCTGCATATACTTCATCCAGCACTTCCCGCCCGCGATCATTGTATGCATAGCCGGTGGAAGCCGCGAAGTGAAAATCACTTACGTGATGCTTCTGGAAGGCATCGATCACCTTCCACTGATTGAAGTCCACGATCGCGTCAATCTCGCGCAAGCGCTGTCCTATTTTTGCTTCCATCTCATTGCTTAATCCAAGTATATCCTGCGAAAATCTTGCCATGACAAACCGCTCTCTCCTCTATTACACATGATGTCTCACATCTTAACACTTCATCTTTAATTCACGCTGTTGTATCTCCATTACTGCTGCTGAACGTAATCATGAAGCACATAACCCATCTTCTCGTAATCAGCTTTATTAATTCGAACCTCGTAGAGGATATCATTCTCATCAAGAGACTGCTCCAGCACGTCGCCGATACGGTATACAGCCGAGTTCAGATCGCCCCGGTCAGCGGGAATACGAAACGTCACATTCCCACCCGACAGCTGGTTCTGGATCGCTTCACGGACCGTGTCCAGGTCCTGATCATTATAAGCACTAATCTTTAATTGCCCCTCCCCGGTCGGCAGCATCTCCAACTGCTCCGGCTCACACGCATCCTTCTTGTTAAAAAGAACGATCTGCGGTTTATCCGCTGCTCCCAGGTCCTGCAGAATAGAATGAACCACAGCCATCTGCTCATCTCGCATGGGTGAGGAGGAATCCACAACATGAAGGATCAGATCCGCTTCATTGGCTTCTTCCAGCGTCGCACGGAATGCCGCAACGAGATCATGTGGAAGATTCTGAATGAATCCTACGGTATCCGTAAGGACCACTTCTTTGCCGCTTGGCAGTTCGAGTGCACGCGAGGTCGGATCCAGCGTAGCAAACAGTTGATCTTCGATATACACGTCTGCGGCCGTTAAACGATTCAGCAGTGTCGATTTGCCGGCATTCGTATAGCCGACCAAGGCTACCTGTACGGCGCCACTCTTCTTGCGGCGCTCCCGGTGCAGACTCCGGTGCCTTGTCATCTCATCCAGCTGCCGCTTCAGGTCACTGATTCTGTCGCGAATATGCCTGCGGTCGGTTTCGAGTTTGCTCTCGCCCGGTCCGCGTGTCCCGATCCCCGCTCCGAGCCTTGACAGATTCTTGCCATGTCCCGACAACCGCGGGAGCAGATACGTAAGCTGAGCCAGCTCCACCTGAACAATCCCCTCACGCGTCTTGGCGCGCTGGGCGAAAATATCCAGAATCAATTGAGTCCGATCGATAATCTTCACATCGAGGGATTCTTCCAAATTCCGTACTTGCGCACCGGATAACTCCTGATCGAATATCGCGGTGGTTGCGCCCAATCCATCAATCGCCATGCGAAGTTCTTCAACTTTTCCCTTACCGATAAACCATTTGGAGTCCGGGACTTCGCGATTCTGGGTGATCACATCCAGCACCTCAACTCCAGCCGTTTCAGCGAGCTGAACCAGCTCCTGCAAAGAATATTCGGGATTGATTCCCGAACGTTTAACCTTATCCGTCACCAAGCTGACCAGTATAGCCCTATCTTCGATCTCTGTCCGGGTATCATGCGTTGTATTAGTCATATATCCAACTCCTTCTAACGATTACGTCTCTTATGTTAACTAACCACGGCTGCCTGCAATAAACATGATGATGATCAGGAAGCGGTGTTACCCCTTCATTATGTTCGAAGACAGGTTTAAAATCATTGTAATTTTCCGTTTAACTTAAAGTCCTCCGGCCTTAGTGTCATAAGCTCAAGCTTGCCGGGATTCCCGGTCACATATTGGTTCAGCAGCCGAACCGATTGATTGCGAATGGATTTCTCGATCACATTCCTCACATAACGGGCATTACTGAAGGCATGGAGTCCATGATCCTTCTCAGATTGCAGATGATCCTTCAGCTTGCTGAGCGACTGCGGCATCAAAATATAATCCCGCTCCTTTGCCATCAGCTCTGAAATCTGAATCAACTGATCCATGTTGTAATCCGGAAAGTCCATCTGTATCGGAAACCGGGAATGCAGTCCAGGATTCGTATCCATAAAAAAATCGATCTCATCACTGTATCCTGCCAATATCAGAATAAATTGATTCTTGTGATCCTCCATTGACTTTACAAGGGTATCGATCGCTTCCTTGCCAAAATCCTTCTCGCCGCCTCGTGCCAAGCTGTATGCCTCGTCAATAAACAGGATTCCTCCCAGTGCTTTCTTGACCAGTTCTCTGGTCTTTTGAGCAGTATGGCCGATATATTCGCCGACAAGATCCGCTCTTTCTACTTCAACCAGATGTCCTTTGCTCAGCACGCCCATCTTCTGGAACAGCTTCGCAACGATGCGCGCGACAGTCGTTTTGCCGGTACCGGGATTTCCTTTAAAAATCATATGGTATACATGACCGCCACTTAATAAGCCTGCTTCTGAACGCATCTGAGACACTTGAAGCAAAGCGTAAATTTCGAACACCAGGTCTTTGATTTGATCCAGACCTACTAGCTGATCCAGCTCTTTCTGTATTTCCTGGAATAGACTGTGCTGGGAAACAGGGTTTGGCGAAGGGGCCGGTTCGCGTTCCGGAACCACGCTGCTGACAAGCGGAGGTTCCGCGCTGCGGAGCACGACATTAATCTGCCTGGATGGCCGTCCTTCAGATCGGCCGTTAGCGGCCGTTACACGCCCGTTCATTGCTCCTCACCTCTTTATCCAAAGGGCTGACTATCTATTCCAATGTATTCTATTTACAGCCTGCTTATTAGAAGTTTCGTCCTCATAGGACACCAACTGCGATCAGCAGCCGATCAGCCGTCCATTTCGTGTAAGCAAGCACTTCTCTCGACTTGTGTTTGACCATGGGGAGAACGGTAGATTCCGTCAGCGACATAGAAGGATGATCATAACCAAGAGTGGTTGCTACCTCCATCGACCTCGTGCCATGATAATCATGCGTAATTATTATGGCCGTCTTCCACCCGTTGTTCTCCATGATATCTTGACTGTAGAGCAAATTCTCATAGGTGCTCGTGGCTTCGTTTTCCAAGTAGATGCGCTCTTCAGGTACGCCGGCCTCCACCAGGAAGTTTCTCATCCCTTCGGCTTCGGTATACGTATACCCTGGCTTGTCGAGACCGCCTGACACGATAAAAGTATCAAATCGTCCTGCGTTGTATTCAACCAATGCTTGCTCCAGCCGTTCCCGCAGTCCCGGGCTTGGCTGATCGCCCCACATGGATGCACCCAGAATGATGCCGACGTCCGCTTTCTCTGCCGGGCTGCTCTCTGCGCTTTCAATTTTCCAATACGCATAACCCGACCACAATACCCCAAGAACAACGAGAGAGAGCAGGGCATACATCCCTCTTCTAAGCCATGCTCTCTTCTTCGTGCCCGCTCTCGGCAAATTCTTATGTATTTCCTGACGCATTATTTCTTCCTCCTAAATTCTCCGTTATGAAATAACTGGTCACGATGCTTCAGAGACATCATAAAGTAAGGAAATTCATGTGCGTCGATGGCCCGAAGAAGGTTCCTTGCAGTCACCTTAGCAAGCCTGTAATCATCCCGGGTAATATCATTCCGGCGCAGGGCATCCTCAAGCTCATCTTCATCCAGCAAAAACACTTCACCGTTCTTGACGACCACAACGTCCAGATACAGATCGTCAAACCAAGGGACACCCTGATCGGTTACTCCTTGCTTCTTGCAAATATCAATGTACCATTGCACGATCTTTCGCTTGTCATCAAACATGGCGGTAACGATGAAATGGCTGTCCTTCGGATAATACTGCAGCCAAGAATAACCTTTGTCCGCGATTCGGTAGGTATGACGGCCATACGTCTTCCACAACGGTTCTTTCAGGCCGTATATGGTATATAGCGTGAGATACCCTGTAAATTGCTCACATTCCACATACCGGGAAGTGAAGTGTCGGCGGGTGATACGGCGCCAATTCGCCCGATCTCCGAATTTACGTTTCATGGAACTTTTCCTCCCCATATCGTATTCCCAGCTTACCACATTTGGGTTTCACACTCAAAACAAAGAAGCCCCCGCAATTCAAGCGGAGGCTTTCTTGTTTGGTTATGGGCTTTCTTGCGGTGCATCCTGTGTATTCGCAGGATCCGATGGATCAACAATGGTCCCCGGTACCGTAGAAACATTGCCCGTATCCGAGTTGGTTCCCCCTGTGCCGCTGCCTCCATTGTTGGAGCCATCCCCTGAACCATCAGAACCATTGCCTGGGTTCTGGCCGTCTTGACCCGTTCCGGTCCCATTGTCAGGAGGTGGATTCGTTCCATTGCCGTTTCCGCTGCCAGGTCCTTCACCAGTGCCATTTCCATTGCCTGTATCTCCAGGACCAGTGCCATTACCGTTTTCGTTACCCGGAGGCACTTCGTTCCCTGCTCCATTGTCACCATCCTCAACCGGAGGCGGTTCTTCGGTATCTACCGGAGGTGGTTCCACTTCCTCGGGCGGCAGCTCCTCCGAAACAGCGACGACCTGCAGAACGTTCGAAGGTTCCGACTCCTTGCCAGTCGAAGTATCAAAAGCAGTCACGTAGTAATCGTAGGTCAATCCTTCCATGGCGCTCACATCTTCAATGGAGGTTCCGCCCAAGGAATCGAGAATACGGGTGTATTCCGCCTCGGATGTTTCCTTACGATACAAGTGATACTGAATATTGCTGCCTTGAACCGCATTCCAGCTCAGAGATACGGTTTGTGTCTCGCCATTATACGAACCGGTCAGTCCGCTGACGGCGGTTAAAGTCGTTTCTTCTACTGGAGGCGGTGGCGGTTCGGTGCTCGGGAAGTTCTTCGCTTCATAACCCTGAACCGCCTTCTCCATCACTTTGCCCCATAATGAAGCCGAGATCGAGCTGCTTCGTTTCAGCAGATGCTGTCGGTCAGGCGTATCGTATCCCATCCACACAGCAGCGGTTAACTCCGGTGTGTATCCGACAAACCAAACATCACGGTTCGAGCTAACACCCTTGTATCCACTTTGCGTGGTTCCGGTCTTACCGGCTACCGGACGACTGATCCGGGCGTTCTTGCCCGTTCCTTCATCAACGACGCGACGCATCATGTCTGTCATTTGCGAAGCTGTAGAAGCTTCCATTACACGCTTCCCTTTGCTTCCTTTGTTCTCGTGCACAACCTTACCTTTGTTATCTTTAATCTGTTTGATCGCAAAGGCCTCTTTAAACTCACCGCCATTTGCGAAGGCACTGAACGCTTGGGCCATTTCAAAAGTATTTGTACCGGTATCCATTCCGCCCAGTGCAAGGGACAGATTCGCGTCACCCTCGGACATTTTGATGCCCAAACTCTGCGCAAAATCAAAACCGGTCTTAACTCCAATCTGATTCAACAGCCAGACGGCCGGAATATTCTCGGAGCGCTGAATCGCTTCAGGCATACTGATTGTCTCCGAGTAACCATGCAGGTTATTCGGACAGTAATTGCCGCCGAAGCACTGCTTTTTATTGCTCAGCCTGGAATTTTTCGTGAAATTCCCGGATTCCAGCGCAGGTGCGTACGACACAATTGGCTTCAACGCGGAGCCCGGTTGGCGACGGCTGTCGGTTGCCCGGCTGAACCCGCCTCTCGTATACTCACGCCCACCGGCCATGGCAACGATACCGCCGGTCTCTTGGTTAATAATAACCATAGAGCCTTCAACAGGTACATCATCCGGGCTTTCTTCGAAGTTAGCCGGGTTGCTGAACTCCTCCTCCACAGCCTGCTGAGCATTGATATCCATGGTGGTATAAATCTGGTAACCTCCGATGTTGACATCATCCTCGGTAAGGCCCCACTTCTCTTCGGCCTCTTCCATGACGTAATCAATAAACGCCGTATACTTCTGCTGTCTTTCAGGCGGTGTATAATCATAATCCACCTTTTTCGCTTCCTCAGCCTCACCGGCCGTAATGTACCCTTGCTGCTCCATCAGAGTCAGCACCACAGCACGACGCTCTTTGGAGAGGTCGGGGTTCTTCAGCGGATTGTAACGGGAGGGCCCCTTCGGCATTGCCGCCAGTGTTGCCATTTCCCACAATTCCAGATTGTTCAAGTCGGATTCCCCAAAATACCGCTCGGAAGCCGCTTTAATGCCGTAATAAGGTCCACCGAAGTTAATTCGGTTCAAATACATCTCAATGATCTCTTCCTTGCTGTGCTGACGCTCAAGCGCGAGCGCGATCGACATTTCCGTCGCTTTGCGGAAAAATGTTTTATCGCGTGTCAGGAAGATATTTTTTGCAAGCTGCTGTGTGATCGTACTTCCGCCCTCTACCATGGATCGAGCCATGATATCCTTGACCGCAGCACGGCCGATCGACCACATATCCACGCCGTTATGCTCCATAAATCGTTTATCTTCTGTTGCAATGAATGCCTGTACTAATAAATCAGGAATATCTTTGTACTCGACCGGGTCACTCTTCTGGATAGATAGTTCACCCATCAGGGTGCCGTTACGATCATACACTTTGGAGGTACCGTAAGCGGTCAGTTTATCCTGGTTCTGCTCCAGCAGCTTCTCGCCGCTGATCAGGATGAACAAGTAACCTGCAAGCGCGCAGAAGATCGCAATGACGGCTGTAAAAAACAACGCCCATGCAATTCGTTTGCCTTTGCCTTTTTTCTTCTTCGATTTAGGTTTGGTGGTTTTGGATGTCTTCGAGTTGTCTTTGTTTTTGTTCAACCTTGACATCTGATTATCTTTTCCAGCCATTTGTCCCCCTCCTTACTCCCTTGCGGGATCAAGCCTCTGACTCTCGTCAAGTCTCGGAAAGAAAAGAACAACCTTCTCAGGTTGCTCTCTGCACTCCTTATAACTAAACGAATTATAAACAAAAAAGTTTCAAAATAATCAGGATGGTATGATTATGCTCTCTATGAATCAATCTAAAATCTATTGATCGTTGTTGTTATCCTGCATCAGGGACACATTGCGCTGCGGCATGAACGTGGAGATGGCATGCTTGTACACCATTTGCTGACGGCCGTCGCTGTCAATCACGATGGTAAAATTGTCAAAAGCTTTGATCGTTCCACGGATCTGAAAGCCGTTTGTCAGGTATACCGTGGCCGGAATGTTCTCTTTACGCAGTTGGTTCAAGAACGTGTCTTGGATGTTAATGGACTTGTTCATTAGCCGTACCCCCAATGGTTCAATTAGATTGTTTTGAAATATATTCAAGATTTCAGTGAAACTTTCCTGCTATTATAGCACGGATTTTTTGATAGTTTGCAGAAAAATTTCCCGAGTCGGTGACGTCTACCCACTCGATGTCTTTCATATGACGAAACCATGACAGCTGCCGCTTAGCGAACCGGCGTGTATCACGCTTGAGCAGAACCACCGCTTCCTCGTAGCTAAACTCCCCGTTAAGATGCGATACAATCTCCTTGTAACCAAGCCCTTGCATGGATACAAGCCCTGGAGCATACCCTTTGTCCATGAGCGCCGCCACCTCATCAACAAGTCCCTGATTCAGCATAAGATCAATTCGCTCTTCAATACGGTTATATAGCATTTGCCTGTCCATTGTCAAACCGACCAAGCATAAGTCATAGGGAGACTGCTTGGTTTGAGGGGCCAGTTGGGCTGAAAGCGGGATACCTGTCATGTGGAATACTTCCAGTGCACGAACGACCCGACGTAGGTCATTAGGGTGAAGCCGATCGGCTGTTTCAGGGTCTACATCGGCAAGTTTCCGGTGAAGGGCTTCCGCACCATTTTCGTTAGCATAACGGAACTGCTCATCCCGAAAAGCCTCGTCCGCCCCGGTCTCGCTGAACTGATAGCCATAGCATACCGATTCCACATAAAGCCCTGTTCCACCAACGAGGAACGGCAGCTTGCCCCGGCCAGCAATCTCGGTTATCAATCTTCGGCTCTGCTCCTGAAATTCAGCCACTGAATAGGGATGATCCGGCTCGTGGATGTCAATGAGATGATGGGGAATGCCTTCCATCTCATCCGCAGAGATTTTGGCTGTGCCGATATCCATGCCCCGATATACCTGCATCGAATCGCCGGATATAATCTCACATCCAAATTCCTTGGCAAGTTCAATGCTCATTTTGGTTTTGCCTACAGCTGTCGGTCCGATAAGAACGAGCAGTTTCGGTTTTGATTCATCTGTCAATGGAAATCACTCCGTACGTTATTTTCGATTTTCCCCGCTCAGGCAAAGAAAAGCCCAGCCGCTCAAACTCTCCGCTGTACCGTGCTTCCTTCAGAACAACGGTTTTTCGTGCAACCCTGACCGCTTCTCTCACACTTTCCTCATCCAGCGGTTCCCCATTCGCATAATGCCTAAGCGGATTGATGGATGCCGAATCTGTGATCGGCTCGCGGAACATCGGATCGAAATAGACAATATCCACGCTCCGATCCGGCAGCGATTTCAAGTAGTCTAAGTGATGGCTGTGTCGTACCTCGATTCTCCTCATGGCCTGATCACTGGCCTCCAGATGACTTTCATAGGTCCGAAGGCCCTCTTTGAGCAGCGCATACAAGGGCAGCGAGCTCTCCAATGCGGTGACCCGGCTGTTCTCCCCGCCTTTGCCCGAGAACACCAAGGAGTCAGCGCCGAGCCCTGCCGTACAATCGAGAACAGAGTCTCCTTCGGCCATACCGGCAGCATCCAGCATAGGATCCGGATTGCCGTGCAGCACGCGTTTCAATCTGACAAATCCCATGCTCGGATGAAATTCCATGACAGAGCCGCCCGGTCCGCTGAGACGCACATGTCCGTTCAATACGACCAGAATGTCGTCGTCTCCGAATCTGCGGGCTAATTTTCGTAATGAATGACCGCCGCGCTGAACATATCGGCACCCGGTCTCCTGGGATAAGCTTATCGCACGTTTAACAATGTCCGGCGCTTCCGCTTCTCCAGTTGTAATGATCATGAAAGTCCTCCTTGCTGTTACATGACGCGTTTAAACATTTTCTCCAAATCATAAGCTGAGAATGAAACCACGATCGGTCGTCCATGCGGACAGGTGTATGGCTGGCGACAGGCGCCCAGACGCTGAATCAATGTCATGGCCTCCTGCTCGGTCAGCTTCTGATTGGCTTTGATAGAGGCCTTGCAGGAGCACATGATCGATGAGGTCTCTCTCAGCTTCGCAACATCAATATTTCGTTCGCTCAGCACCCACTCAGCCATCTCTTCAATGATGGCTTTCTCGTCACCCTTGGGGAACCAGAACGGGTGGGAACGCACCAGAAAGGTTTGGCCGCCGAAAAACTCCATATATACGCCGACCTTCTCAAACCAGTGCAGCCGCTGCTTCACCTTCTCCGATTCCGATGGTGTGAATTCAAGTGTAATCGGCAGCAGCAGCTCCTGTGAGGCGTCAGCCGGCTTACCGAACTGCTCGTAATAGTACTCGTAGTTAATCCGCTCATGGGCGGCATGCTGATCAATCAAATATAGCCCGGAATCATTCTGCGCAATCAGATAAGTTCCGTGGTGTTGACCGATCAATGTAAGTTCTGGAAATGGCGGGATTTCCGGGGCAGGCCCTGATGCAGCCTGAAGCCATTCCTTGGTTACAGACGGAATATGGGCATTCCCCTTGTTCTCATAACGGTAATCGCTGCGATAGGAAGAGGCTGCAGCCTCTTCCCGCATGGAAGCCATTGCTGGCGTTCCGCCTGACCCATCCCCGTAAGAGCGCTTGATACCGGATTCGGGCTGTAAATGATCCCGCTTCTCGGGCCACGCTGATCCATGTGGCGGGAAGGACGTCATACCTTGATCGGATTGATCACCGCTTCGTGCCGCCGGGGCCTCTCCGTCTTCCCTGCTTCTTACCGACGCATCCCGACCCTGCGCATTGGGAAAATGCAGCTGCTCCTGAATGAAGGCATGCTCGCTTTTGCCAATAGCTTGTTTGGCAGGGCGGGGAATGAGTATTTCCTGCTGCAGCACCTTGCGGATCTCCTCCTCCACAAATGCAAACAGCTCCTGTTCTTTGCTGAACCGCACTTCCAGCTTGGATGGATGCACGTTCACATCAATCAATGAGGGATGCATGGTCAGCTGAATGACAACGAGCGGAAACCGGTTAATCGGCAGCAGCGTGTGATACCCTCTTAAGATGGCCTGCATCAGGCCATAGTTGCGGACATATCTTCCATTGATGATCAGCGACATGCCGTTCCGGTTCGCCCGGGTGTAATCCGGACGGCTGATGTATCCGCTGAGTGTGTAATCCATATTCTCCGCTTCAAACGCGAGCATGGCTTTAGCGGATTGGGTGCCATAGATAGCCGCAATCACTTGCAAAGCATCACCATTACCCAGCGTTTGAAGCAGAGAGTTTCCATTATGCCGAAGCGTAAAAGCAATATCCGGCCGCGAAAGAGCCAACCGATACATGTAATCGGAAATATGCCCAAGCTCCGTCTGGATCGTTTTCATATATTTCAGCCTTGCCGGCGTGTTAAAAAACAATTCTTTCACCAGGAAATCCGTTCCCCTGGGTGCAGCAGTCTCTTCGTTCACACGAAGATGCCCGCCTTCGATTTCGATCTTCCGGCCGCGGCCGTCCTGAACATTGGACGTCACCAGCCGTACCTTGGATACCGCGGCAATGGACGGCAAGGCTTCGCCTCGGAATCCAAGGCTCGTGATCTGAAACAGATCCCGGCCTTCCGTAATTTTGCTTGTCGCATGGCGGTAAAAAGCCGTCTCGCAATCTTCCGGGTCAATGCCTGCCCCGTTATCCGTGACACGAATGCTGTCGAGTCCGCCTTCTTCGACCGTAACGTCGATCTTGGTGCTCCCGGCATCGATGGCATTCTCCACAAGCTCCTTCACAACGGAGGCAGGCCGCTCCACCACCTCGCCGGCAGCAATCTGGTTTGCGATGTGCTCGTCCAAAATACGAATAATCCCCATTGTTCCTACCTCCGTTTCACTTCAATCCCATGCAAAAATTATATATCCTTCGCCTGGATCTTCAGATCATTCAAGAACTGCATGGCCTGAAGAGGTGTCATATTCATCACGTCGGCACCCTTCACCGCATCGATAATACCTCTGATCGCAGGAGTTTGTACAGCTTCCGGCGCCATGGCATGTCCATCCTTGCCAACCTTCGCCGTTCTCGGATCAGGCACTTCGTCTTCTCCAAAAATAGAGAGCTGTACCACACCCCCCTTCCGTTCTCCATGGCTCAGGTCGCGAGGGGTATACGGGAACGCATCTTCACGCTGCTCCCTTGCCATTACTGCTCCATCGGTACCCTCGGCAGCCAAAGAGGCTGAAGCGGTCTCTTCCCGCTGCAATGCCGCCCCATGCTCCGAAGCCACAGCGGCCAGCGAAGCCTGCTCCAAGCCCTGCAGCAGGCCATAAGCACGGTCAATGATGCTGCCGGGCAGACCTGCCAATCTGGCGCAATAAATACCATAGCTGCTGTCTGCTGCCCCCGGGATCAGCTTGCGGAGAAAATGAACCTTATCTCCGCTCTCCTGAACGGCCATGGAATAGTTCTTAAGGCCGCCAAGACTTTCCTGAAGATGAGCCAGCTCATGGAAATGCGTGGATACAAGCGCCTTGCATCCGATATGATCATGCACATATTCAATGACGGCTTGTGCAATGGCCATGCCTTCGCTTGTTGACGTTCCGCGTCCCAGTTCATCAATGATAATCAGACTGCGAGGCGTTGCTTTTTCCGTCATGACCTGAATATCTGCCATTTCGACCATAAAGGTGCTCTGGCCTCCAATTAAGTCGTCCGCTGCTCCGATGCGGGTAAAGATCCGGTCTACCAGCGGGATAACCGCGCGCTCGGCCGGAACAAAGCAGCCGAGCTGGGCCAGGATTGACAATAAGGCAACCTGGCGCATATATGTGCTTTTTCCAGCCATATTCGGACCGGTAATAAGCAGGATAGAGGAGCCGTCCTTACGCAAATCCGTGCCATTCGCAATAAATGCAGAATCCTTCATAACCGATTCAACAACAGGATGGCGTCCGCCTTCAACGATGTAATCATACCCGTCGCTCAGCTCCGGCTTCACGAACCGGTACTCTGCACTGACCGCAGCCAGCGATTGGTAAACGTCGATTTCCGCGATTCGCTCGGCAAGCTTCTGCAATCGGCTCACTTGTGTATTCAGCTTGTCCCTAAGCTCGGTAAAGAGGGCATATTCAAGGTCCACCATCTTCTCCTGGGCCTCCAGGATCAAACCTTCCTTCTCCTTCAGCTCCGGTGTAACATATCGTTCCGCATTGGCGAGCGTCTGCTTCCGCTCATACCGGCCTTCCGGCAGGGAAGACAAATTGGACTTGGTTACCTCGATGAAGTAGCCAAACACCTTGTTGTAGCCGATCTTCAGGGATTTGATTCCTGTAGCCGCGCGTTCCTTGGCTTCCAGCTCTGCGATCCAGCGTTTGCCGCTGGTGCTTGCCTCACGGAATTCGTCCAGGCGCTCGTGATATCCCGGCTTGATAATCCCTCCATCACGTACGGACACCGGCGGCTCATCCACAATGGCGTCCTCGATCAGCTCGCACAGATCGTCGCAAATATCCGTATCCGCGGCTACACGCCGGAGGGTTTCGGAAGGAGATTGAGCACACAGCTCTTTCAGGGAAGGAATTTGTCTCAGCGACAGCTTGAGCGCATTCAAATCCCGACCATTCGCACTGCCAAACGCAATCCGGCCTACCAGCCGTTCCAGATCGTAAATCTCTTTAAGCGCCATCCGCAAATCTTCTCGCAGTATGTACTGGTTATAGAGATGTTCCACAGCCTCCAGCCGCTCTTCGATCCGGCTTCGGGACAACAGCGGTTTATCGATTCTCCGCCGCAGGAGCCTTGCCCCCATCGAGGTCTCCGTTCGGTCCAGAAGCCACAGGAGCGAACCCTTCTTCGAACGCTCACGCACCGTCTCGACCAGCTCCAGATTGCGTCTTGTGAATGGATCCAGGACCATGTACTGTCCCGGTTCATAGGAAGCAATCTGCGTCAGCTGCCCTAGTGACCGCTTCTGCGTCTCGCTTAAATACGAGATCAGCAGAGATACGCAGGCTCTGCGTTCCTCTTCCAGACGAGCCCAGGCGGGCTCCCCGAATTGGGTTCGAACCAACGCATCCTCTCTTCGATCCCACGCCGTATATACGATATTCCGGCTGCCGGGAAGCGACTGTGAAGAGATGATCTCAAGCAGCGCTGCGTCACCGATAATCTCGGAAGGCTCATAGAGGCCAATCTCGTCCCGGAGCCACTCCTCCGACCATGGAACCGAGGTCACATAGAGCTCGCCGGTCGACAAGTCGCATGCGGATAAAGACATCAATCCGCCCGCTTCTGTGACACAAACCATATAGTTGTTCGATTTGTCGTGGACAACCTTGCCGTCCATGATCGTTCCCGGCGTTACGACCCGGACGATTTCCCGGCGCACCATGCCTTTGGTGACGGAGGCATCCTCCATCTGCTCACAGATGGCGACTTTGTACCCTTTTTCAATCAACCGCTGGATATACCCTTCGGCTGAATGATACGGCACTCCGCACATCGGTATTTTCTCGGTGCCACCGCCTTCGCGGCCGGTTAGTGTAATCTCCAGTTCCTTCGACGCGAGGATCGCATCATCAAAAAACATTTCATAAAAATCGCCTAAGCGGAAAAAAAGAAACGCATCCTTCGCTTGTTCCTTCACATTTAAATATTGTTCAATCATCGGCGTATATTTAGCCATGACGTACCTCCATGCCTTTTCTAGCTTGGCCTCTATTATAACAGAAATTGACCTCAAGGCATCAAGGCTTAACGGGAATATTCCACAGCGGTCTGATATCCCTGCTCTCATCCCAGGTTCGCCCCGCCTCGATATGCACAAGAGCAAGCTCAATTTCACGGGCATAGTCCTTATACTCCGGCAGTGCGGACAGATCCCGGTGCCACCCCGCTATACACTCTTTGAGCACGGTCTTATCCCCGTCGTAATAGGCCCGGTGGTATCGTTCGGTATTCAGGGGCCTTGCGAGCAGCCGGTCGCTGTATCGGGCGATCAGATAGGCGAGATACAGCGATACCTTCGCCACGAGGGGGGAGACGAGAAAGCTGGGAAGCGTTCGGTACTCAAAACCGCCATACGGCTGCCTCCGGAAATCTCCCAGGAAACCGTATCGGGGTCTGCGATGGCGCCCTTTGGGATCTTCCAGCAGCGCCAGCGGCAGTGCCAGATAATTATCCAGCGTCTGAAGCAGTGACAATGACAGCGGAACACCGCTGAAATGAATATGCCCACCAAGCGGGAAGTCCCCGCAAGGCAGAGCACCTGCTCTCCATGTCAGCGAACGATCCAGAATCATCGTTTGAGCGGTGCGCAGCGCTTTTTGCATTTCGTGAAGCAATTCCTTAGGATCTGCTTTGGGTGACGGCCTTAATTCGGCAATGGGGTAAACGACCTCCCCCCGAAAACGCACGGCATCACTGCCGACTTCCCCGCCACGTGCCATGAACTCGGAAGCAAACACGATTTGCTCGTTGTCCTGCATCAGCACAAACTCCGGATCCATTCCGATCAGCAGCGATGGAGTGATTGGAGCGTCTTCGGTCTCGTTAAGCGTATTGCCCCCTTCCATCGGGCCGCCCTTGGCACTCATAACCGCTTTATTCCGTCCCCCCTTTATTCGAACACTCTCAACCACGTATCTCCGCCCGGGCCGGGCCGTAATGATGACCTCTCCTTCATCCACACCCAGCGTATACAGCGAACGCAGTGCCGCTTTCTCCAGTCTCCGGTGCAGACCGTCTTCGTATCTCCCATTCTCGGGATCAGGCTCATACAATACCTCGCTGCCTCCCAGCTGATGGTGGCGGATCGAGGCTGCAGCCAGCTTCCGAACATGAACCGAGTATTTGGCTGTGTAGCGGTGCTCCTCCCCGGAAGCCATGCCCAACTGGCAAGGAATGCCGGACCTGATCATACGTGCCTGTGCCAGGATCGCATTTGCCCCATTGATTGGAATATAACCCTTTGCAGCAGCTGGTTTTATCATTGATTTAGTCATCCCCTAGCCCCCCTCGCGAAAAAAATAAAAAAGAGGGCATCCGCCCTCCGCAAAGCTGCCCTCACTGCATATGCTAAGATTATAATCATTCCTACAGGAGGGGTAACTTACAGTTCATCCTCCAGACCTTCGTAATCAAGGTCTTCGTAATCATCGACATCGTCTCCCAGGGCGTAGTCGAACTCTTTGTCTTCGTAGTCACCATGGTGGTTGGTGCATACTTTTACAACGACCTTGGTTTCGGCCACCAGTTCCACCGCATACTCTCTCTCTACCCGCAGGATGACACTCGTGCCATTCGAGGATACGCTGGCTTCGACGCAGCTCGGCTCCTGTGTCGCTTCTGCCGACACTTCCACCGTTGCTGCGCGATGCTTCGGATCCAGATAGGAAAGAGGCACGCGTTCTACATACGACACCGTTTCTTTCGCCACGTCGGTCTGCGAATTTTTGTCATAGGAATACCAGATGTTAACATCGTAAGTACCAATAACTTCAATTCCGTCTCCGGCGGCAACCGCCTCGTATTGATGGTTTATAATCCAGGCCCCCAAAATACTGGTCGGATTATTAGGCGGAGTCACGGTATGTGTTACGGTAGAGAACTTACGACCCTTGCCGCAGATCGCCTTCGTGATGATTTCTCTACATTGGTGTTTATGACTCAATGACATCTTCGAACCTCCTCCATACAATCATTCCATACATGTGTATGCACGAGATGGGCGAATGTTGAATGAAGTGGTCCAAATAAATTCATATGATGCTAAAAATATCAGATTTTTTTTTGAAAAACCCTGAGCTACGGGGCCGAATCCGCACGCTTCTGCGGTTTTTTTGCCGTGGGTGCCTTATACTTCTTCGATATATTCAAATAGTATTCCAGCTCATGGCAGAGCTGCAGAATCGCGGATCTGACCTCGAATTCCTCGCGGGTGGTCGGGAGATCCATTTTCTTGAACCGGTCTTCCAGCTCAATCAGCAGTCCTTCGGACTTGCCCGTGTATCCTTCAGCAACAACATCCTTGCTTAATTGATCGAAAATTTCAGCGGTCAGCACCCCGTGAGGAAGACGCTCGTACACCTGCGATATCTGATGCATCATGCTCTGGATGTTCTCCATCTGTTCCTTCCGCATATAGAAATATATGTTCCAAGAGCCGTCCGGATGAATCATCTGATTCTCTGATGCCCGCTTCGCTTCTTCTATTCCCCGCTCGATCTGCCGATTGGCCTCAATCAGTTCTTTACCGTCCCATATATGTTCAGGGTCTCTCAGCGTGAGCGAGAAATGATTGAAAATGACAGAGAAGAGCCCGTCCACCCTGCGGCGGATCTCCATCATCGCTCCCTCACTGTTTGGCATGTACACCAAGTTCACCAGCATCGCTGACCCGAGGCCGATAATTAGTAACTCAACCTGAGTAAGGAGAATGTCGAAGCCAATCTCTTCGCCCTGAAACACTCGAAACACCACGACGGAGCTGGTAACGATTCCTTCCTTGAAATTCGCTTTTGAAATCGCAGGGAATGCAAGAAGTATGTAGAGTGCCAGAACCCAGTAATGAAAGCCGAGAAAATAAAAAAGAATGCACGCCAGCAGCAGTCCCAGCAGCGAAGCAAAGAACCTGGATGATATGGAGCGCACACTCCGTTTGCGCGTGACGTCCACGCCGAGTATAGCAAGAAGACCGGCGGACGTAGCCCCCGGTATATTTAAGGCATCTGTAATTAAAATGGCAAGCAGGCTTGCCGCGGCCGTTTTGATGACACGAAATCCCATGTGATGAAGAGCCTCCAGGCGATTGTGATGGTTTTACTTCATCCTAGCCTATTTTCATGCCATAGACAACCATACAGGGAACCTGCCCAAGACAAGGCGCTTTAACGATGAGTTAACAATTTTCTTTCTATATATACAACGATTTGATACATGGCCGTGGCCACGACAGCGATAATGAGAAGGCTTGATAGGACGAGCGTAAAGTTGAATACCTGAAAGCCGTACATGATCAGATAACCAAGACCCGATTTCGCAACCAGGAATTCACCGACTATGACACCGACCCATGCCATGCCCACATTGACCTTCAGTGTAGACACGATGGCCGGATAGGATGCCGGCAGAATGACACGCTGAAAGACCTGACGCTTGGTGCCGCCGAAAGTACGGACAACCTTGATCAGATTGGAATCCACCTCATTAAAGCTGTTGTATACCACAAGGGTGGTCACAATGACCGTAATGGATAATGTAGTGATCACGATAGCGGTAAAGCCGGCGCCGAACATGACAATAAAGATAGGACCCAGCGCCACTTTCGGCATGCTGTTGAACACAACCATGTAAGGGTCCAGAACCTTATTAAGAAACGGTGACCACCAGATCAAGACAGCCAGCAGCGTGCCGACAAGCGTGCCCAGCAGGAACCCGACAACCGTCTCTCCAACCGTGATCCCCAGATGCCCCCACAACTCGCCGCTAACCATGTTGCCCCATATATTAGAGAAGATTTTGGACGGGTAGCTGAATAAAAGCACGTCAATCCACTTCCATCTTCCAGCCGCTTCCCACCAGATAAAAAACATCAGCAGCAAGCTAAGCTGGACCGCCAGTACCCGATTCCGGATGCTTTTCTTCTTCTTTGTGTGCTTAACATAGATATCCTGGAGCCAGCCCTTCGAAGAAGAAGCAGAAGGCTCATGCCTTGTTGTCATAGGCTTCACTCCTTCCCGATGGTTTGCATTTCGCCCCAAATCTCATGAAACAATTCATTAAAGCCCGGCTCCTTGCGGGCAAAAAAAGGCTGCGCCCGTCGGATGTTCTCCGGAATATCAAATAACCGGTGAATCCGCCCGGGATTGCGGTTTAAGAGAATGACCCGATCGCTCATCGCAATGGCCTCCGACAGGTCATGGGTCACCAGAATGGCGGTCTTTCCCCGCTCTTTCAAAGTCTCCACAATCAAATCCTCGAGCTGCAGCTTCGTCTGATAATCCAATGCGGAGAATGGCTCATCGAGCAGAAGCAGACCGGGATCCGTTGCCAAGGTCCTAACGAGTGCGACCCGCTGTCTCATCCCGCCTGACAGTTGTGACGGATACAGATTGCCGCTGTCGCCAAGCCCCATTTCCCTGAGCAGATTCTGCACGGCGCTGCGGCTCTCCGGATTCAATCGTTCCGTCAATTCCAAACCAATCAAGGCGTTATCCATAATGGTCCGCCACGGAAATAAATAGTCCTGCTGCAGCATGTATCCCACCTCCGGTGACGGCCCGTATATCGGATCGCCATTCACGTAAGCGGCTCCTTTGGACGGCTGCAGCAGGCCGGCAATGACAGACAATATGGTCGTCTTGCCACAACCGCTAGGTCCAACCAGGCTGACAAATTCGCCGGGCTCCACCTTCAAGTGAATTCCTTCCACAGCCAGAGAGGCTTCCCGATCGGTGACATATACGTGAGCGATATCATTCAATTCAACTACCGGTACCATGGTGCTCTCTCCTTTCGTTCTATGGATCAGGAGTACGTCATTATTTCGCTAACTTCGCTTTCTCGGCAAACGTGTTGTTAACGATCTTCTCAGGAGCTACCCGCTCTTTCAGTTCGCCGGCTTGATCCATCACGTCCAGCAGATTGTTCCATTCTGCATCATCCACGATCGGATCGGTTGCGTAGCTCCCCTGCTCTTTGTACCGTTTAACAGAAGAAACGACGATATCCCGGTCGCTATCCTTGAAATAAGGCATGATGGCATCAGCAATATCCTCAGGAGTGTTGGCATCCACCCATTGCTGTGCCTTGTAGAGGGCATTGGTAAACTTCTGAACCGTTGCGTCATGTTTGTCGATATAACTCTGCTTGGTCATGAACACCGTATAAGGCAGATGTCCGCTTTCCACGCCGAAGGAAGCTACCACCTTACCCCGGCCTTCTTTTTCGAAGATGGAGGCTTGCGGCTCAAAGAGCTGCACAAACTCACCCGTACCGGAAGCATAGGCTGATGCGATATTGGCAAAATCAATGTTCTGAATCAGCTCGAGATCACCGTGCGGGTCAATCCCTTTTTTGTTCAGTGTGAACTCGCCTGCCATCTGCGGCATTCCGCCCTTGCGCTGGCCCAGGAATACCTTACCCTTCACGTTGTTCCAATCAAACGCGCCTGATCCGTCCCGGGCCATCAGGAATGTGCCATCCGTCTGTGTCAGCTGACCGAAGTTAATGACAGGATCCTCAGAGCCCTGCTGATAGACGTAAATCGAGGTTTCGGAGCCGACTAGCGCCACATCGATAGCTCCTGACAGCAATGCCGTCATAGTTTTGTCACCGCCCGGGGTCGTCTGCAGCTCCACATCAAGCCCCTCTTCCTTGAAAAATCCTTTCTCCAACGCGACATACTGCGGCGCATAGAAGATCGAACGTGTCACTTCGCCAATCTTGACTTTTGTAGCCGATCCACCGCCACCGCACCCGGCAAGCGCTACTCCGCAAACAAGCAGCATCGATAACGCCAGCCCCCACCATTTTTGACGCTTCATGGTAACCCTCCATTCCCTTGAACAAACTTTTCTTTTCAACATATGCATGCGTCTGCCCAAAGGTTAAACGCCTGGCAGTGTCACTCATGCCGCTGTACCCTATGTGCGGAGAAGATAAAATACCAAACGAGCTTTTCCTATGTAAAAGAAAAAAACGCAGCCACAAGGGCTGCGTCTCATCCATTAAAGCTTATAAATCTCTTTATATTTCTCTTCCAGATAATCCGCCAGATAGTCCGGGTTCAGCTCTTCTCCTGTGATTCTCACAATAATCTCGGAAGGTTTCTCGCTCTTGCCGTACTTGTAAACCTTGTCTGTCAGCCATTCTTTGATTGGAGCCAAATTCCCCTCTTCAATCAACTGGTCAAGGTTCGGCAGCTCTTTACGCATCGTGTGAAGCATTTGGGCAGCATACATGTTACCCAGCGAATAGGATGCAAAATATCCGAAATCACCGCCGGACCAGTGAACATCCTGAAGCACGCCCATTCCATCGTTTGTCGGCATAATGCCGAGGTATTCCTTATACTTCGCGTTCCAGGTTTCCGGAAGATCCTTCACAGCCAATCCTTCGTTAAAGAGCATTTTCTCGATCTCGTAGCGAATGATGATGTGCAGGTTATATGTCAGTTCGTCTGCCTCAATACGAATCAAAGAGTTCTCTACCTTGTTCGCAGCCAGATAGAATTGCTCAACGTCCACTTCCTTTAATTGCTCAGGGAAGTACTGCTGGAGGTCCGCAAAATAACGACGCCAGAACGGGCGGCTCCGGCCAATCATATTCTCCCAAAGACGGGATTGGGACTCATGAATGCCCATGGAGGTGCCGCCGGAGAGCGGCGTGCCTGCCAGTGTCTTGTCGATATTTTGCTCATATAGTGCATGCCCGCCCTCGTGCAAGGAGCTGAATACCGCACTGAGCACGTCATCCGGAAGATACATGGTCGTAATGCGAACATCGCCAGGATTGAGACCCGTCGCAAATGGATGCACACTCTCATCCAGGCGTCCTGCTTCAAAGTCATAACCCATTTGCTCCAGCAGAAACAAGCTGAATTTCTCCTGCTGTTCCTTTGGGAACAGCTGTTTCAAGAAAGCTGTTTCCGGCTTGAAGGAAGACTCCTGGATTGCATGGACCAGCGGCACCAGACGCGCTTTCAGACGTTTGAAGATGGCATCCACCTTCTCCACCGTCAGATCCGGCTCGTACATATCAAGCAGTGTATCGTATCGGGTATCCTTCACGCCCCAATATTCGATAAACTCCTGCTTGAACGCTACGATTTTGGTTAAGTATGGCTCGAAACCTTCGAAATCACTATTCTTCTTCGCTTCCTCCCACTTCGTTTCCGATTGGGCGGCAAGAATGGAATATTCCTGGAAGCGTTCAGGTGGAATGGATTTGCTCTGGTCGTACATTTTACGCACTTCCGCGATCATGCGGCGTTTGCGATCATCCAACTGCTCTGCCTGTTCCGGCTCGGCAAAAAAAGACAGAAGCTGTCCCATCTCCTCCGAGATTTGCAGTTTAAATGCTTCTGTAGATAGAACCCCGATCGTTTCGGAACGAATTTCGGTTCCTTTGCGGGGAGCACCTGTCCGTAAATCCCAATGAAGTAGGCCTATAGCTTCGTAGTAGCTCATAATTTTGCGAACCAATCGATCAAATTGTTCCCATTGCTGTGAATGTTGTACTGCCATACGGGCTCACCTTCTTTTTTAGTGATAGGAATCTTTTATACTCTATTGATGATACTTTTTACAAGGTATATAATCAACTTCCAGAAAGAATAAATAACATTCTACATATAAAGGAGTGTCAGGATGCCTTGATTATTCAACTCACCCCCCAAGCCGAGCAGAAGCTGAAGGATAAACTTGGGGACAAGCCAGGCACCATCAGGCTGATCTATGACACGGAGGGATGCGGATGTGCCGTCAACGGCGTTCCAAGCCTGCGAATTGTAGATGAGCCTACAGTGGATGATATCACTGTAGATACGGGAAGCCCTGTGCCTTTTATTGTAAACCGTCGGCAGGAAATTTTCTTCGAGGACAAGATGAAGCTTGACGCCGATCCCGGCGTGTGCTCCTTCCGCCTTGACAGCAGCGGACAACATTACGGCACCAATATTCAGATTATAGATACCCGAGTGCAACAACTATAAACGACGATCGAAACGAAGGAGAGAATATCCATGGAACAACACCTAAACAGCATTTTGGAACACAACCGCAGCTTTGTAGAGAACAAAGAATACGAATCCTATCTGACCGGTCGTTTTCCTGAGAAAAAACTCGTCATCATCACCTGCATGGATACACGGCTCGTCGAACTGCTTCCAAAAGCAATGAATTTCAAGAATGGCGATGTCAAAATCATTAAAAACGCCGGCGCTATCATCTCCCAGCCTTTCGGCAGTGTGATGCGGAGCGTTATGGTTGCACTGTACGAGCTTCACGCGGAAGAAGTAATCGTAGTAGGCCACTATGAATGCGGCATGGCTTCCCTGAACGCCGAGGATATGATCCAGCATATGAGAGACCGCGGGATCTCGGATGAAGTTCTCTCCACGCTTGAAAATTCCGGCATCCGCTTGTCCAAATGGCTTCGCGGTTTCGATAACATTACAGACGGCGTAAAAAACACCGTTGACTTGATCAAAAAACACCCGCTGCTTCCGCCAAACGTACCCGTTCACGGCATGGTTATCGACCCTAACACAGGCGCGCTTGATCTGGTAGTCGAAGGTTACGAGAACAAATAAATCATTCAAAGTCAAATTGGAGCACAAGCGCTGAGGCGTTTGTGCTTTTTTAGTCACAATTTTACCAAAAGCAGAGAGAAAGAACCCTCCCCCAGTTGTCAAACCATACAGTTTCAGTGTACACTTTTTATCAACCGGACCGATAGGCGGATTTCCATCCCAACCTTAGTGTCCACGATATGCGTTTCAAAGGGAGTTATGTCCATGAATACGTTGTCATACGGCTTGTTAGGACTACTAGCAAGAAGAGAATCATCAGGATACGATTTGATGCTTCGCATACAGCCATTTTGGCAAGCCAAACACAGTCAAATTTATCCCCTGCTGTCCAGCATGGAGGAGAAGCAATTGTTGTCCTCTCACTGGGTCCAGCAAAGTGATAAACCGGACAAGAAAATCTATGCGATTACCGAAAAGGGCATGCAGAAGCTGCGCGAATGGATGTACCAACCCATTGCTCCCGCAGTCACCAAAGATGAACTTTCTCTTCGAACCTTCTGCCTGTGGTTAGCGGAGATCGGCATCGCCGTTGATATTTTCGAGGACCGCAGAATTGGCTATCTGGAGAAAAAGCGTTATTACGAGCAGATTTTAGAGGGGATTCCGGAGGAAACCCGAGAGCTTGGAAGTAAGGCATTCAGCAATTATGTACTCGCTACCAAAGGATTGATGATGGCTGAGACCGAGCTGAAATGGTGTGATTGGGTACTGGATTTATTAAAACAGCAGCAGCGCTCAACCGCCTCAAAACATGGTCGCACAAATTTTGAAACCTTATCGTGACTCGTCCGTAGTACTCTTTATTACTCTAAATTCACTGGGAGGTTCGACAGAACACGATGAAAAAAGTATTGACTATTCTTGTAGCGATTACACTGTTCTTTGTAGCGCTGACACCAGATTCCGCAGATGCCAGAAGAGGCGGCGGCGGTTTCAAATCCGGTAATAAAACATACAACAGCACTCCGAAAAAGAATGATACCAATAATGTGCAACAATCCAACAACCGTTCCAATAACACAGGAGCTGCAGCCAACACAACCAAACGCGGATTCTTTAGCGGCGGCGGCTTGATGAAAGGTCTTATGATCGGTGGTCTTGCCGGTTTGCTCTTCGGCGGAATGTTCGCTGGCATGGGCTTCATGGGCGAAATTATGGGATTGTTGATTAACCTCATTGCAATCTGGGCTTTGATTATGGTCGTTATGGCTGTTGTACGTGCCGTGAAGAATCGTCGTCAACAAAACGAGCGTCGCGACAACAACAACAATAACAATAACAATAATAATCGGTACTAATCCATGGTTCTAAGCATGGACGAAATCATCAATGCGGTCTGTCTTCACCAGGCGGAACGCAGAGGCGTCAAACCGACAGATGTATCGCTTGAGCTTAGCTGGGATGAGGATACCGGTTATACGGCGGAAGTATGGGTAGGCGGAAGAACCCAGTATTTGATTGAGGCTAACCTCATTGAAGCGATTCTTCGCTACCTGCACTCCGAGTACAACATTCGCGCATACAGCGAACAGGTAAGACTTGAGCTTGAAGACGAAATTATCGCAATTGTTCAACAATAAGCAAGAAATCATAAAAACTGCCGCCTTGCGTAACGCGAGGCGGCAGTTTTTTTATAATAAACCCTCTTCTCTTCCCAACTTATCTGCAAACGTTCCTGCTGGCTATTCATGCTGCTGAAGACCATCCGGCGTGTACACCATGCAATACTGCCGGAGTGAACTGTTGGGTAACGGAATGATTTTGACCATGCGATAATCGTAGTGCTCATAAATGGGTACGTTGCTTGGGGTCTGTGTCTCCAACGTACATAAGATATTCTTCGTATGACATTCTGCAAGCAGTGGCTTTATGATCCTCGAAACGTATCCTTGTCCGCGGCAGCCTTCCTGCACAGCAATCATATCCAAGTGCATATACTGCCGGTCGCCCAGCATCGATAGCCAAACTGAACTCATGCTGCGCAAAATGGTTAGTCCTCGAACAAATCCTCGTATCCCAATGATTCGGCAAATCGGCAAGGATTTGATTATGGCGAGCCCGATCTGTTTCGCATACTTAACGTTAGAGAGCAGTGTTCCTGCCTGTCGCTCCGAATGGAATACCAACGCCACGGCCTCGTAGTCCTTAGACGTCGTTAATACATCCGAATAAGGATACAACATTTCAATATAGCACTGAAAAAAAATATTCAGTGCGTCGAGCCTCGTTGTCTCATCAGGCAAAATAAGTTGATATAAAGGGTCATCCTTTGCAAAAGCTTGCGCCAGCGTGCTGGCTGCCTTTGGAATGTCAGATCGATCTACTCTCAATAATGTGCTATAAATAATTCCACCTCAAATTGAATTGTCCTTCGAATCAGCAGTTTCATACATGCTCATGCTATACGCTATTTTAGCTAGGAAGAATCCACATGAAACACCTGATACTGCTTCCGGTATTCCCCGGGGGTGTACGACGATTGACGTTTGAATAACCGTGTAAAGTAGTTATTATCCTGGAAGCCGCATTGCTCTCCGATTTTGATCAGGGACAGCTCCGAATGTTTCAGTAGCCGTTTAGCTCGCTCAATCTGCAGATGATGTCTGTATTGCAGCGGACTCATCCCCGAGTATTGCTTCAAAAGCAGCGCGCCAAATAATCAAAATGATAATGCAGCTCGCGCTCCATCTCTCCCGAATCAAAGGGCTGCTCCAGGTGATTCGCCAAGTAGGAAGCTACCTTTTCGCCAAGAAAATAGGATCGGGCATGCGGACTGCTCTTTCTCATCCCGTTCTGCAATTGCAGGAGAAGCTGACCGAACAAATTATGCAGCTCAAACGATCGGTATGGTGTAAGCGCACTGTGCAGTACAAGCATATAACATCTATTCCTCATTAAATACTTCGATCATCAACAGGGCACCTTTTCTAAATCCATGCACGAACGCTGCCGCCGTATGCATTGCACTTGATTGACCTGCCAAATCAAACAACTCTTCAATTTGCTCAAATTCAGTTTCCGATAAATTTTTTTTGAAGGACTCCATGCAGCTAGAAATTTTTCTATTAATTGACTTATAATTTGGATCAATAGATTTTATTGATTCATCAGGACGCCAATTTCCATAGTATATTTCCTCTAGAATATTAATCATTTCCCTTCCTTTCCTTTAAACACGTCTGATTTATTAGATAAGCTTACACCAAAAAAATAAATCGATTGATATTTATGCAAATTCCGCATAGGTTTTTCTGTCGCAGTGAGCTCTCCCCCTGATGAGGACTCTTCTATTCAATGGAACTAGGCCTGTATATTCCAGAGCTATCCTATCTTATGGTATAATCTACTATTGTGGTGGTTATCTTCCATACAGAACCGATTTGAGAGGAGAACAATTTCATGCAAGAACACAAACGCTGGAGTAGAGTCAAGCGCTGGGCCGGTGCCGGGGCATTAAGCTTAACCATTCTGTTAGGCAATGTCTTCCCGATTCATGCCGACACACCGACTGCTCCCGTACCCGACATCAGCCCTTGGTCGATAGCTACACTGAACGAAGGTGAGAAATACGGCATATATCCGATGGAATGGTATTATGACGGAACCTTCAGACAATCCATTACGGAAGATAAGTTTCAATCTTTAATGGCTACTACGGCGAAGAAGCTGGATCAGCTGGGTCTTAAGAAAAAAGAAGCTTCCTTGTCCTATGTAACAGCCGATGTAATCACAAGAGAAATGGTCATCACCTCTTTATTCAAGCTCCTGTCCAATTACGAGCTGCCGGAAGCTTTCGGGAACACGGCGGTCAAACCGATGGATTACATGCAGCAAAAAGGCATCGTAAAAGGCACCAAAGCAGGTCTGCAGCTGGATCAGCCTTCAAGCGTCGAACAAGCGGTTGTGATGGCCAGCCGATTGATTGAGTATACATATGATACGGCCGATGGCGGAGCCGAAGGCCTGATGTGGAAAGTGACTAACGATAACAACACACTGTATTTGCTCGGATCGGTTCATTTGGGATTGACCGACATGTATCCGATGCATCCGAGCATTCGCGATGCGTTTGCGGCATCGGACGATCTTTGGGTCGAGGTTGATATTGTCAACGGGGATATGTCTTATTTCCAAGAGAAGATGATGTACAGTGACGGCACGAAGCTGCAGGATCATATATCCGCAACTTCCTACGAGAAGCTGCAGAAGACGCTGAAAAAGCTGGCACTGCCAGCAAACACGTTTGATAGCTTCAAGCCCTTTGGCGTATCCAACACCCTCTCCACGTTCGGTTATTTCGAGAATCCGGCCGACAGTGCGTTGGCCATGGCAACCGGTATCGACAGCTATTTCCTTACTAGTGCCATGCTGACAGGCAAGCCAATTCATGAGCTGGAGAGCATTAAGCTGCAAGCTGACCTGTTCGCTGACGTGCCTGCCGAAACGCAGGAGAAAGAATTGAATGAACTGCTGGATGTCCTCTTGTCAGAAAAAGGATCGCAGGAAATTGCCAACAACCTGAAGCAAATGCAGCTGGATTGGATTGAAGGCGACGTGGAAGGCCTGAAGAAAACCCTGACCGCTGACGGACAGCTCACCCAAGGGGAAACCAATCAGCGTCTGATCGGCGAACGAGACAAGAACATGGCCATTAAACTGTCCGAGCTGCTGGAAAAAGAAGGAGAGCATACTTCCTTTGTCGTGGTAGGCGCGGCACATTATGTCATGGATGGCATGGTTGTCGATTTATTAAAAGAAAAAGGTTATGATGTACAGCTTGTACAGAAATAAACAAGGTATCCTGCTGTATTGATATTGTATCGCCCTGTCCGTATTCATGTGGACAGGGCGATTTTTTATATATAGAGATGCTCCGCATGTATCATGTGTCATTGACCTGCGCTCACAGATTACCGATAATGGTAGAATGAGTTCACTATCTTCAAAGGATTGGAGCTATATCATGAAATATCACAATTTGGAAGAGTGCATCATTGATCTGGAAAAAAACGGGCATTTAGTTCGTATACATGAAGAGGTTGACCCTCATCTTGAAATGGCAGCCATACATATGAAGGTCTACGAGGCAGGCGGCCCGGCACTGTTGTTTGAGAACGTAAAAGGTTCGAACTTCCGTGCGGTATCCAACCTGTTTGGAACGATGGAGCGCAGCAAATTCATTTTTCGGGACACGTTCGAGTCTACGCAAGATGTCATTGCATTGCGCAATGAACCCATGAAAGCGCTCAAGAATCCTTTTAAATATGTCGGGACGGGATTAGCGGCTAAAACCGCATTGCCTCTCAAAAAAACAACCGCCCTCCCGCAAGGGTTTCAGGAAATCCAAATCGCCGATCTGCCGCTGATCAAACATTGGAAGGACGACGGCGGCGCTTTTGTCACCTTACCGCAAGTGTATTCCGAAGATCCGGAAAAACCGGGCATTATGAATTCCAATCTGGGGATGTACCGCGTCCAGCTTACAGGCAACGAATATGAAATGAACAAAGAAGTCGGCATCCATTACCAGATCCACCGCGGCATCGGCATCCATCAGGCAAAAGCAAACAAGCTGGGCCAGCCTCTTAAAGTAAGTATTTTTATAGGGGGTCCACCTGCCCACACGATATCGGCCGTGATGCCGTTGCCTGAGGGCATGAGCGAGCTTACCTTCGCGGGTTTGCTGTCAGGGCGCCATTTCCGGTACAGCTATGTCGATGGTTATTGTATAAGCCACGATGCGGATTTTGTAATTACAGGGGAGATTCATCCCGGCGAGACCAAACCGGAAGGACCATTCGGTGATCATCTGGGCTATTACAGCCTTGTTCATCCTTTTCCTGTCATGAGAGTGCACAAGGTATATGCCAAACAGCGGGCCATTTATCCGTTTACGGTTGTCGGCAGACCGCCGCAGGAAGATACGTCCTTTGGAGAGCTGATTCATGAGCTGACCGGCGGGGCGATTCGCCAAGAGATCCCGGGTGTCAAAGAAGTGCATGCGGTTGATGCTGCCGGGGTTCACCCCCTGCTGTTTGCCATTGGCAGCGAACGCTACACCCCCTACCAACAAGTAAAACAGCCGGCAGAGCTGCTCACCATTGCCAATCGGATTCTAGGCACCGGCCAATTGAGTCTGGCCAAATATCTGTTCATTGCCGCTGAAGAGAAACAAGCGTTAAGCACGCACCATATCGAGGGGTTCTTGACGTATATCTTGGAGCGCATCAATCTGCACCGGGACATCCATTTTCAGACCAATACTACAATCGATACCCTCGATTATTCCGGAACCGGACTCAATACTGGCAGCAAGGTTGTCTTTGCAGCGGTTGGGGATAAAAAAAGAGAGCTCTGCCGTGAAGTGCCTGAAACCTTGAAGGATCTGCCAGGATTCTCCCCTGCCCGATTGATCATGCCAGGCATTGTGGCTATACAGGGTTCCCCATTTACGAGTTATTCCGATGTGCAGCTGGAAATGGACGGACTAAGCGAGGCTATTCGAGCGAGAGGCCCTCTCCCCTCTTGCCCGATGATCATTCTATGTGATGACAGTGAATTCATGAGTGCGGCCATCAGCAATTTTCTCTGGGCGACCTTTACGCGAAGCAACCCTTCCCATGACATTCACGGTGTGAACGGCTACTATGAGCACAAGCATTGGGGCTGCGACAATATCATTATCGATGCCCGTTCGAAACCGCATCAAGCACCGCCCCTCATTCCGGATGCCGCAGTCGAACAACATATCAAGCGCTTGTTTACAGACGGCGGCAGTTTAAGCCGCATTCAAATACGCTAGCAGCCGTAAACGTGCTTTGAATCTTATTTCCTTCAAATGAAAGCAAACCTAAAATGGGCTGGTCCTTAGTCATTACTGACTTTGGATCAGTCCATTTATTATGCCAGCACCCTCAGCACATCTTCAATCTTCTTCCCATGCGAGATCACCCCATAATTCATCCAGGTCAGAAAATCGACCT
Organism: Paenibacillus sp. LBL; assembly: GCF_029893715.1. Taxonomy (NCBI): domain Bacteria; kingdom Bacillati; phylum Bacillota; class Bacilli; order Caryophanales; family Paenibacillaceae; genus Paenibacillus; species Paenibacillus sp. LBL. The sequence continues at coordinate 405,994 of NZ_JARXYU010000004.1, read as the reverse complement.
CGTACACGCAGCCGCCCTGTACAGCAGGTAGTGATTGCCATTCTGACCAGTCCAGCATACTCCGTTCCTCCCCTTCCCAGGAAGAATGACGCTTATCAAACGTAATGAACAGATGATCGGCATCCAGCAACTTCAACCATTCCTTGGTAAGGCTGGCTATCCTGGCCCCCCGGGACAACTGCAGAACGAGTGGATGCGGGGTCAGACCAAGGTCCTTGTACAGTATAGGTCCCGTATATCCGTGATCAGGACCCGCATAGAGACTGATTCCGAGGGCTGATATTCGAAGACAAGCAACGGTCTGTGTACGGACCGATTGCCTAAGAAGCCTCTTGGCTTCGCTGGCCTTATGCTCATACTGTGAAATGATATCCAACACGCGGTCCTTCCTGCCCAACAGTTCCGCCGATTTACGCAGGGTCAGACGCCAATCCTCACCCGGGTGCGGGAACTGATACGTTGGAGCCAACCGTCCCAAACCATCGTCCGACATCCAGCGTTCAAACCCGATATTTATGATAATGCAGTCAGGCTTATGACAAGACAGTACAGCAATATCCTCGTTCTCAATATCAATAACCGGGACGTGCAGCAAACCGAGGTAATCCTGCTTACCCCATCTGGAGTGTGAGCACTGCACGACCGGGGTTATTCCGAGGGCCACCAGAAAATCTTCAAGGAAAGGTGCAAACACTCGCATATTCTCCTGTCGGTAGTGGTTACGGCGATATTGTCCAGGAGAAACACCAACGGTTTGTTTGAAACGACGGTTAAAATAATATTCGCTGTTAAAACCGACAAACTGTGCAATGTCCAGCAGTCGGTCATCGCTTGCCAGCAGCATATGTTTTGCCCGATCTATTCGAATCCCGTTCAGATAATCGAGGGGATACTGGGTCGTAATCTCTTTGAATATACGTGTATAATGCCAGCGTGCAACATTCGCTAATTCAGCCAGTTGTTCCACGGTCCATGGGTTTGCATAATGCTCTTTCAGATGTTCAATCGATAACTCTACAGCATGACGCATATTCAACGTGTAAGAATCGTTCTGATTCTGACGATATAGGAATAGCATGAACGCTTGAAAACAGACGGCTAATTCGAAGGATTCAAGTTCGTTACATGTATGCCGGTGCCGATAAAGGCTTTCCAGATAGTCGATGCATTGGGAGAACGGGCGGCACAACAGTTCCCCCTGCCGCAGAGAAGATTGAGAGCTCCTTACAGGTGCAGTTTGTCCAGGGTCATCTCCCTCACTCCGCCAGAGTTCATAAGTTAAATGATAGAAACACATGCCTTCTGTTTCAGAACGGAGACGTGCTGTCGAACCGGGAGCTATCAGATAACTCTGCCCTCCACGCATAGTGAGCTCTGTTTTATCCAAGACCCATTTCCCGCTTCCGGCCGTCACGATCAGCAGCGTAAACTCGTTGCCCTGCACGAAATCTTCCCGCCAATCGATGTACTCTGAACGAAGCTGAATATCCTTCAACACATAGAACCAAGTGAAGCGGTTTATCCTGCCGTTCTCATTCTTCATCTCATCTTCCCCTGACCAAGAAACTTTTTTCGAATATAGTGCAAAGAAACAGAAAGCTCATCCAGCGCAGCCGGCAGCTTTCTGTTTATATTCTAGTTTACGGACGATCTGCTTATTGGACAAACCATTTCAAGAGATCATCAACCTTCATCATATTAGCGGTAATTGCGCCGGATTGCCAGTGCGTCCGATTGCCTTTATAGACGTGTCCATTTTTGACTGCCGGTACCGACTTCCATAGCGGGCTATCAAATACTTGCATCGCTTCTTGGTTCTCCTCCGAGTCCCATCCGCCGTTCGATGGGAATACGATGATATGATCTGCATCCAGCTCAGGAATTTTCTCTTGCGACAAAATGGCCTGATAATCGGTCATGTTTCTCACAAACGGATGAGGGATCAATCCCATCTCTTTATAGATGTTGCCGGTAAAACGGTTTTCGATACCAAACAGAGCAAGCGTCTTATCCCCGATATTCAGCCTGAGGACGGCAACGGTCTCTTCGCCAACGGCCTGTTTCAGCTTCGCTTTGGCGTCAGCGATCTTCTCATTGTACTCGTTAAGCGCACGTTCAGCTTCTTCAGGAATACCGAGCACATCCCCTATCGTTTTCAGGATTTCCGTTGGTTTCTGCAGAATGGACTCCGGCAGCCGATAGGTGGGGGCTATTTTGGAATACAGTTCATATTTTGCTGCATCCACCGCACCGTCAACGATGATCAAATCCGGGCTTGCCTCCAGCAGCCCTTCCATGCTCCCTGTTATATCAAAGGTTGGCACATCCAGATCCAAGTAATCCTGTTTCCCCCAGCTCGGATGATACCACTGAACAACTGGCGTAACGCCGAGAGCCAAGAGATAGTCCTCCACATAAATACCCGCTACCCGTTTCGGATTTACCGGAATTTCGACGTCGCCGAATTCATCCTTCATCACTTTGGTATCAGCCTCTGTCTGATCCATCTTATTTTGAGCCGCCTGCTTGTCCGCCGTGTCCTGCTGATTGCCGCATCCAGCCAGAACCATCATCAGTACAAGTAAAGCTATTATCCATCTGGCGCTCTTGTGATGTGTCCTTATCCCTAACATAAAAACCATTTCTCCCCTTGCCTGTTGTTAAAAGGTACGAAACGAGATCCTATTGCATCTATTGATTATGATAATCATTCTCATTTCGTTCAGATACATTGTATCCCACTCAATATCACCAAACAATGCACTTTCTCAAAATATTTCTTATACAAACTCAAAAGAAAGGCCTCCTGCTAGGAGCCCCTCTTCTCTTATCCTATGAATCTTTATATAATGAATAGTATTCAGACTGTTAATTTCTACCTGGGAGGGAAAACATGTTTCCACGATTAGAGACAAAACGATTGTTACTGCGAGAAATTCACCAACAGGATGCTAGGGCTCTTTATGATTGCTTCTCGAATGACGATGTTGTCCGCTACTACGGACAAGACAAGCTGACTTCCCTCGACGAAGCGCTCCAACTGGTTGATTTTTTCGCCAAAAACCATGCCGAGAAACGCGGCCTTCGATGGGGAATCGAGCTCCAAGGGACGAGCGGTTTGATCGGAACGATCGGATTTAATCTATGGTCTCCAAGGCACAAGAGGGCCGAAATCGGCTATGAACTTCATCCTGAGTTCTGGGGTCAGGGGTATGCAAGCGAAGCTGCTTCGGCCATCATTGCCTATGGGTTTCACACGCTGGATCTGTCCCGTATCGGCGCCGTTGTTTTGATCGAGAACCAGGCATCCCGGACGCTCCTAACCAAGCTCGGTTTTGAAGCGGAGGGAATTCTTCGCCGATATATTTATCAAGACGGTGTTCCGCATGACACCCAGATGTACTCCCTATTAAGAGAGTAACCGGACGGGCATGATAGGGCTCCCCTATTGTCGTTACGTGTTATTCATCAAGCGATTCCGAAGCATCCAGGAAGGGTTTATTTACAAAATAATACATAAAGCCCATAAGCAGCACGCCTCCAACTAAATTGCCGAGTGTCACCGGAATCAAATTGTGCAGCACACCATCAAATGAAATCGTGCCCGGATGGTTCAGAACCAACGCGATGGCAAACGTACACATATTCGCAATGCTGTGCTCATAGCCGGAGATGAAGAAGCAGAATACAAACAGCATCATCGCGAACATTTTGGCGCCATCGCCCTTCAGTGACATGGGGATAAAAAATGCAAGGCATACGAGCCAGTTGCACAAAATCGCCCGGAAGAACAGCTGCACCATCGGGGTTGTCATTTTCTGCTCAACCACATGCAGCAGGAACCCGTTCACGGACGAATCCATAAAGAGTCCCGTCAAGAAAATCAATAACGCAAACGCGCATGCGCCCAAAATGTTCCCGATGTAACTGAAGATCCACAATTTGACAACCTCAATCCACTTGAGCTTCTTGCGCAGAGCGGCGTACGTGTAGTAGAAGGTATTCCCGGTAAACAAATCTCCTCCCCCATACGCAATCAGAATGATGGCGGCGCCAAACGTAAGGGCAGCCATCGGGTACGTCAAGGGGGAATGCTCCAGATAAAAAAAGTTCCCTGTCTTAAACGCGACAATGACGCCAAAGCCAATGAACATACTGGCAAGCATGGACCGTGCTAAATATCGAAGCTGGCTTTGCTTAAATATTTTGTGTTTTTTCAGAGCAAGCTGCTCCACTTTGAATAGCGATTTGGTTTCCATAACTCCTCCTGAAGAAAGACGGTTCTATATAGATTACACGATTTTACATATAATTCATATCATCTTGAGCATTATCATATGAGAAATGCCCCGCTTATAATGAATCTTCGATCGGCCTCATCATCTCTTTCCGCAGCCGGTGTACCCGTTAGACGTGTGGTGATCACAGCCTTCTGCAAACCAGCTTCGCTTTTGAGTATCAATTCTGAGATTTCATCTTCATATAATCGTAACCTAATATTTCTTCGCTTCCACTATCATGGGAGGATAAGTCCGGAATTCTTGTTTGATAAACGGAGCATGTGGTAAATACATGTTACAAAGGAGAGGATACAACATGGACATGAAACAGCTAGCTAAAAAAGCAATCGTCACCTTTACCATGGCAGGGGTTGTCGGCCTGAGTGCTTTGGGAGTGAATTATACCGTTTTCCCTATACACCAAGCAGAAGCGGCCACAACGGCAAGCACCGGCAATTACGCTTCCGAACAGGCTCTTCAGAAACTCAACAGTTTCTATAAACCCGCACTAAAGGGCCAGTTTCCTGGTGCAGTCAGCGGTTTAACAATCGGTAAAAGCACAAAGCAGGATGTTTACAAAACGATTGGCGAGCCTTCTTTACCAGGTAAGGATGCAGAGGCCTTTGACTTGTACGGTGCCAACATGGGGAACCCGGGCTATGCCTTCTCCTATAAACTGAACAAAATCCGCGAGATGCGTTATTTTGGAACCAATGTGGAACGACAGACTAATATCGGCGGCATTACGATGAAGATGTTAAAGCAAAACTGGTTTGCTCCGGATGCCACATCCACTTTCAAAAACGGCAAGACCACTCAAACCAAACTCACCTACAATCGGGGAGATTACAAATTAGAGTTTATCTTTAACAGCAGTACAGAGCTTGACCATATTAATCTGATGAAAAAATAATGCAAAAAACCATGATTTCTTAGAAATCATGGTCAGAGCGTCAAGCCCGGTCTCTAAGAGAGTCCGGGTTTTTTCTTGGTTGCGTTGCGTTTCATCGATTAGCCTTCCTTCTGCTTACATCAAATATTGATTCAACATGTCGTCCATCCACTCATGACTGTGTTCCAGACGTTTGCATCCTGCAGCCAGCGAACCCACCTGCTCCCTTAACACGTTGACATCATCCGTTCCTTCTATATAACGACTCATAAAGTGCAAAAACACATCGACCATGCGCAAGCGCATGAGAAACGGAATCGCCGTAATTTCTTCCGAACTTAACCGTACACGGCACGCAAACCCTTCACAGAACCTCTTAATGAGTTCTCGCTCAAACTCAGAACCCAGAGAACCTGAAATCACAACTGCAGGCTCCATTGCTCTCACGTCCCGCGTGCAAAACTCAAAATCAAGCAATGCGACAACTTTGCTTGATTCCTCTGCGTCTACCAGCAGGTTAGAACAATTCAGATCGCCATGAACCAGCTGCTGCGGAAGCTTTTTCAGGGAGTCCAGCCTGCCGCATATATCAACATAGGCCTCTTCTAATATAACAAGCGCGTCGCGGAGATCGCTTAACGGCTGTGGCGGGCGCTGGCAAAAACCAAGAACAAAGGCCTCACTGCATAAAGGATACGATTGAAGCAGCTCGTAATACGGCGGATACACCGGGTCCATACCAACTGAACAAACCGCAAGTGCGTTTACAAGCTCCCCCGTCTTCTCCCCGAAAGATAACACGGATTGAATCGAGTCTGCTTCCGGGCGCACTCCTTCAATGTAAGCAAATAGGCATGCGTATCGGTCGCTGCCATCCGATAATTGCACCACATGATCGCCCGATGTGGAGATGATTGGCACAGGAATCTTAAAACTTAGCGGCATCTGCGGCAGCGAGTTCAGAACAGCAAGTTCAAACTGGATCTTGCCCTTATCCCGATGTGTATTGTACATACGCATGACAGAACGGCGGTTCTCACGAACACGATGGATAAAACAGGTGGTATTGTTCCAGCCCGTAGGACCATCCACCGTGCTGCCGTTCCAGTCAGGCCAGTACGCTTCCATCAATCGTTGAATCATGATTATTACCTCTCCAACTCTTTGTAATCGATTCTTATGGCAGAAATCGGGGCTGGTTCACTTCCGAACCGTATTATACAACTTCAGTGCCATCCTAAATATAGGTTGTGTTGAAATAGGAGCCGGTTCCATGATTTCATTAACATGGGCGAGTCGGCTTTGTGGAGGACCGTTTTTTTAAGCGCCGTTTAGTTACTCAGATTCCATGCTCAACATAATGATGAGCTCTCTTCCGTTTTAGCTACCTCTACCTTTACACCGGTCTCCTGAATGCGTTTCACCACTTCCTGGTCTGCCTTCTCATCGGTAATCAACACATCCAGATCTTCGACAGCACCAGCTTTAGCAAAACCATCCTGACCGATAACATGATGTGTCGCCATTCCAATTCTGCGGCGGGAGACGGCAGAAGCCGCACGTCCAAAAGCGGCTACTTCAGGTGTCGCAACGAAGATTCCCTCATCGGAAATGCCGCCGCCGGTCATAAAACCGATATCAAATTTGAATTGGCGAATAGACTCGCTCGCAAGCACATCCGTCATATTGCCGGATGGTTTAACCCGTCCTCCAATTAGATACGTATCTATCCATTCGCGTTCGCGTAAAGCTTCGGCAACCTTCATGGAGTTCGTCACAATCGTCAGCGGCATCTGCTCGGGAAGATGCTTCAGCAGCAAGTAGGTCAGTGAACTGCTGCCGATAAACAACGTATCTTTCTCGCGTATATAGGAGACGGCAAGTTTGGCAATGGCGTTCCCTTCCTGCGTGCCTTCGCCATACCGTAGTTCCGGGGGTTGGGGCGGCTGCCTGACTTTCATGGAAGGAATCGCTCCTCCGTGTGTTTTCTGAAGTAAGCCCTGATCCTCCATAATCGTCAGGTCCCGGCGAATCGAATCAATTGAAATTTCAAATCGTTCGGCCAATTCCTTGGCAATCACCCGTTTCTCTTGATGCAGCAAAGCAAGAATTTTCTGACGACGTTCCTCGGCAAACATTCCTGATTGATCTTGCATCATGCATTAACCCTCCATATTATTCATTATTTTTCCATCTACACCTCGATTATATTCATTTTTATTCTGTTTTGCAATCCGTTTTTATCAGTTTTATGCGTTTATATTCGTTTTTCATGAAATGAATTGCCTGGGAAAGTGGATGAATACGGTAGCGTAGGAGCAGGATTACGGCTGCAAGTCCTTAACAGGGTCTTGCAGAGCTGAGTGCGGCGCGTTCTGCGGCTGCAAGGTCCTTAAAAGGGACTTGCTGCTCTAAGGGCGGGAATGCCGCGGCTGCATTCCTGAGGAAAAATACGGCAGGACACTTTTTCATAATGAAATTGTGGAAAACATGCCTGGATAACTGCCTTCCACATTATCCTCTCACAACGCGGAAACCGCAGTTCCCCGTTGAGCTGTCGGGCGTATTACCGCTTCTCGCAGCTACTCTATATCGGTTGCAATAGGATTTATGACACAGATACGAACCGCCTCGCATCGATCTGCTGCCGCTTGGCTTCGCATAGAATGGGTTGGCTGCAGAGGTCTGTTGATGATAGGCAGGACTGAACCAATCCGCACACCATTCCCACACGTTGCCGGACATGTTATACAGTCCGTAACCATTGGGTTTGTAGGCATCTACCGGCGCTGTACCGATGTATCCGTCGCTGGCGTTATTTTTGACCGGGAATTTGCCCTGCCATATGTTGCATTGATGTTCGCCGTCCTGCTTCAACAGATCGCCCCATGGATAAGTCCTGCCTTCCAAACCGCCACGTGCCGCATACTCCCATTCGGCTTCTGTCGGAAGCCGCACGCCCGCCCATTGGCAATAAACATCCGCGTCATTCCAGGAAACGTGCACAACCGGATGATCCATCCGACCTTCAATACTCGAATCTTTACCCTCCGGCGCTGCCCAGTAGGCTCCTTCAACGACCAGCCACCATGGCACTCCCTGCGGGACCTGGACGACGCTTGCCTTTGTTTCTTCCGATGCCAGCAGCTCAAACACATAGGACCATCCATATTTCTCCGCATCCGTCACATAACCCGTTGTTTCTACAAAACGTTGAAATTCCGCATTCGTAACGGTAAATGGCGATATCTCAAAACCAGATACACTTACTCCCCGAGCAGGACCTTCTCCGTCTCGTGGGAACCCTTCCTTCGTATCGGTCCCCATCATAAACTTCCCCTCTGGGATGTGAACCATGTTGGCATGGGGTGCAGCATATGGATCATGCATCTTGGCTCTGCTCGGAGTTCCATCACAATCATTGGCTACGCTCAGATTTCCATCCTGCTCCTTAACTACTCTCAGTTTCCCAGCACAATCCTTGGCCACGTTCGATTTTCCATCCCGCTCCATGGCTGCACCCAGGTTACCATCAAGTCGATCCTTCCCATTGCTTTCCGCAAGCTGTACCTTTTCCCTGGAACCTGCACAGCAAGCATGATGTTCTTGCATACCTCTGCCTCCTCTTCATGCAAACAACGGGACCTCCACTCTGTCGTGGCTGCCCCGCTGTTCTAACTTTCTCTAATCCCCTAAGCCAACTCCTGAGGATGGCGGCGTATCAGCTCCGGCACCGCTTCTCCGCGGCCCGTGTTTCTCAAACGCTCGATGTATCGAGGAAGATGACCTTTGGCATGGTAAGGGCCACCCTCCTTCATTACCGTCCACAGCGGGTCCACGTCAAAAGGCATCGTTGCCATCATAAGATCATGCCATTCATTGAGCAGGTATACGGCCTCCCTGCAAAGGTCCGGCCTTTCAGACGCCAGATTGTGCTGTTCATGCACATCCTCGTGGATATGGAACAGCATCTCTTTATCAAACAGATGATAGCCGTCATGATACGTTCGGATGTACAGCCAATCCCCGAATCGCACACTGCGCTGACAGACATGGGCACACTGGGATACCACCAGATAGTCACGGCCGCTCCCTTTCCCGCTTCGCAAACTCTCTGCATAACTGATGCCATCCCAGCTTTGCACGGGTGAAACGTTCATATATTCCGCCATCGTAGGCAGCAGATCCAGATGATAGTGCAGCTCGTTATCCGTTACCCCCTTCATCATGCCAGGCCCCCGGATAATCATCGGAATGCGGCAAGTTCCCTGATCTGCTGTCCCATGCTCGCCATAAATTCCAAGCTCACCCATATTCTCGCCATGATCCGCGGTAATGATGATGATCAGATCATCCCACACGCCTTTGTGGCTTAACAATTCAAAAATAGCGCCGATATGCTCGTCCATATGCCGAATGCCGCAATCATAACCATCCACCATCGTACGTAAATCCTCCATCGACCTGATCTCACCAGGATGGCGCGGATAATCGGGGGATACCTCGTTGTTGTACATGTTAATTTCGTTCACACCGTGCGGGCCCACCTTCTTCTGATGCTCCTGCAGCACATCTTCGGTAATCCAGTCAGGGAGAGGTTCGTGCTCGAAGGGATTTCCCAGCGACTCGGGTGCCCGATACGGTGTATGCGGATCCCAAAAATTCACGTACAGCATCCAGTTCTCCTCATCCGCATTCCGTTCCAGCCAATCCAGCACAACGGGGGATACTTCTTCCGCTGATTCCAAACCGCCCTTGCCGGTGTTATACATTTCATTAAAGCCCGCATAGAAGGTCCAGGCCGAATGCCGTTCCCCGAACGGACTGATCAATGCCGTCTTCATGCCGGCACGCCGGAAAATAGCCGGGAAACTCTCGGAGGCCAGCTTGTCGCGGAAATCCCGGGTAATGCCTTCATGCCTTACGTCAGCAGCCGTTCCTCCATGACCGACAACACCGTTATGAATACCGAACTTCCCTGTCATTAATGCCGTTCTTGAAGGGAAACAAGGCGCATCCGAGGTATAATAATTGTCGAAGCGAACACCTTCTGCCGCTATCCGGTCAATGTTCGGCGATGTATTCCGGTGATACCCGTAGCAGCCCAGATGGTCCGGTCTGGTAGAATCCAAATCCAGCAATAACACTCTCATATCCGCATCGTTTCCTTCCTCATCTAAATTCGCATATACTCTCTTCAGATCATGTCAGCGTTTACAAATATTCATGCAGTTGACTGAAATTATAGGCCACGATTCCACGAACCGTCGATGTACATTTCATTCATTACTTGTACATTTCTATTTCTTTTTTCAACAATCGTCCGATTAAAGCAATGATTTCACTACTCTTGGGGAGCCTGGCTATGCTAGGCTATAGGTATAAAATCACTGTGAGGTGCTGACCATTGATCAAGTTGATGAGTGTGAATTTTGATGACTGCATTCCGAACTGGCGGACACAGCTTGAGACGATTGAATATAACGTCCTTGTAGTTGTGAGAGAAGGCAAAGTAAGGTACGAACTGAATGGGGAAGAGATGATTGCAGAGAAAGACGACGTACTCTTTATCCCGCAATCGACAAGACGCAGCGGAACGAACTGGAACGGCATACCTCATCAGAAACATACCATCCTCTTTACAATGGATCGTCATGAACCTACGGGCATCCCATTCCTGGATGAAGGGAAATGCCTAAAATTCAACCTGTCCCATATTCAATATGCGTATCATCGCTGCGAGCGTTTGTACGAAGAAATGCGGGGAGATAAAAGCTACCGTACCATGATCTGCCTGGGCATTATGCAGGAGCTGATCGGCATGCTGGCCCGTGAACTCGAGAAGACGGAGCTGGCACCAAGCAAACGCAAATACGCGGATACCATCAAATCTTATCTGCTGGAGCATTATCGCGACCCTATCGAAATCGAGTCGTTGGCAAAGTTAATCCATCGCTCTCCCAACTATGCTACTGCCCTCTTCAAGGAGGTACACGGTCATTCTCCCATTCGGTATATGCATCAGCTGCGCGTGCTGGAAGCCTGCAGCCTCCTGCTTCATTCGGACATGACAATCGCTCACATCGCGCAGTATCTGGGTTATTATGATACGTCCTACTTTTACCGCATTTTCAAAAAATACACCGGCCTTTCGCCCTCCGACTATGTACTGCAAGGTGAACGGCCCGATATTTCCAAGCTATTCACCTGATTCTAGAAATCCCTGGCTTTCATTCACTTAAGCGGCTTCTGTCCCGCGAATTGAATGACATGGGACAGACCTTGATGTCCCTGCCCTTCCTGGCGAACGACCTCTCCCATAAAAAAATGCACGATCCGCCAATCCGCAAAGGGCTCGAGAATATCCGCTGGCGTGTATAAAAACTGTTGATCTTGCGGTCCCCCGCTTCGATAAGGAATTTGATGAACAGAATAAACCTCGGTAAGGAAGTAGCCTCCCGGCTTCACTGCTTCCCTCACACCGGCCAGAGTCTTCGTTCTCAGTTCCTTCGGAAAATGCCCGAACACACAAATGATTTCATCCCACAGATCCTTCGTCCATTGTGCTTCCTGCAGATCCACAAGCTCAGTGTGAATGCTCATGCCGTTTGCCCCGGCCAACCGTTTGGCTTTATCCAGGCCCGATTCCGCGAAATCCCATACGGTTACCTTCATGCCTTCACGAGCCAAATAAACCGCATTTCGCCCTTCTCCCTCGGCAATAGCGAGTGCATCACCTGAGAGTGCTAGTTTCTTATGCATGTCGGCAATGAATACATTCGCTTCTGTTCCAAATACGTAATCTTCCCCCTGAAACCGTTCATTCCATGGATTCATCGTTTCACACCTCTTTTTTGTAAGTTCACTTTATCCTCGAGCCTGAATCTGTACCAGCCCTGTACCAATCGAGTCTAATACCATATTACCATGGCTGAGGCAGGGTTGCAGCGAGCCCCCTCATGACCCCGTATTTCTTCTTGTAATGGCTTAAAGTCAAGAGCGGCCATATGTACCGATAGCTGTGATAGTGAGTATAGAAGCTGCCCGGAAGCCCGGCACCCATCGGATAGGAGGCCGTCCAGTCGTCTTCATGAAGCAATTCGATGAGCCTGTTTATCCCTCTGTTAACGGCAGTGGACGGCTCTGACTGAACCGCTATGAGTGCATCGAGTGCCCAAGCGGTTTGGGATGCCGTGCTGTGGCCTAGAGGCATGTATTGCATCACCTGGTCGCTGGTGCAGGATTCACCCCAGCCCCCGTCCGGATTCTGAATCTCAAGAAGCCATGCGGCTCCTCTTTGAATCGCCGAATGGTCCGCCGGCAGACCGGCAGCCTCTAAACCTGTCAATGCTGCCCAGGTGCCGTAAATGTAACAGATCCCCCATCTTCCATACCATGAGCCGTTTTTTTCCTGATGAGTGATAAGCCATTCGGTTCCTCGTTTGATAAAATCATGCTTCATGCCGAATCCGCAAAAGTTTCCGAGATATTCAAGCGTGCGTCCGGTAAGGTCGGCCCCGGAGGGGTCAATGGCCGCGGATTTCGCACCGTCTATCGCCAGCCACGTCAGCATTTCCTTATCGGTGTTTTTTTCGAAGGCGGGCCATCCGCCATCTTTATTTTGCATCGATAACACCCAGTTCAGTCCCCGATTGGTTGAATGCTGATAAATGGGCGTGGTATGCGACAACGAGTGGATCGCTCTTAAAGCAGCAGTCGTGTCATCCACATCAGGATTCAAGGTATTGGTCTCGGAGAAGCCCCATCCGCCGGGAACCGTATCCCGGTTATGAATGCTCCAATCCGCCGTTTTATCCTGTTGTCTGGATAAGAGATAGGCTGCTGCCCGCTGTGTCGTCTGTTGATCCCCGTCGACGCCGGACTCCTGCAGCGCATACAAAATCAAAGCCGTGTCCCAAATCGTCGAGGGCGAATTCTGAATCGTGACCTTGCCGTCCACGCGGTACTGCAGCGCGGTCAGCCCTTGAACCGCATTCATGAGGATGGGATGCCGTTTATCATAGCCCAGTGCAAGCAGGGCAAATACCATAAGAATGGTGCTGCTCGCATAACTATAGAGGGTGCCGTCCGATTCGATCCGATCCAGCATGAACTTCTCGCCCTTGGTTGAGGCGGCTTCATGGATGAAACGAGGAGTTCCGAGAAGTCTGCTGAGGCCCATACGTATGCTTTCCCCAATCTCCCGATTTTCCTGGGGTAACGAATCATCGTCATCATCGCGGGAATCGTTCAGATCGGACAAATCGGGAGCCGTCTCCGTAGATATGGAGAAATTCCTGTCGGCCATAATCAGCATGGGAATGAGATGAATGCGGGAGTACCCTGAGAATTCATATAGATTGATGGGCAGATAGGCAGGAAACAGAATGATCTCCAGCGGTATGAGCGATATGGACGCCGGCCACTTTCGCTGGCCCGTTGCAGCCAGGATCGCTTTTGTCAAAACGCTCTTGGATTTACCCAGCCCGCCTTGCGATTGAATGTATCGTCTGGTATGTTCCATGTGTTCGTCGGACCATTTGCTGAATCCGGAGTAGAGCAGCCCATAATAGGCATCAATAGTAGCCGATAAGCTGCCTCCTTCTTCGTCGTGATACCAGCGCCAACAGCCTTCCGGCTGCTGCTCTGCAAGGATGCGATCATGCAATTCTCTGATAAGCTCTTCATTCTGAATCTCCAATATTCGAAAGAGGATTATGACATAGGCATCCAGCGTAATCCCGTTCTCAAAGCAAAAATGCCAGGACCCGTCTTGATGCTGCCGCTGTATGAAAAAATCAGTCAGCTTGCTTATTTCCTCTTCTACCGCGCTCTGTACATCATTCATGTTCTCGTACCTCCATCGTAGCCTCATGATGAACATTATATGAGTGCAGGAATAAGGAAATGATGTGCCGCTTAAGGAACGTCAGAAACGATCATGAATCTCCATAGAGACCAGGGTCTGCCTATCATAAAATGTCCAGCCAAATTTTGATGGCCGTCGCCAGGATTAACACGGCTAGAATGATCTGCAGTACCTTGGTATTCATCTTCTTGCCTGCCGAAGCGCCCAAAGGAGAAGCAATCAGGCTGGCAATCACCATGATGAGTGCAGGAACATAATCCACCTGTCCTGTTGTCAACTTGCCTATTGCCGAGCCGATCGAAGAGATGAATGTGATTGCGAGAGAAGTGGCGATAGTCATCCGGGTTGGAATTTTCAGCACAACCAGCATAATCGGTACGAGAAGGAAAGCTCCGGCTGCTCCGACGATCCCGGCTCCAATTCCGACGATAAGCGCGAGCACAGCGGCGAGCCACTTGTTAAACGTAACCTGATCAAGCGGTATATCGTCCACTCCTTTGTTCGGAATGAACATCATCACGGCGGCAATGAGTGCCAGGATTCCATAGATGAGATTGATGCCGTCTTCACTCATCATGTTGGAGCCGAAACCGCCGAGGAAGCTGCCCAGCAATATGGCTGAGCCCATATAGATAATGAGCGTTTTGTTTAAATAACCGCCTTTGCGGTATGCCCACACCCCGCCGATGGTTGCAAAAAACACCTGTACAGCACTGATTCCGGACACTTCATGCGCCGTAAATGCCGCTAGCCCGAACAACGGCGGAATGTACAGCAGCATCGGATATTTGATAATCGAGCCGCCGATACCGACCATGCCTGAAATAAACGAGCCAATGAATCCAATGAAAAATATGGTGGTGATGAAGATTGCGCTCAGTTCCATCATGATGCCCCCTTATATCTTAGGAAATGGGAACCAGTGCCGGTTCCCTTTCCCCATCCATCTGTGTTCATTCATCAAGTTTACTTGATCGAGTCATGAAGTGATCATCCCTCATCACTCTGAATATGGAGTCGTTCAAACGAATGACGATCCATCCAGATCAGCGTACCGCACAGCGGTTAGGCCCGATCTCCATCTCACGCTGCTTGTCGGTGTCCGGCAGTATTTTCCCCATGTTTGTTTGACGAATTTCTTGATAGCTGTTCGGCTGCGGAGGCAAATTCTTCGTTACCATTGTTCGAAATTCTGCTTCATCGGACATATTCAGGCCGTGGTTATCCCGGTACAAATCGCCCAGTTTCTTCGCAACCGTCCCATCCTCGTTCAGCTCGTCCATGATCATAAAGTGGGATGGCAGCACGGTCAGATCATCCGATAATTCGGCGTAACGGGCATAAAGGGTTTCTCGCAAATCGCCAACCCAGTCCTCTGCCAAGCCGGCCAAGTCCGGGCGACCAATGGAATCGATAAACAGAATATCGCCTGTCAGCAGGTACTGATCATCGATGACAAACGAAGTGGAACCGATGGTGTGACCCGGAGAATAGAGCGCTTCGATGCTGATGGTGGTGCTGCCGATTCTTACCTTTTCTCCATCCTGCAGCGGTTTGTACTCAAACACGACCTCAGCAGCGTCTTTCGGAGGAAGCCAGTATGCTGCACCCGTTTGCTCTGCCATCATTCGTCCCCCGGAAATATGGTCGGCATGCAGATGGGTATCCAGCACATGCCTGATTTCAGCATTGATGCTTCGAGCGAATTCAAGATAAACCTCGGTCATACGGGTCGGATCAAACAAAGCAGCCTCACCGTTCGATACCGCCATATAAGACAAACACCCTTTTCCTATCCGAACAAACTGATAGAGCTCACCGCCGTCTGCGAGGTTTCCAACCTTCAGCGGAACCAGATGTTCACTCCACGCTTTCATGCCGCCCTTCAGGTAAGCCACATTCCGGCCATGCTCGGCCAGCATCTCAGCCACCATTACCGAGGAGCCTTCCTTGGCGCATACCACGAGCACCTCTTGATCTGACGGAATCTGATCCAGAATATCCTCTACCCCGTCGATCAGATCAAAGTAGGGTATATTCAGATGCTTCAATTGTTCACCTTCAATCTTCCACTCTTCAAAATCCGAAGGATTGCGAACATCCAGAATGAACTGACTTTCTTTATGAATTGCCTTCATGGCAAGTTCTTGTGCTTGCATTTCTCGTACTGTCATGTTGAAATTCCTCCCGTAGATTTATAATGCCTCGCGCCATCAACCTGCATATCCTACGCCCTATCAAACCGTCAGTCTTGCATAGGCACCCAGCACCCTGTGATCCATCAGCTTATTCGTCCAAGCCCTTCGTTGCTCCGCTCCAGCCGCTCATTCCCGGCACTACGTTTAGTACACTTGTAAATCCGCTTGCGGCAAGCTTTTGCGCCGCCATATCGCTGCGGGTTCCCGTGCGGCAGATAACGTAAAAGAAGTCCTGCCGATTCAGTTCATTCAATCGCTGATCCAGCTCGCCAAGCGGAATGGACACTGCATTCGGAATATGCTTGAAGGCAAATTCCGCCGTTTCCCTCACATCGAGAATCACGACCGATGCGCCGGATTGCAGCTTCTCTTCCAATTGCGCATTAGTAGCCACATGCGGGTAGGATCGTTCCGCCGACTCCTCCCCTGAAGACTTGCGCAGGTAATGCTTCAGCACGTCACCCTCTTCAATCGTTCCAAGATAATGGTGTCCCGAGCTTTCCGCCCACGCTTTCAGGTCGGCCTTGGACCCTTTGTCAGTCGCCTCAACCTCCAGCACTTGGCCACCTTCAAGTTCCTTCATCACTTTTTTCGTACGAACGATGGGCATCGGGCAAGCCAGCCCCTTCGCGTCAAGCTTTACATTGGAATCAATTCCGGCCATATCGTTTCGAGCCTCCACTCTATTTTTTATACCACCCCGGGTATGTTTCATTCCAAAAAAAAGGTGCGGCAAACACACCTGTTACGGTTTTACCGAAAACCAGCCTACTCGGTCTTGCCTTCCCATGCGAGCATGCCGCCCGTCATATTGATGACTTGATAGCCCTGACCCTCCAAGTATTCCGTCGCCTTACCGCTGCGACCGCCGGATCGGCATACCACAATGTACTCCTTCGACTGATCCAAATCCTGCTTACGAAATTCAACCAAACCAAGTGGAATGTTGACTGCGCCTGGAATTTTTCCTTCTGCGACTTCTTCCGTCTCTCGCACATCGATAATATGCAGGATTGTTCCCTCTTCCAGCTTCTTCTCTACTTCTTTAGGAGAAATCTCTCTCATACCTGTATACACTCCCTCTTCATATTAATATTCAGGACCACGTACTCATACCGCCTTTGACATTCGTTACCTTCTCAAAACCCGATTTCTTCAACAATGTACCCGCCTTACTGCTTCTCATGCCGCTCTGACAGATCAATACCACTTCCTGATCCTTCAAAAGTGAGTCACTGCTAAACCGAAGCTGATCCAGCGGAATATTGCGAAAGCCTCGAATATGATTTGCCTTGAATTCACGCGGTGAACGGACGTCGATGAATTGTTTGTTCCGATCCGCCAGTTCATCCTTGAGCTGGGCTGCCGTAATCTGCCTGACTCCCTTCGCCGGAAGAATTCTCCATAGGATAAATAAAATAATAAGTGCAATGAACACGATATTTAACATATTCATCATGAATTCCCCCTTGATATTGAGGTACAATCGCCCATCGCTCATTAAATGAACAAGTTTACGTTGCCATCCTGGGCATCACCCAGATAACCGGCTACACCCGCATATTCAATATCCTCAAACAGCTCCTCTTTTTGCAAACCAAGAAGATCCATCGTCATCGTGCATGCAACCAGCTTCACGTCTTGCTCCTTAGCCAGTTCAATCAACTGCGGCAGCGGAACAGCATTGTGCTTCTTGATAACGTCTTTAATCATTTTCGGACCCATCCCCGCAAAATTCATTCTGGAGAGTCCCATGTTATCTGCCCCGCGCGGCATCATTTTTCCGAACATTTTCTCCATAAAACTCTTTTTCTTGGGCAGTAAAACCTCCTCATCCTTGCGAAGAGCGTTCAACCCCCAGAAGGTGTGAAATATCGTGACCTCATGATCGTAGGCGGCGGCACCATTCGCAATAATGTAAGCAGCCATCGCCTTGTCGTAATCACCGCTGAATAGAACAATCGTTGTCTTTTTGGCTTCTGTCACCTCGTGATCTCCCCTTGTAATTCATACTGCATTTCTACATACCCCTATGGGTATATTAAAACTCAAAAAAAATTATCCCTTCTTAATCCAAAATTTCAACACATCGCCGTCCTCTTGAAGTTCCAGCAATTCGTTGCCAGTCGACTTGGCCCATGCCGTCAAATCGCTCTTTGCGCCTGGATCCGTTGTATGAATCTCCAGCACCTGGCCTGCTTCCATTCCCTTCATCTCCTGCTTCGTTTTCACGATCGGCATGGGACATGCCAAACCTGTGGCATCCAATACTTTATCCACGTTCATCATGATTCCTCCTTACACGTAATGAAAAAGATCTATTTTAATACCCATAGGGGTATATTATCCGGTTATGGACGGTGTGTCAACCCTGCGATCGGGTCTCAACCTGCTGCTCCAACAAAAAACAACGGCGGTTATCTGCTTCGTACGAGCAGGTTCACCGCTTCAACCACAAGCTTTTCTGTATCTTGTCCGCTTTCTTCGGCTTTCTGTACACATTCCACAAGGTTTGAGCTGACTACGACGCCAATCGTACGATCAATCGCCGTCCGCGCTGCCGATAGCTGGGTAATCACATCCTTGCAATCCTTGTCCTCCTCCATCATCTTCAGAATGCCCCGCAGCTGACCCTCAATGCGCTTCATCCGATTTTTCATCTGATCATTGTAATTCATCTCAAATCCTCCTGTCTGTATACGAATTTAATTACCCTATAATTCTTATCGTTTTACATGACATCAAATATATACCCATAAGGGTATAGTGTCAAGTGTAGGGATATCTCCATCTTCATGATGAAGTTTCATTTGGAATCCATTGAACTTATCCCCTTTTTGATTTTTGTCACACATTTCATGTCTGCTCTATGCTATGATACCCCGTAGGGTATATAAAAAACCATTCATAATATCCACCAATATAGGGAGGAATATACTATGGGCAACAAAATCATCATTGTCGGCGGTGTAGCCGGAGGAGCTTCGGCAGCTGCCAGGCTGCGGAGACTGGACGAGAGTTCGAGTATTATTTTAGTGGAACGGGGAGAATATATTTCGTTTGCCAACTGTGGGCTGCCATATTATATAGGAGAAACGATTCAGGAACGCAGTAAGCTGTTGGTTCAAACCGTACCTGGTCTCAGCAGCCGGTATCAATTGGATATACGGAATTTAAGCGAGGTTACGTCCATTCAGCGGCAAGAGAAGCAGGTTACCATTAAGAACCTTAGAACCGGGGATATCTATACCGAAAGTTACGATTATCTGATTCTCTCGCCTGGGGCGAAGCCCATCGTGCCGGATATCCCCGGCCTGTCGGAATCCCGCAACGTATTCACACTGCGCAATATCCCGGATACCGACCGGATCAAACAATATATAGAGAAAGAAAAGCCGAAGGAGGCCGTTGTCGTTGGGGGTGGATTTATAGGTCTTGAGATGGCTGAGAACCTGGCCGAACATGGTATTCAGGTAACACTCATTGAAATGGCTAACCAGGTCATGGCTCCTCTAGACTACGAGATGGCCTCCATCGTACATTCACATCTGACGGAACAAGGGGTCCGTTTAATTCTGGAAGATGGTGTTCGAGCCTTTCACGATGGAGGGAGCCGGATCGAGCTTTCCAGCGGTCAGCTTGTGTCCACCGATATGACACTCCTGTCTATTGGCGTTCGTCCCGAGAATGTGCTGGCTGTTGAAGCAGGTCTGCAAGTCAATGAACGCGGCGGCATTCGTGTGAATGCCCATATGCAAACGTCCGATCCCCATATCTATGCCATCGGTGATGCCATTGAGGTGAATGATTACATTCACCAAAGCCCTGCCATCATTCCTCTCGCAGGACCTGCCAACAAGCAGGGACGCCTTGTCGCAGACCGTATCTATGGGAAAAGCAGCAGTTATAAGGGCACCCTTGGCTCCTCGATTGCCAAAGTCTTTGAACTGACGGTAGCGGCTACGGGTTCCAATGAGAAACGACTCAAGCAGATGAATATCCCTTATCAGGCCATCCACATTCATCCTTTGTCTCATGCCGGATATTACCCCGGGGCGTATCCAATCTCGTTGAAGCTGCTGTTCCATCCGGAAAGCGGACAAATCTACGGCGCACAGGCGGTTGGGGCAGATGGGGTGGATAAACGAATCGATGTGATTGCTACAGCGATCAAGGGCAACCTCAACGTGTGGGATCTGACGGAGGTGGAGCTTGCGTACGCTCCCCCCTATTCCTCTGCCAAGGACCCCATCCATTACGCCGGATATGTTGCATCCAACATACTGGATGGGTTGGTTGAAACCGTACAATGGTTTGAAATGAACGACTTGGTCTCAAGCGGCGCCACCTTAATTGACGTGCGTGAACCCAGCGAGCGGGAAGCAGGTTATATTGAAGGCTCCATCAACATCCCGCTGAACGACCTGCGCAGCCGTTTGAAAGATCTGCCGCAGAACGAAACCTTGTATGTAACCTGCCAGGTAGGGCTGCGCGGCTATTTGGCAGCACGCATACTGACTGAGCATGGCTTCCGTGTAAAAAACCTGGACGGCGGCTGGAAAACGTACGCTTCGGTTTATAAGTCATCCTAACCGGGCCCGTCTTGGTCCGGCTATGAAAGAATATGTAAAAAGCCCCGGTTTCGGGGCTTTTTCCTTAACAAGCATATAGAATCACCTAAATTAACTTATGCGCATACCATTTCTTTCCACGGAATCGCCAGAGGAAGATAGCTCCCCGCACACCCCATTCGCAATTCATCGCAAGCCATACGCCGAGAATGCCATAGCCTAGGACAATCCCCATAATATATCCGAGAATGACCCGGAACAACCACATGGTCAGCATCGACGTAATCGAAGTGAATTTGGAGTCGCCCGCTGCCCGAAGCGCCGATGGCAGTATAAAACTAACCGACCATAACGGCACCTGTACCAGCGTATTAATCAGCAGTACGACAAACAGATCGTTCACAATCTCCGGAGGCGGGTTGAACAATCCCACCAGCGGCCTGTACAGGGGCATGAGAATCAGTCCCATAAGGGCGAGCGAAAATGCGCCCAGCCATAAAAAGGATCTGATGAATTTGCGGGCATCCGCAATATTTCCACGACCGATGCACTGACCTACCACGGTTACGATCGTTAAGGACAATGCACTCGCTGGAATTTGGAATACCGCGGCAAGCGAAGAACCGATGGCGTTCGTTGCGATTGCGTAAGTACCCAGGCTAACGATAAATACTTGGGTTAACAATTTCCCCCCGTTAAAAAACATCTGCTCCGCAGCGAACGGGAGCCCGATAAACATAATCTTGCGCAGCATGGATATTGGAAAATGAAACAGGTCGCGCAGGCGGATATGGAGCGTTGCGTCTACTCTGAACAGGTAGTACAGTGCGCAGGCTGCACCGGCAAAGCGGGCGATGTTCACGGCCAGCGTCATCCCCATAACGCCCATATTCAGGAGCGTGATGAATACGATGTTAAGCAGAACGTAGAGCAGGTTCATGATTAACGACAACGCAAGCGACGCCCGGGTCTTGCCGATCCCCCGCAGTGCACCGCAAACCGCCTGCACCACTGCAATCCCGATGAAGGAGGTGCTGCTTCCGATCAGATAAATTCGCGCACTCTCAAGCACTTCAGGTGAGGCTGAGCCAAATAGCAGATTCAGAACAGGCTGGTGAAGCCCAATAATCAACAGTGCAATCCCTAACGCAATCATCGCAACCGAAGTTACCGTAGCCGCGGAAGCCCTTGATACCATCAGGGCATTGCCGCTTCCCTTATACTGCGCCACCACGACGGTTCCCCCGGTGGCCACCGCCACAAACACATTGATCAGGAATATATTCAGGGAATCCACCATGTTCACGGCGCTGACAGCCGCTACCCCCGATGAGCTGATCATGGCCGTATTGACCAAATTCAAGCCAATAATAAACGCCTGATCGATCAGAATCGGGAAGAACAGAGCCAAGATCTGTCGGTAATCCATCGACTCCCCGGATAAATTTCTTTGAAGCAAGCCGTTCATTTGGGTTCGTAATCGAACCAGCATCTGTCATCACATTCTTTTCGCTGTAATATAAAGAAAAAACTCTTCATACGAAGAGCTTCAGGCTAACGGTATATAGAAAATGCCGCCGCAACTGTTCCTCATGGGAGAGCTCACTCCCTCGCCAAGGGGACAGATACGGATGAATTCATTTGATCCCGGATAAACCCCGTCTTTGATTGGAGGATATCACCAGACCCGAGTCCTGTCAACGGATGTGCGCCACAGCAAAAGACCGTAAACCGCTGATATACGGAGCTTCCCAAGAGCCTGCAGGTTGTAATCCTATATAACGCAGCAGAAGAGGGTGCACCCTCCGTTAGTGCGTAGGAGGTGGTATCTTTGGTGGTATTATGTATGTATCAACTTTATTTGTCATTATGAAGTAATGCGCCAATGAAACGTTATACATCATCACATATAGAGTTGTGACCTGCATACCAAGAAAACGGCTTCGTTTTCCCTTCCATCTTCATCCACTATGTAGGCTTCACCACTGTGAAAGAGTGTGTTTGAAAAATTCCGTTCTATTTTATACATCTTGCCTTCATACACATGACAACCCCGATTGAGGAATTTGTTTTCACGGACAAGAATATATCTTGCCTTGTCAATATCCAACGTTTCTCTCAGTCTCATTATTAAATACCTCTGTTATTATTTTTATTATATAAAGGATTAAATATAATGCTCATCGATTTTCTTCTCGATATCATCAAGAAAGTCTTGAAGTTTATCCCGCAACTCTAATTTCTCACTAAACATGAGATCCTCTTGTTCATATAGATCGAGTAATTCTCTGAATAATATCATATTTATCTTAGTCATCTGTTAATCATCCTCTTTCTTCTTTATATTACTGTATGATCCGTAAGCGTGATCACCCGGACTTTTTCCTGTTGATTCAGGTCCGTTGGTGTATGCGGTCAATGTGAATAATAAATAATGTTCCGCTCGCTCAAGTCCTCTCTTATTCGGATTATATTTATTTTTCTGTTTTTCATTATTTTTATTTTTAAATTCATTGTAGTCCTCAAGTTGCAGTTGTTCCTGCTTATTCAATCGTTGAGCCTCTAACAACGACAAAGCTAATATCGTGCACATCCCTAGTGATACAACTGTGAATCTCATATGCTATCCCCTATTATGTATTTGTTCTTCGAGCCTTAATGAAGGCCCGTATAGATCATACGATCATAATAAATTTCATAAATCTCATATGCGGCTGGGTACTATGTAACTTGAAAATAAGTATAGGATCTTTAACCTTTAGCTTTGCCAATTTCACATCAGTGAGTGGTTCTTGAAATAGTCTCTCCAAAGCCGATTTCTGATTCAT
This sequence comes from Paenibacillus sp. LBL, assembly GCF_029893715.1. NCBI lineage: Bacteria > Bacillati > Bacillota > Bacilli > Caryophanales > Paenibacillaceae > Paenibacillus > Paenibacillus sp. LBL. The sequence goes on along the minus strand of NZ_JARXYU010000004.1, from coordinate 382,356 downwards.
TTGCCAATCTCTCATAAATTCATCCATTGTATATAGTCGATTTGAGATAATTTCCCTTCGTTTATTGTTAATATATCTATTAATCTCCCTGCCATCTTCCCCAGCACAATCATTAAATAAGCTTATCTTTTCATCCTCAAGTGCAAATAAGAAATTAATCATCGATATCAATTCTATAGCAGCCGGACTTATTTGTAATTTTATTAATAAATCATCATTCATATATATTCTCCTTCAATCATCATGTTGTCATAGTAATAACTCTGTTAAGTTCATATTAAAGCGGTTGGTAAATTAAGACAACCGAATTACATTGCCCTTGAATTATGCTTGACTTGGCATGATTTGGAAATAAAAGTAATTAATAGTGTCGATAATTGTCGATAGCATATATTTTAGCGAACGTTTGTTCTTATTTTTTTATTATACGATGAATCTCTTTATGAAACAAGATAAATTTGCCAAGCTTATTTTTATATATTTTCTTTATTGATCATTCTGTAATTGCGCATATACTGTTTTAGAATTTTCAGTTTGGACGCTGCTATAGTTACAAAGCTTTTACATTGCCGATAGAAGATTTTACGCGCATCATAATCAATCACTATATCCTTACTGAGATTAGCCATTCTACCTCGATCTGTAACAAAAAATCCGGCTTCCTGCGATATTAACTCCACAATCTGATCATTTGTCGTACAATATACAAACTGACCCTTGTCTGTATGTAGGACCGTTCGAATCTTTCCCCTGATTTTTTCCGGTTCCGTAAAATTAATATCTTCAATGCTCAGCCACTGCGCTTGATCATGGAGTACCTTTCCCTCTCTCCTTATTACAACGATCGATTTCATTTTAAATACACGCCCCCTCATGATTTTGTTCTTGTTTGTTATTGCGAACAAACAACAACTCCTTCATTATAGTATCTTTGAAACTAAGGAGGATAATGATCCCACTCGGTTTAAATAAGCATAAAAAAAGAATAAGCTCTTTACACTTATTCTTCGCCATAAACTTCTATTATTTTATCAATATTCAAAAAATCATTACGTATTCTTGATGCATTATAGTCACTGCTGTTTTTGATTTTGGAAATATTAAATCGATCACATACAATATCAAACGTTTCTTTATCAAACTTTCCTGTTCTTCTTCTCAATTGGTGGGCCATATACACCATACCAGAGTTTCGTATGTTAATAGCCGTTAGGAACGGCTGTTGATACCACTCTCCAATTTTTTTCAATCTTCTGAGGATCAAATGCGAGTCTGCCTTACCATTAGCCTTTGTATTTAATATGGCACTACGAAATATGTATTCATTTCTCACTAATTTGGAGGTTGGTGCTTTAATATTCGCTGCCGGATTTCCGTTGTTTTTATAATATATCTCTTCTTGAAAAGCATTATTTAACATTATTACGAGTTCCTGGGTCAATTCCAATGTTCGTTCGGAAAATGAAATCTGATCCCTATTATTTCTCAATAATACACTTGAATCCTCCTGATTAATATCATGAATGGTTAAATTAAGTACTTCACTATACCCCTTCCCTAATATCCCTTCGAATATCGATTGAATGATCGCGGAATCCTGAAAGTTGACTAACCCCCCTGTAATATCATCAATTTCTTCCTTGGAAAAAATCATTTTGTTCGTTTTATCCACAAACTTGGAATAATATTCTTGCCCAAAAATAGCATCTAACGGATTTAGATTATTTATCCTTAAATCTTCTTCTATCGCCCAGCGAATATAGTTTTGAATAATGGAAGCAGATGATAAAACAGAATTCATAGTTTTCGGATTTAGATAACTAATCAGCCGTTCGATTTCATAGATATTAAAATCATAAAGATCTTTTTTGAATTGCTCCTCCAACATTTTCGCTCTGTTTAAAACTCTCGAGAAGGTAGATAAAGTGTTTGATTTTAATCCTTTTAGAAACATTAACTTCTGTTCTTCGTTATAGAAGCCGCTTTCGTATATTTTATTAGACACTTCGTCACCCTCTTATCAACAATTAATATAATTAACTGAAATAGTGAATCATCGCATTGCGATTTCTATTATTGTTTATACCTCTTCGATCTTCGAGAATCTCGAGCAGCTCACGACTGTGAAAATCAATTTTATCTATTCTGTCTTTTATTTTATTCAGGTCGGTTTGTTGTTCCTTAAAATCTTTTGCAATCTGAATATATGCGGCAAACATCAACGGATGATTGATATAACCTTTCCGGTATTTATTCGGATTCATTATAAACTCTTGAGCGAACAAACCGGTTAGATAGGTGAAAAAGTCAACTAAATAATTGGAGACTTCCTTCGCTTCCAAGGTTGTTTTGGGATCAAAAACTCTATCGATGGCATATGACAAAATATCAAACGTTGTCAGCTGCCCAGCGATCTCGCTTATCTTGGAACTAGAGGCTATTTTCCCTTTCAAGTCTGTCTTTTTCTGAAGATCCCTGACCACAATGTCAGAATATTTCTGAGACTTGAGTTCCTTCAATCTTTGGGGCTTAACTACATTAATGGTGTTGATTTGACCAAAATATTTTTTAGCTGAGTCTGTATCATAACTGCGAACCGATAAAATCATTTCTAATTCAAGATCCGGATTTATGGCTACAGCTCGTACTCCGCCCTGAAGCCTGTGAAATCCATCAAGAATTGAGATCGTTGCTCCGGTACTTATTGTTAGTATTTTGTTTTTATCGTTATATTGTAGAGGTTCAACATCCGTTGAATACACATTTAATGTCAACATATCCGACAAATAGGTTTCTCGAAGCATATGATCGGAAATGTCTTCCACGCTTTTCTTGTTGATATCTGGTACAGGTACTACCCCGTTCTTCGTTCTCTTGAATTTTGGACTTCTCTGAGTTTCATAATCATAGGTAATCAATTGAGAATGATACATTTGAACGAGGTAAGACATTTTTATTTTCGTAATATAATTTTCCAAATCGATCATAGTTACATCAGTCAATTGAATCGGCAGTTGCAGAAGATGATTTTCCTTAGAAGTTCCCGAATTTTTTTTTGACAACTCGATCTCACGATCCGAATAATATTCATAAGGGGAGATGGATGGATTGCCAGTAATGGTATGTACAGCTAAACATACTATACACAAGAGAGGAGAATCTAATGCTGCTATCCGATCATCCTCACGAGCTATGGAATTAATCGTACCGTTTGGAATATTATATTTTTTTAATTCCCCATTGATTTGTTCCAGTACTTTTCTTTTATGCTTTATGTCCTCAATTACATTCTTCAGGGCATCTTCCAACTCTTCCCGATCCCTATACAAGCCTATTCACCTCACACAATTAACCGACATTTCGCTATCTTCGCTATTATACACAAAAAATAAAAATAATACATAAACCATATTTATATATTGTCATATTTTATATCGTTTGATTTCCCTATATGGATAGGGGGTAACTGTTCTGATCACCTGGTTGAACTCTGCATCAAATATTCTATATCCATTGGTCAGGAAATTGTCAAGCAAATGTGCTTTATGGGATGTAATATTCGTTTCTTGCCACACCTCTAGCTTCTGATTGGGAGAAGAAACTACAAGCTTCTGTAATCTAAATCTACGTTTCATCTGTTCACAACCTAAATTAAGAATATGGATCGTCCGAAGATATATTAACATAAATATAATAATAATGATATAATTAATTAATATCATACAAATTTAGGGGGAAATATTTAATGGATGCACAAGTTTTTATTTATAGTGTGGACACCAGTTCGTTCTACACCGATCAGGAATACAAATTACATCGAAGACTTAACAAACGTTATCGATTAAGGAAAATCCTCGTTAAGTTGAATAGAGAGTGCTTAGCAGAAAATGAGTATCACCGTAAAGTTACTCTTCTTCTTTCGAAGATTAACATCAAAATCAATACTCTGAAAGAACAATTAAAAGGCCTAATGACAAGTCATCAGACAACTAGACACCTAAGGCCAGAAGCAGTGATTAATAAAAAAAACATAATCTCTGTATTTGAATCGACTTTAACACGTACTTTGAAAATGCAGCCAAACCAGCTCTCGGAAGATATCATGGTTGTCCAGACATATTATTTTGAAATACTAAGAAGTCTGATATACAAGGGTTATATGTACAACGGAGAGAAATACATATGCTTCACTGCCAGTGCAGGACAAATACGTACGAAGAAAACTCTCTTCATTAAGGAAGCTATATACAACCAATACCGTGAGTCTCTAATGTGTGGTTTAACTATAGATAAGATAAACCTTCAGGGTGGGGTTAATATCAATAAATATTTAGCTTATCTGGCACTATGCAACAGTGCGACGGATGAATGGCATAATTTTGACATAAACAAGGCCATCGTGGTTGATGACATGGAAACAACACTCCGGAGTACGGTTGATTTTATTGATGACCAAACATATGAAATCACCAGACAAAACATGGATATTCCCATAGAACATACGGATGGCTGTGGCATGATCCTGCCCAAAATCAGCAAAAAGAGCATGATGATCAGACTGCCCTGGGTAAAAGGCCTGCTTGTCCCTTTCCCTTTCGATAAATTTGTTCGCGAAGCCAAGAAAAAAGGAACAAAGTGCGGGATTGTGACCGACATCTATGGGAAGCAATACGATATTTTAAAAGAGGATATTCAGATTATTTTTACAAGAAGCCAGTTCAAAATGTGGAAATACTATACTTCATGGGATGAGTACAAACATCATTTTCTTCAGCATCAATGTCATGCCAGCAAATGTAACGAGGAAGAAGAGCAAATTGTGAACGGTAAGTCCAACTATCAAATATTGCAGACCCTCACTGATTTTTCAAATGATGAATTATTGGAATTGAGCAGCAAGACCAGAGAAAAAATTATGAATATCGGATCGGATCGAAAGACCATGCTGAAAATTCTAGGTGTTACCGGTACTAACCAAAACAAAAATTACTTCCAGCAAGCTTTGGAGATCTACCCAGAACTTCTGAACGACACCTATAGTCGAGAAATACTGAAGCAAGTCAAGAAGAGCATTGTAAAAAATGCGCGAGCCGGCAAAATAGACATCAGTGGAAAATATACTTTTATTAGTCCAGATCTCTATGCATTTTGTGAATATTTATTTTTGGGTCATAAGAACCCTAAAGGCTTATTGGATCATGGCGAGGTCTTCTGTTCTCTATACGATGATGAGGAAACCCTTGATTGCTTAAGAAGTCCTCATCTTTATCGGGAGCATGCTATTAGAAAAAACCTCAATAAAAAAGAAATGCGGCGGTGGTTTAGCACCAATAACCTATATACCAGTTGTCATGATCCTATCAGTAAGCTGCTGATGTTCGATGTTGACGGTGACAAAAGCCTCGTGTGCAACGACAAAACCTTAGTTAACGTCGCTCAGCGTAATATGAACAATATCTATCCTTTGTATTATAGAATGGCCAATGCCAGTGCTGAAATGATCAATAATCAGAATATCTACCGCGGCCTAACTGCTGCATACTCTGGAGGAAACATCGGCGTAATAAGTAACGATATATCTAAAATTTGGAACAGTGATACTATCAATCTTGATGTTATCAAACTATTATGTATGGAGAATAATTTTACAATCGACTATGCCAAAACACTCTACAAACCTGAAAGGCCGAAAATTAAAAAAGAGTTAATTACGTCCTATACGGCATCAAAAGTCCCTCACTTCTTCAGGTTTGCCAAAGATAAATTACCCGATCATGTTGAAAGCCTAAACCAAAGCACAATGAACAGGCTCGCCGAGTATATCCCTAATCCAAGACTCCAGTTCAAAGCACTCAATTTAGGCAGTTTTGATTATAGAATGCTTTTACACACTAAAAGTCAATCTATTCCTTTAAATGAAGGAATCATCAGAAAATACACGGAGCTTGACTTGCAAAAAAGATTCATGGAACTAGGCACGCTTGATCATTATGACTCTTCTGAAAATCTCTATGTCTATATCGATATTCGAGAGCAGCTTATGGCACTGAACAATAACCCCAGGGAACTAGTTGATATGCTTGTTGAGTACTTATACCAGCACAAGAATAGCAGCTATAAAACTACATTATGGTCGAGTTTTGGAGACATCTTGGTTCAAAATTTGAAAAACAATGTGATCAAGACATATAAAGATGAATTTATCCTTTGCGATAGCTGTGGCCTAAGAATAAAAGCAGCACATCACCGAAAGACTTTCTGCGATGCCTGTTCATTGAAGAAGGAAAAGGAGCGTAAAAGAATCGCATGGCATAAACTTAAAAATAAATATAATAACACTAGCGAAATATAAAAAACCTATAAAACCGTATGAACATTGAGTTTTTGAAGAATATCTAATCAAACAATAACATCTCCAAATTGCAAAATCCCCCCGTACTACAAGGGATTTAAAGATTAGGCTTCATTTTCGTAAAAGTATTTAAGGGAGAGCAGGTGAACGACTGAATTCGGTTACGTTCTGATTTCAGTACACTCGCTCTTTCCCTTTGTTATATATCATCATTTACGAAAGGAGGCTTAGCCTAATTTGAACAAAAAGGATTTGATTCATGCCGTTGCGTCCCATACCGATTATGCCAAAAAAGACATTGAAGGAATCGTAAATGGTGTCTTTAACGAGATTACGAATGCATTGTACTATGGCGAGGAAGTGAACATCGCTTCATTTGGAAAGTTTATTGTAAGGACAAGGACTACCCGAAAAGTCCGAAATCCGCAGACCGGGGAAATCATGGACATTCCAGCTGCCAACGTCCCTGTGTTTAGAGCAGCTCAAAAACTGAAAAATGCTGTTCTATGATAATTTGTTTCCTAAAATAAAATAAATATATATTTTGAGGTTTTATGATAATTGATCGACTTAAAGCTTTTCTTGGTAAGCCTCATATATTCAATACTGATATTCCAGTATACTCCCCTACCCTTTTAGACATAGCAGACATCGGTGAAATTGAATACTCCATACATATAACCCTCTGTTCATTCAATATTCGAACGATTCTCGTTAACTTATTTGGTCTTTCTGAAACGGATATCATCAGACTTATGGATGAGGATCCTTACGACCTGCTTACAAGCCATCCCTCCATTCCTGAGTACATATCCAACGCCTACTCCTTCTTCGTCAAAGATCATGTTTCTTATCATCCGGTTGCTAAGGCCTTTAATATAGGTGACAAACTTCTGGTTAACTCAGACAATTATATGGAAATGTACAACGTTATCAAAGAATTGAATGGACTAAAGGATTCGAAAGAATCCCCAGCAAAGTTCAAGAATAATAAGGCTAAAGAATTATTTGAGAAAATGAATGCCCTTAAAACAAAAAACGCTAAAACTACGGGGCTGGATATCAAAGATATCCTCTCGATTATTTGCTGTGCAGAAGGTAATGGAATTCATGTATTCAATGTATCCAACCTCACCGTCTATCAGATGTATGAACATTTTGAACGCATAAACTTGAAGGAAAACCATAACCGGCTGCTGCCCGTCTGGGCTAACGGCTATCTCAAAGAGAATTCCCAGCTGCCTGAATGGTTAGTAAGAACAAAATTCTAATAAAAATCTATTTATGATCCCTAGGAGGAAATAACTATGCTAAACCTTGGTAAATACGGTTCCCGTGATATTCTTAAACTTCAAATCTTCGATTACGCCACTAAGAAACCGATCATGACGTTTGACTACGCCAACACGGCTTCCCAAGAAATGACCTCTTCCCGTGTTTATGCGATGGGTGCTGGCTCACGTCGTATCGCCTGGGACGGTGAGAAAACGGCAAAATTGACTATGGAAACCCAACTCTTTTCCATGCAGCATCTTGCGATGCTGGCAGGGGAAGAAATCCGCAAAGGCAAACAAAACATCTATAAAACGGAAGTGGTTACCGTTCAAGACAACGGTACCGGTACAAAACAAGTCACGCTATCCAAGCCACCAATTGGAACTATTAATGAAGTCAGCGTCCATCCTTATATCAATGGAATTAGTACGGATGCTGCCCAAACAGTTTCCTCAATCACAGGAAATGTCGTAGAGCTCGACGCTTCTGCAACCGTAGCCGTTGGTGCTGAAGTTGAAGTGTACTACCAATTTGAAGCAGCAGATGCGAATACACTCTCCTTTACTGCTACTGGATTCCCTAAATACGTTTATATGGTTGGAGATACTTCCTACACCGACGAAGTAACCGGTGAAATTGTTGGCGCACAGATTGTATATCACAAAGCTAAAATTGATCCGAACTTTACAATCAGTATGTCGGCAACTGGGGATCCAAGCTCTCTGAGCTTGGTATTCGACCTCTTCCCTAAGAAAATTGAGGATGTGGATACCATCATTGATATGGTAATTTACGAAGACTAATCAGTTACTGGAAAGAGACAGGGCTTACGCTCTGTCTCTTCCCCATTTATAAGACATTTCATAGAGTCTTCTTCGAACAAGAACACTGTACCAAGTGTCTTAACAGACACCAAAAATTAATCTTAAGGGAGAACCATAACATGACAGAAAAAAAATCAGCTAAAAAGCTAACGACACAGGCCTTAAAGAAACTTGAGAGCGAATTGAATGTAAATAAAACCGTTCCTATTTTGAATAACACTTATGAGGTTAATATTCAGCAGGTTTTCCGAGAATCTCGCGTAGAAGCTGTAGTGATCCAATATCTCGCACTTTTGCAAGAATTGAAAAAACGAACGGATTTAAATGACATGCTGATTGCAGGCACGGTCGGATTATTGAACAGTCTCATCATCAAGGAATTTACCAGCATTCCTTACCCACAGTGCAAATCGATAGAAGATCACATCAAGGTCTCGCACGTTCTACTCGATACAGGGATTATGAACGAAATTTTCGACTCCTTTATTCCGGAGGAACTACGGAAGATAGAAGATAAATTTAAATCAACCAATCAAAATCTAGGAGAAATTCTTGGTGAATTAGCTCTCTCCTCTTCTCTGGAATAAATACATTCAATTCTTAATGTGAAGGAAGTGAAATCAGCATATGGCCGATGATTTAAAACTTTTTATATCAGCACGTCTGGATATGAACCAGTCAATCAAAGATATTAATAAACAAATCTTAGCGCTATCCACTAATCTAAATTTAAAAAAATTGAATCTCAGCATATCTGTCGATGGCGCTATTATAAAAACATTAAAAAGTATTACGACTGCAACTGACAAACTCAATGCACTATTATTATCCCAGAGCAAAGCAATCACAAACAATGCATCTTCATACCAGCGCCTTAATACGGTTATAGGCAGTACCAATAGGAATACCCAATCTCATAATCAATTGATCCAAAGTTCTAAAATCGCAAGTGAATTGAATAAAAACGCTGTGCAATCGGAAACCGCACTATTTGAGAAGCAAAAAATTACACTTCAAAGCCTAAATAGACAAACTCAACAACTCGTGGCTACCCGAAAAACCCTAAACAACAAACCTGTCATACATGGTTCTGCTCCGGATCAACCTTCTGCCCCTGACCCCAATAATCAAGATGGAGCAGTTCTAACCACAGGGCCGTCACTTGTGAGAAGAATGGAAGCCTGGAATATTATGACGGCTGCTTTTAGAGCTCCATTGCAAATGTTACAAAACGGTGCTCAATATGTTAATCAATTGGATACGGCCATTACAAATCTGACAAGAGCTACGAGTGGCTCATCCATGGAGATGCAGGCTTTCCTTCAGGATGCTAATGCAGTGGCTAACGACATTGGCGGTCTAACTGTACAAGTAATCGACTCAGCGACAGAATGGGCAAACTTGGGGTATACCCTTAACCAATCTAAGGCCCTCGCCCAACAAACATTGGTACTGCAAAACGTCGGAGACTTTGACTCAACGGAGCAAGCGTCCAAAGCACTTCTGTCCACTATCAAAGGTTTTGGGGTTGAGATCGACAATGAAGGAAAGAACGTAGCAAATATCGTTGATATCTACAATGAAGTTGGTAATCAATTCAGCATCAGCTCTCAAGGTATCAGTGAATCCATGAACAGTTCAGCAGCGAATCTAAATGCCGCCGGTAACACAATTGAAGAATCCGTAGCCATGATAGCAGCGGCTAACACTTCCATTCAGGACCCTGGAAAGATTGGCAAAGGTCTAAACACCATCTCGAAACGCTTAAGAGGCGTTGGCGAGAATGGTGAAACACTGACCGAGATTCTCCCCTCACTTGATTCAAAGTTTGCTGCCATCGGTCTCACGCTGAAAAAAAGCGACAACACCTATAAAAGTACATTTGATATATTTCAAGAACTTTCTTCCGTATGGGATCGCCTCTCATCCACTGAACAAATTGAGATAACGCAACTCATAGGTGGAGATCAGCAAGCGGTTGCTGCAAGCATCCTATCTAATTGGCAGAATGCACAAGGGGCATTACAAGCCGGACTTCAATCATTTGGCAGCGCAGCCCGTGAAAATGAAGTTTACCTTAACTCCTTACAAGGTAGAATTGCTGCCTTTACAAACGCAGCCAACTCTTTTTGGAGCAACAGTTTATCCACAGAATTCCTGAAGGGTGTCGTGGATGCCGGAACCGGATTAATTAAATTCCTTGATAACTTGGGTAATACAACCGTATTAGTCACTGGACTTCTACTGACTTTCAGACATAAAGCCATCGGAGATTTAATCTCTGGTGCCGGACAAGCTGTATTAGCTCTGTTTGGAGTTCGCAAAGCGATTGAAACCACCGGAGTTGCTGCCAATACAACTGCTGTTGCTCTAACAGGTATGCAGAGAGCACTCGGTATCTTTGGTATATTAATGTCAGTAGGTTCACTCATTTACTCAATATTTAATCAACTCAGTAATAGTGCTTCTCAAAGCACTGAGGAATTTGACAATCTTAAACAAAGCGTTGAAAATTCCACTCAAAATATAGCGCAGCTTCAGGGTTTAAACGAACAATATAAAGCGGGTAACAAATCGCAAGAAGAGTTGTTGTCTATCCGTCAGCAGATGGCAGGAATAATGCCAGGTATAGTTTCTCACTATGATAATGAAGGTAATGCTGTTTATAAAACAAGTGTAGAAATCGATAATTTAATTGCTAAAGAAAAAGAGTTATTGGTTGCAAAACAACGCAGTCTGTCTCTCAAAGCGTCAGAAACGTTAACCGAACCTGCTAAAGATATTGATGCTGCTAACAAGGAAATAGAAAGAAATCAAAAAAAGTTTCAAACTACTAACGCCAATAAGCAAGCAGCCGAGTATATGAGTTTATTTTTGCATGATAACCAATTACAGTTAGATCAAATGTTTTCACAGGACAATCGAGAAAAATTAAAGGAAATGCAAAATGGTATAACTGATATTTTTAACGAAAATGGCCTCGGTAAAAAAGAAATCAAAAGCTTTAGACTTGATATTGATTGGGGTAATAATGATATACACGAGTTTGTAGAACAAATGAATTCGGAGTTTGCCACAATTGATGAAACCATAAATGCTAATAAGGCTATAATTGATGAATCAAAACTGAAGTTCGTTGAAACATTTGGATCTATTAATCAGGATTTACTAAACAAATCAGGTATTGAGGATTCCAATATTCGGAATATGCTTGATAAAATTGCTGAAGATTATATTAATTCTGTCAATATAACTGAGGAAAATAAAAATCAAGTAATTGGGAATTATCGAGATCTCTCCAAAAATATATTGGATGCAATTGGAGCAGAAAAAATAGACCTTAACAAGATGATCGAAACTGGAAATTTTGAGGGACTCAAATCTATACTTGATTCCGTATCAGCTAAATTTATTGATGTTGATGAAACTGTTAAGCAGTTTGCATCCTCTACAGATGACTCAAGCAAAAAAGTAGATGTGTATAACGATTCATTAAATCAAGTTAAATCAGCCTACGATGCTTCATCTGAGAAAATATCATTATATAATAAACTACTTAAGGACAATTCATCCGAAACCGGATTAAATGCTAAAGAAGTATCTGAGTTAATAAAAAAAGATCACTCATTAATTGAGCTTTTTCAAATTGAGAATGGCCATATTAAACTTAACACTTCTTTAGTCAAAGCTAGGAAACAAGCTGAATTAAGCTCTTTCAAAGAAATAATGGAAGCCAGAAGAAAAGATGTAGAGAATCAGAACAAAAATCTACGCTCCAAATTAGCCTCATGGGGTATTGAAGTAGATGCTATTACAACCGTAGCAAAATTAGAAGCCGCAAAAGCAAAATTATATGAAAAGGAACCCTCGAACTGGCAAGATGTTCATCCAGATAGTGTCGGCGGAAACAAAACTGAGGCCGAGGCTAAAGTATCTGCACACAACCAAAATGGAAAAAAAGAGTCCCGACAATTTTTCAAAGATGCTGAAAAACATCTAAATGAAGTATTTGAATTGAATACTATATTTAAGCTATTATCCGAATCTCTTAATGAAAGTACAGGTACCAATTCAAAATCCATCTCGAATAGCTTGAAAGATACTGGTACGCAATTAACTAATAACAATAAAGAGCTTACCGAAACACAAAAAACACTGAAAGAAATCGAGAACAGTTTTGGAAAAATACATTCAAATCGAACCAAGTATAACAAAGGATCTCAGTCCTATAGAGATACCCTAAATGAAGAAATTACCCAATTAACAAAACGAAAAAAGCTTTATGATGAAGCTCTTACTAACCCCAAAAAATTAATCACAGGTACCGAAAAAGGCTATGTGCCTACCTCAGAAGAAATTGCCACAGCTAAAACCGAAGCAGAAACAAAATCTAGAGAATCTGCAGATAACATATACAAACTTCGAACAGAAGTCATTGAAAGCACCATTATTCAATCCAATAACAAATTAGATAAAACTGAGAATTCCATCAATAAGTCCAAGAACAAGCAATCTGGCTATGATAGCCTGTCTGCAGAATGGCGAAAAGAGGGAATGTCCCAAATAAGTTATCTTGAACGAAAACAAAAGGAGCTATCCTCTCAAAACGAGAACACCAAAAAACTTATCAATCAATACAAGATTACAGGCGGAGAGTTCCAGCAACAACTAGATCAAAACGATCTGGAGATAGAGAAAATTGAAACGGAGATTCAAGAAAAACGTTACGCTGTTCTTATCAGCAGCCTTGATCAATATGAGCAGAAACGTAAACAAGAATCTCTAAAGATTGAGGCATCCGAAACCAGAAGCTCCTTGCTAGACTCCGCCTCTCCTGAATTTCGCAAAGAGCTTGAAGAGCAGCTAAAGTGGAAGGAAAAAATCCGTAAACTTGACGAGGCTGAAATCAATACCATTAATGAAAAATTAAAAAACACAAACCTCCTTCCAAAGGATGTTGCTTCTCTTAAGGAGAAATTAGAATCATTAGAAGGACAGAAAATAGCTGTTGAAGTCGAAATTGATGATATTAAGGGTAATATCGTAGACAGTCAACTGGAGGAATATTCTGATCAAATCAGGGATAAAGATACGGAACTAAAAATCATACAGGATAACCTTCGCAATTTAGAAAAAGGTACTCCAGAATATACGCAAGAGTTAATGAAGCAAATCCCACTCATTCAAGATAAAATCAATCTGAATCAAGCTGAGATTGCCTATTTGGAAGCTCAAACGAAAAGAACTGATATTAGCATTGCTAAGCGAAAAGAATATAACCAGTTGTTAGTGGATGCAAAAGAAACTAATCGTTCATTGTTACATGATGAAAGATCACTCCGATTGGAAATAACCGATGGAATTCTCGAGGATTACAAGAAGGCAATCAACAAACGCAAAGAGCTCGAACTCTCTGCTATAGACGAAAAGATGAGAGCCGAGGACGAACGCCATAAAGAAGCGCTCAAACATCTTGACGATGAATTTAAAACGTTTGAAAAATATATAAATGCCCAACTGAAAGCTATGGATCGGCAAAACACCTCGGACGATTACGATAAGGAATTAGCCAAGAAGTTTAAGGAAAGACAAGAAATCATTGATAAAATCAATGTTTTACAGCTCGACAATTCAATGGAGGCCAAAGCAAAACGTAAAGATTTACAAGGGCAGCTTGATGCTAAGAATGAGGAAATCGATGAATTCAAATTACAACGAGATCGTGAGACATCCAAGCAAACCCTTCAAGATTTGTTGGATGACCGTAAGGAATATCTGGATCAAGTTCGCAGCCACGAAGATGATCAATACGAGGAATCACGCCAGAAAAATGAACAAGAGAAAAAAGATGTTGAACGGAAGTACAACTCTTTGCTTAATGATGAGAAGAATTTTTACCGTCTTAAGCAAGGTCTTCTAAGCGAAGATAAAGCTGTTGTCAAAGCTACAACGGAGGAAATAAAGCTATTTTATACGGAGCTGTATGCTGAACTTGAACAAGCCCTTATCAACCATAAAACCATAACCCAGCAAGAATATAACAATATAAAAAATGGCTTTGATCAAAGTAACGGTAATCTGGATCATTACGGTAACAACGCTGGCTCTGCTCCAGGCGGCACCACTGGAAATGCATCGGATTCCAAAATCACTCCAGACGTAGCCAAAGCATGGACAAATTATCTTGGCAACAAAAAACTGGCAGAAGAATTTCAAAAAAAAAGAACAACCTATGACAAGAGTTCCTCCGATTATAAAAAACTGTCTAATCGGATTAAAGAGCTAAGTGATGAAAACCAAAAGTACCGGAACGATTATGAATTTAAAGACGGCTCTTATGAAGAATTAAAGGTATTGACTGGCTCGTCTATTTTTAATGCGGCTACAGGTGGCCTGACCCCTGCCTGGGGTTCGGAAGGTAAGTTCCTGCTTGCACATGAAAAAGAATTGATATTGAACAAATCGGATACTTCCAATCTGCTTAAGATTGTGGACTTCACCAGGAAAATTATTGACTCCATAAAAGGAAGCTTTAATCATGATGCTATCAGAACAACTTCCACCTCTACCCAAACTGACAACAGCATCAGAATTGATCATGTATCCATTCATGCAGACCAACAGGATACGGGAAAAAATCTCCTAGAAAAGTTTGAAACTGCACTCAGCACAAAACTTAAACATAGAACGATCTAATCACGTAGCTTCTCCCCTCTTCTCCAAAGAAAGGAGTGTATTTCTTGTTAGGCGAAATAGATTATAATTTGAAACCAACCAAGCCTCAATATTTCATTGCTAAACCTAATCGCGAGATTATTAGCAAGTTAAGCGAAGCTTACAATGTCAGTCGAACCAATAAATTAAATGATGTTGATGAGCTCTATCTTACAGTACCGTATCAAGTGGATGTCAACCATAAACTAATCAAAAATAAAAATATTAACCTCCTTAAAGAACGATACTTATTAAAAGTCGTTACAGATCAACAAACAGATTGGTTTATCATTAAAGAGATTAATGATAACTCCAGCGATTCAGAAAACTCCAAA
The DNA here is from genome assembly GCF_029893715.1 of Paenibacillus sp. LBL. Lineage (NCBI taxonomy): Bacteria > Bacillati > Bacillota > Bacilli > Caryophanales > Paenibacillaceae > Paenibacillus > Paenibacillus sp. LBL. Next base: position 366,856 of record NZ_JARXYU010000004.1, on the reverse strand, counting down.
ACCATTCGCTGTCTGGCCTTAGCACATGAACTAACGGATAAAGCCATTCGAATGTACTTAGGTGAGTCTTATCATGCCAGGCAAGTATTGAACGATCTGACAGCTAACACAACCTGGACACCTGCCTACATCGATGCCGATTTCGAGTTAACATACAGAACCTTTGATTTTCCATCCACCAATGTACTTGATGCTATTTTTTCTGTTGCTGAGACTTATAACGCCATTGTGCATTTTAATACGGATAAACGGGAAGTAAGCCTAACTAAACCTGAATTGACCGGCTTAAATCGTGGATTGACCTTTTCTTACGGTAAATACTTAAACAGCTTGGGCAAAACAGTACAAACTGATGAAATGGTTACGAGGTTAACCGCCAACGGAAGTGATGGATTAGGAATCCAGAAAGTCAATCCAACCGGTCAGAACTATATCGAGAACTTCGGTTATTTTATGTACCCTTTCCAAAGAGATGCTCAGCGTCATGTTCTAAGCTCCAGTCATCATATGAGTGATTCATTATGTCATGCGCTAATTGATCACCAAGAACTCGTAGAAGCTAATTCGGGATTATTCAACACCCATTACACGGAGCGCCAAAAACTACAGAACCAATTACTTCAGCTCGAAAGCGATCTGCAGCGTTTACAAAGAGATGAAGCTAATGTAACCAGTACCATGATTTCCCTTCAATTCGATGGAAAAATGTTCTTCGAAAAGTATGTTCATCAAGGCTCAAGTCAGAGATCCTTTACGATTGATCAAACCTATGCCTATGCAGTCATGATCAAAGTGGATAACACAATAGGCGTAACCGTTAATCTGGATGGACAAGCCAGATCCGTAATTTCAAATCAGTGGGTGCTGCTCGGAAAAATTAAAGCTCAATCAAGCTCGCAAGTAATGATTAGCGGTGGGGATACTGGAATTTTTATACAATTGGTTAGCATCAATCTCGGAGAACTCAATACCCCTAATAATGAAGCTGCTATTGTTAATCGATACAGCTTGGATCATAAAGAAAATCAGGTAAAGTTAAAGGAACTTGAGATTAATACTATGACGGCGGCAATCCAACAGATTAACGAGGAAATCGATATTCTGCAAGCTAGGCTTCTTGCCAAGAATAACTTTACACCAGATCAGCTTCAAGAGCTGAATTATTATGTGATAGAACGAGAGTTTAACGATGATACCTATGTTGACGAACAAGATCTCTATCAGGCAGCATTAGAAAAGTTCAAAGAATTACAACAGCCTCAATTGTCCATTGATATCGATATTGTTAATTTTCTTGAGGTTGTAGAGGAACAACGGAATTGGAGTAAACTTCAGCTTGGTGATTTCGTCAACATCAAATACGAGCCTACGAACACACACGTAACAGCCAGAATAACGGAGATTGCTTACAACTACGAAAATTCCAACATCAATCTCACTCTTTCCAATGCCAAAAGCGTGAACGATGAATCCACCCGAATCGAGAAGTTCCTCAATGATGCCAAGAATACAGCTGTTGTAGTCGATCTCAATAAGACCAAATGGGGCAAGGCAGTTGTTGATACTTCAGAGATGAGCAAGTTATTTGATCAGTTCTGGAATAAAGTGACCAATGACATTAATATGGCATCGAACGAGTTTGTAACGATTGACCACAAAGGAATTACGATTATTGATCCTAATGACCCTCTTCGATTCCTTCGCGCTACCCATGGTGTCCTTGGTTTAACCCGTTCCGGGGGACTTCGTTATGAAACTGCAATAACGGCTGACGGATTAATTGCTGAGATGGTGCTTGGTAAAATCATTCTCGGTCAACGCGTAGTCATTGGCGATACCACGGGTGTATTCACAATCGAAGGCTCCAGGCTCATGATCGACGACCGTTGCGGCCGTGAGGTCGTTAAGCTTGGCTTATTATCAGAGCAGCCGGATAAATTCGGATTCTATCTAAACCGATATGGTTCATCCAATTGCAGTGATACAAACAAAGTCAATCGTGTATCCATGACAGCCGACGAAGGCTTTATTATCGAACGGTTTAGAAACGGTATTGCGGAGAAAACATTTGGTACTACTCTAGATGGTGACCTATTCATAAAAGCCGGCGTCAATGATCAAGTATTCACGATTGATAAGAATGGATTAGCGTTAGGTCACAGCATTTGGGGTTATGCTCCTTTCCGCGCGGATTACAGTGGAAATGTATGGATGTACAAGTTGTATGCAGAAGATGCTGAAATTACAAAAAGCATCTTTAAAGATGGTCATATCGAAGGTTCGTCGCTGACACTAAGGGATAGTAGCGGCGGAGTTATTAAAATGTTCCCGGAGTACGGTCTCTGGTTCGGAAGCGATGAATTTGATGATGCTCCTGCCAGCATTAGCATGGATGGCACGGCGAAGTTTAAAAAAGGGCAATTCATTGGCCCTAACGGAGACATACTCATTGATGCTGAAGCTGGTTACATTGACATGGATAATCTCGATATTATCAACATTGGCAAACTCGTTGCAGAAACTTTACAGGTTAATACCATTCTTGCAGACCAGACTTACATTAATGATTTAACTGTAAATAAAGTGAAGACCCTTCCTAAAGATGCAAATATCGGAGAGTATGTTGATTATATTGAAATCGAAGATAACTATATCCGATTCATTACTGCTAAAGTCAATCAGCGTGAACATGCCAAAGATTCTCGGGGACGGGAACTATACTGGCAAGACAGCGAGAAAAAGATACTAACTACAGAAGTAACAGCTATTAAAGCCTATGCCTATAGTTTTAGACCAGAAGACATAAAGATTAAGCAAGAGATCAGTTTCACTGGCAGTGGTACCGATGCTGAACCTATTCGTAAACTAGGTACTGGTGACGGCGGAACGAATGATCGTGCCAAACTGGTTGAAACGAAATATCGAGGCGGATTCAAACAAGAATATAAAGCGAGTAATAATAGCAGGTTGAGAAGCATTGACCTGTCGGATAACGGTATTAAGATTATCTCGGAAGAAAATCCAGTAACGGTAGAGTCCAAAGATGTGACGCTGGAAGTTAAAGCTGGTACAGCCAAAATCGTCCACTCTTCAGGCTCCTTCATCGAGATCGCTCCGAATGGAGCGATTAACATCAAATCAACAGGCGCCATGAATTTTGAAGCTGGCGGTAACATGAAGTTTACTGCTCCGAGAATTGATTTGAACTAATTCAGTAGACGGAGGTGTCAATTATTTGGCAGGAATAGCTACACACGGATCTGCTTCAGCCCCCGTTACAAAAAATGGACATGTGACCTATTCGGTATACGAGTATGAAATAATAGAGAATGGATATTGTGATAATCATGATCCTATTACGAATGAATGCTTATGGTATATTGATCCGATATATGGTTGGGTCAATAAACGACAAGGCAACACAGGAGCTCGTATAACAAGTACGGGGGTCAACTCAACTAAAAATGTATATGTTAATAGCAAGAGCGTTTCAACAATAGGAGATGTTTTGAACGAAAACTGGATAGCTAGTCCCCCTGTCCCTTCCAACACCTCAACAATACAGTATAGATATATCTCACCTGGGACTTCTGATAACGGTCAAGGTAACGTATCAACAGGCAGTTCTACTCTCTTTATAAATTCAAAAGCCGTTGCCAAAATCGGCTCCCAAGTGACAACCTGTCTTGGAGAATTAACCGTTATAACCACCGGCAGCTCGAATGTATTTACAAGCTGACATTTACAGTCGCTTAAAAGGAGGTGATACATATGACTATACGCGATGCACTCTACTTTTCTTATGCTGGTAAAAAATCAGTGGATTATGGGATTATCAACGTAACGATGAGTTCTGGCATGTATGAGGAATCTTTGGCACCATCAAGATCCATTCAGGAAGTATCCATTAAGGGGCGTGATCGCCCCTATTTTCAAGGAACCAAAAAAGATCCCCTCAAATTTAACGTCTCTTTTGCTTTTGAAGATACCTGGGATACCCAAAAAATCAGAGAAGTGACTCGATGGCTGACCGAACAAGAGTATTATCAAGAGTTATACTTCACGAATGATTTGGGACGTGATCCTGAAAGAATATTCTATGCTTTGTTTGTTGATGATCCTGTACTCGTACATAACGGAATTCGTGAAGGCTATGTCAATTTGACTGTTCGATGTGACAGTCCCTACTCTTATTCTCCCATTTTTACTTCCCGTTTATATAAATGGGATCAACATAAATATCATTTAAATGTCAACAACTTCAACGCAGGTGATAAAGCCTCGACAATCGTGGACATCGATGACCAGCTTATCCTGAATCCGCATCGAACGAAATGGAGCGACTATGCTTCCTCTATGCAATGGTCTGACCTAAATCCTTAAAGAAAGGAGTTTATCATGGCAACAACAACGAACAAATTAGGTTTAACGAAGCCAGAATTCACAGATGAAATTGAACATACGATTATGGCACTGGCCAGCAATTTCCAGAAAATCGATGATGATTCCAGTACCTATGTAGATGCTCCTCCTACTTCTGGAATATGGCCATCCAAACATATTTTACATGCCAACCAACTCTCGATCGGTGGATACCTCGGATGGGTTAATGTTCGATCCGGTACGGCGGCTCCCATCTGGAAAAGCTTAAATACCTACAATAACGGTGCTGTTATTGTACCTAGCAAGGATAATGGGCATTTTTATACCTGTATTCAATCGGGCTACTCCGGTCTAATCGAACCGATCTTCCCTGTCTCCAGTGGTGGAGAAGTTCAAGATACTCGAGGTGCCAATCAATGGAACCCTAATCACTACTACAGTGTAAATGATATTTCTTTCCCTACCACAGATAATGGTCGTTTCTATGTCTGTATCCAGGCTGGAGAGTCCGGTGATGTGGAGCCGAATTGGATCATCGTAGATGGTGCGACTACCTATGACAAAAATGCGGTTTGGGCAAGCTACCGTATTGCCAAATGGAGGGAAAGCGGTTCAGCCGTTCTCTATCGCCCCTTTGGGAAGATTGACTAAGGGGTGATGACATGGCAAATTGGCTGGCTTTAATTAATCTTAAGGGGGACTATACTTCCCCTATACTCGATCTTCCTTTGCGAGCGGACGGAGTTATAAGCAAAGTGCTTTGGCAGTCCGAACAACCTAGTGGCAGTCAGGTCATCGTACAGACCAGAGTCAACCTGAACGGATATGAATGGAGTGACTGGAAAACTTGTATGAACGGTGGCCCGTTTCCTGATTTAAATGACGATAGTCACTTAAATCATCCGCAATATATGTTTCGTATCTTATTCAAAACTGCCTCGTACCAATCTAAGCCACGATTTAAATCCATTCAATTTGAATTCGAACCTGTTCTCGTTTTTGACAACAAAGGTGACTTGGATTGCAAGCCCGAGGTTTGGATATCCAAGTATGAGAATGGGGATTTTTCCATAGAGAATCTTTCGCATAATCAAGAGGAATTCAAATTCACTGAATTAATTGATGGGGAAACATTGTATGTTAACAATGAAACGGAAGATATTGAAACCACGCTTCCTGTTACCTATCGCTATCGTAACTTTAATGATAACTATCTTCATTTTCCAATAGGTAAAAATGTGCTGCGCGTTAACGGTAAAGCGGACATCAAATTCAGGTATCAATTCAAAACACTTCAGTGAGGAGGTGAAATTTTGCCTGACTTAATCACTCAATTACAATATAACGATCCATTAACGATTATTGCTAGAAAAGGTACCGTAGAAGATCCTTACATCGATAGGGCCGATTCCCTTCCCGTCATTAATGGAATTATTACTCTCTTAGAGTTACCTTCTCTCCAAGACCGGGTCAGCATTGCCGGTATGATAGAAATTGACCAGGAAATTTTTGAGCAACGAAAAATAATTGAATCCCATGAATTCTTGGTGAACTACGCTAGCGGAACTGTGCAGGTTCATCCTTCCTTAGAAGGCAGAACACTACTGTGTCGGTTTAAAGGCCGAGGATTAATTATGTATCCAGCCAGTAGAATCTATGCTCTGGTACGCCGTCATCCAGATGTGGTCGTAACGCTACAAGATTATATTTCAGAAATCGAGCAGAAGCTCGCTGAGAATCAATCGCTTATCGGCAAGGTTGAACAGCTCATTACTGAAACCAGATTACTCATTGACGAGTCACGTAAGTCAACGGATAATGCAAACCGAGCTGCAGATGAAGCTGATCGCGCTAGGGACCAAGCAATGGATGCTTTTCAAACAACCCGATTAGTGTTCAAACCAACCGTCGCTGATATGAAGGAATTACACACTACATATCCCTATCCATCCGTTGGCTGGACCGTTCAAACGTATAGCGATGGTGTTCGATATCGATATGACGGAATCCAATGGGTTCCCATTGATATTTTCGGCGCTAATATTCAGCCTGTTAATGAATTCAGAGATGGCCTTATGTCGGTGGCTGAGCACCTCAAACTAAAATCTTTCCCTTATGAGCTCAAAGAAAGAGTGGTTATCTTCTGTCTTCCTTCTTACATTTTCCAAGGAATTCAGGAGGTCATTGTGCCCTTCCCTTTTGATGGTGAGATTACTTCCGTTCATGCGATTTGTAAAGTACACGGGGACACGGAGACTGAGATCAGTATCGAGAAGAGCAGAAATATAGTGGACTGGTCTAACATTCTAAGCAATAACCTGCACTTCCGGGCGCTAAGCAATTTTGACGATAAAGCAGTCTCTTTCACCTCAAACAAGGTGACAAAAGGAGACATGTTCCGTGTGAACGTCCTAAAGCAAGGCGTCAATATCCAAGGAATCACCATCGAATTAAAAATAAAAATATAAATGTAGAGGAGTTTTTAACAATGACTCAACCCGTTATTTCATGGATGAATAGTACACATACTCAAACCGTAACAGCTCCATTTGATTTTGGCGTCATTGATGCTGGTGACCTAGGGCCAGCTTACCAATTTAACATTTGGAACAACAAGGGCGGAACAACCGATGTTTCAAAAATGGAGGACTGCACGATTACAACACGTGACATGTCCGGCGGTCTTGGTAATACCATCGGTAATGAAGTCGAAGTCGTTAAGAACAATTGGTTTCACGCTCAAGTAGACTCATTAGGCGAATCAGATTTGGATCAGCCAACCTCCATTATCGGAAAGGATGCTTCCAAGCCCATCGGCACCACGGGGCAGACAACCAAGGATCATACTGGTGCTACCTATCCTACTCCATTCGTTCCGGCAGCTAAAGAAATTCTAGGCGTAAATAATAATGGTAACGCTGTAGATGCAGCAGGAAACTATGCTACAGTAACCCTTCGAGCAGCCGTTCCGCTTGATGCCAAAAGCGGTAAGCAGCAATTCAAAATCAGGGTCTCCTACCGTTACGTCTAAAACTCAATAGAATGATTACTTTGGACAGGTGCACCATGCACCTGTCCCTTTTTCATACTCACAATACAATGGAGGGTACATGCATGATTCTAGGCGACAGAAAATATAGTCACTCCCCTGTTCAGAACCAATCCTTTATTTGGATTGCAGATTATTACGATAAATCATACTCTTCCGAATTTGACTTTGAAACCAAGAAATCCAACAGTTTTTATGATATTGATAGAGATAAATTAATCCGATTCGGCCTCATCGGTGAAGGTTCTCAAGTATTTTTTGACGTCGCTAACGGGGTTTTCAACATCAATGGACATCGTATTATGATCTCCTATGCAACGGAGAACTCAGAGTATCCATTAACAGGAAGAACATTTCTGTACAACGACATTATCACTTATAAAGATGCCGTTTCAGATGCGGATCTATTCACCAGAAAAGCTGTGAACGGCAGGTTCAATCACACCATTACTTCATATAACATCGGATACAAAAAGAGAATGGAACTCGAAGAAGTTATCATTTGCTTTCAAAATATATTAACCATTCCTTTTAATGAAGCCTTGTATCTCCAAATCAAATTATCAGCCAATCAGGATTTGAGCGGATCCTTAATTATCCGAAGAGATGGCCTGATTACTGATAGGATACCCGCTCCGTTAATCAAGGATATGGCAGGCATCATCCATTGGGAAATTAAATAACGAGGTGATAATAATGAATTCATTTTATATTGACGATTACAAGCGTGTTTGGGGTAACCAAACGATCCATGGCGAGACCGAGATCATCACAGGTACCAATGACGAACTTCATATTTTTACCGATTCCGATTCTTACTCGCTAACCCTCCGTCCAGGTAAATACCATACTGAATATACAACCAATGTTTCAGAACTGATCAACGAACTCAAATATCAAATCTCTATAAGCCCACTCCCTGTTAACGCACTATTAGGTGGATATCACAAAGATCAAAAGTATAATATCGTCGTCCTGCAGATGACAAACGGGAAAGATATCGTAGATATTACAGGCTCATTCTTTGATAGCTTTATTGCTTGATATCCCCCAATCCCATTAAGAAAGTGGTGAGAAAACATGGCTACTCAAGAAATTGGAATAACGCTAGATTTCTCCAAAGGTTCTTTTGACAACATTACATACGTGAATAATACCCTGCAATTAATTGAAGAAACCAAAGATGATGCCGGGAATGGTGTTTATCGTAATTCAGGAAGCTGGGTATCCGAAGCTTTATTTATAAAGGACAAGGTTACCTCATTTAAACGTATTTCCCGAAATGTAGCTATCAAAGGCAACGGCTCGTACAAAATCTTCACCTCCTCCTCCCCTGACCAATTGAATTGGACTCCCTGGGCAGAGATCAATTATATGGATGGGAGTATCTCCACCCGCGTAGATCAATACGCTAAAGTAAAAATAGAGCTGTTTGCTCATAAAACAAACACCTCTTTTTCCATTGATGACTTCACTATTCCAGATAAATACTCAAATCCTTTTATAAATAGTTCCGATGGAGTTTTAGAGTTAAAGACCCTATATCCTCATGTGGGATCACAAGATATGAATTGGAATGATATCGGAAAACTATTTGTGACGAAAATTAGCAAATCAAATTATAAGGCAATCAACAAGATAGAGGTGATTTAAATGCCCATGCCAGCAACAACAGGACAGTTAAGAATGAGCATTCAAGACATGCAGATTGGTGATTACATTGCTTGTGGATACAAGGCTACCACTAATACTATAGGGGAATTTAGCAATCTTGGCGTGGCTACTGGAAATGAAATCCCTGCAACTGGGGCTAGTGCTCCAGACGGATTATTCTACCTTATTAAGGTTGATACTGGTTTGCTAATAGCTGATAGAGTGATACAAAATACCATCACTTGGGATGTTTTAAATAATAATCGAATTATGCAACGTGGACCAATGGCAGGCAACATTGTTAAGCTCGTAACAAGTGCAAGTGAAGCAAATGGTATTGTTACAGCTAGTTTTTCTGGTTCAGATGGGGAAGCCTGGAAAGCATTTAACGGAATCGCAACTAATTGGCAAGATCGATGGTATGTTAACATCTTCTCCCCTGGAGCTTGGATACAATACAAGTTTGATACAACTAAAAGAGTTGAACATTACAGTATAGTCAGTGTAAACGAAAGTGTAGGTGCTAGACGCGCGCCAAAAGATTGGACGTTTGAAGCTTCAAATGATGGAGCCAACTGGCTTGTTTTAGATAGTAGAACTAACATCACTTGGAGCACTGCTGGAATGGAGCAATTCTTTAATGTGACTCAGAATATGGGGAGCTACCAATACTACAAATTAATAATTAATGCGAATAATGTCGATCCATCGATGGAGCTAGCAGAGTTGAGGATGTTTGACGTCCCTTATACTGTACGTTCCCTTTCGGGGGGCGTTGCTTTTGCTGATGCCAACGGAAAATTGTCACTTACCGACAGTGGTTTTGGGAGTTGGCCTATAAATAATGAATGGGATAAATACATTGCTAACTTTCCAATGAAATATATACAACCGGGAAAAGTGCTAGACAATGTATTTCATTACAGTAACATTTATACTTTGTGTCAAGATACCATTATGAAGAATACAGTTTTCGGTGGAGTTACGATTTCAAACAGCACTTATAGAACAGAAAGAGGGAATCGCGCTCCACATGAGTTTGCTTATAGAGGAAGTAGTGTTTCAAACGCATTAACAGGTTTTCGTCCAGTATTTGAATATAAGGAGGTGTAAAATGTGGCAACAATAGGGCAAGCATTAACAGCCCCTGAGAGTGGTTGGAAGAGAATGAATGCTGATCATCCACTGGTGTTATACACTGGAGCATGGACAACGCAATCTAATGCTGCGTTCTCTGGTGGGATTAATAAATACTCAAATAGTGTAGGTAACACGATATCTTTTACTTTTATAGGAACGAAGTTTAGGTATATTGGGCAGTACAACACTACTTCTAAAACGCCAGCATCTATATCGATAGACGGTGTGACAGATCAAATCCATTTCTTGTCAAATACTTTGGTGAATTCAGTATTGATATATGAGAAAACTGGATTGGTTGAAGGTAAACATACCGTCGTTATCACCATAAATGCAGCAAACGAGTATCAGTCATTACAAGGCATTGATATTGACTTCACTGGTCGCTTCATTCATCCAAATGAAGTGCTTGAAATTAAAGACCTTGATATAGGCAATCGTATCCGTTGTAATTATTCTGCGACAGTTGGCGTAGCAGGTACATTCAAAGGGCTTGGGCAAGAAACGACTGGCTTCATACCAGTTGCTGGGACAGCTACTCCTAACGGTGACTTCTATTTCATTATGGTTGAAGATACTAACAAAAGGAAGATTCTCATAGCTGATCGCAACATTCAATATACCATCTCTTGGGACGCTTTGAACGGAGCTGGTTTTGCAAGTGGAAGTGGGATTCCATTTAACATTACACCAGGTCCAATAGGATATAGTTTTGCTATACGACTTCTTTCTGGTGGTGTAGAAAGTACAGATAAAGATAATGAATGGGATGAGCACATCGTTAACTCTACACTTAATGGAACAATCGTATCTGGTGATAATGCTGTGTGGAATTGGAGTGGCAATTCTTTTGCATGGACAAGCACTACACTGAAAGGAAATAGTTCTAACAGAACTGTTAGAGGGAATAGTGCTGTGGCAACATGGACCTCTTCAGATGCAATCCTTTCTAATGGAGGAGGTTTTCGACCAGTTCTTGAAATTATAATGCTGCCAATGGTAAATTCGTTGATTTTATCTGGTGGAGAATACAAGAAGTACAAACCTGGGAAACCTTTAACTCCTGACATTGTTCAAGAAACAATACCTGCAATGACATCAAATACTGCCCCTAATGGGCTTGCATTTGCGAGCAGCCAGTTTTCTGATAGTTATGCGGCATGGTATGCCTTCAATAAAAAAGATGACTACGAGGGATGGGCGATGCGAACAGGTTCTACCTCGTATCTTGGTTATGGATTCACAATACCTAAAACAATAATTAAATATGCCGTTAGGAGTGGAACTTTACTTACTGAGTTACCAAAATCTTGGACCTTATCAGGTAGTAATGATTCAACGAACGGGGCAGATGGTACTTGGAATCTGTTAGATAGCCAAACGGGGCAAACATGGACAACGAACTACACTGATAAAGACTACACTGTGAAGACACCAGGTTCATATAAATTCTTTAGAATAAACATTACCGAGAATAACGGAAATACTGCTTATATAGGCATAAATGAATTAAAATTATATGAACTGGTGAGACCAGGAAGCCCTGCTATACCATCGTCTTGGGAAACAGTTTCATCTACTTTGCCTAATGTTGACACTTTTATTAGTGAAGGAATGGATGATCTGTCAATACTTGAAAGAAAACTAACAACTTTCGAAATCCCTATGAATGGCAACACAGCATCAGGAGAAGTGCTGGGAGTAGGAAGAATGTTTAAGGAAAGAATCGATCTTAATAAGTATATCGATATCAAGATAATCAATGTGAAGTAGGGCGTACTGCTCTGCTTCTTTTTATTTTGTTAAAATAATGTGTTTATTAAGAATGGAAGGTGAGAAAGAATGCAAACAAGCTACTCTTCTATTTACGGCACGGGTGATCGGAGGAGTATTATTGATGTTACTTGTTCAGACGGACTACTTCATGGTTCATACAATGACATAAAGGCTCTGATAGATGGCAGTAAGGCCGTCAATAGTGCTAATTCTATTGCTTTTAATGCAATGGGGTTAAATGGAACCCAATTTATAACTTTTGACTTTAAAATACCAACGGTAATTAATGAGGCTACTATTTATTTGAATAACGGAAACGCCGTAGGAACTTGGCAATGGCAAGGAAGTAACGATGGTGTGAATTTTTTTAACATTGGAGGAAACTTCAATTGGGGTGGAAGAACAACAAACGTTGTTCAAACTTTAAGCGCAAATAAAACTTGGTACAGATATTATAGAGCATTGGGTGCAAGTGGCAATGCAACAGCTCAAGCAAATACCTTAGAAATAGAATTGAAGTCATATGTTCCTACTAATAAAATCTTACTTTTAAATGATGGTAAAGTAAAATCTGTCGTCCAACCATATTTTTCTGATAATTTAATTCCCAATATGACAAGTGCAAGTGCTCCATCGGGTGCTGTTAATTCTAGTGGTAGTTCAACATCAAGTTATCCTGCGTACCATGCATTCAATGAAATAGATAATAATAACTGGATATCTAGTACTCCATACCCTCAATGGATCAGTTATGAATTTCCTGAGCCTACACAAATTAATAAATATGAACTTACAAATGGCACGGGGAGCTTTACAAGTAGATATCCTATTGATTGGAACTTTGAAGGAAGCGATGATCGTATAACATGGACAGTACTACATGAACGAAAAAATGAAACTTGGACTGCAACAGAAAGCAAGCCATACGAATTCCCAAATAAAAAGAAATATAAATATTATAGGCTAATTGTAAGTAATGGAATTACGACTTCAGTAGCTATTAATCGTCTGAAAATGTATCAAGGATACGATGCATCCTTAATCGAACTCAACAAGGCTACAATAACAGAAGGAGACTTTTTAAACTATGGTATGGAATCCGAAATAGCACTAGACCAAACTATTGACAAGTTTAGTAGCACTAACTATAGCAACTCGCAGCTAGGTTCTGGGAAAATCTACGAGCACTCCATCGATTTGTTGAAAAGGAAAGTCAAAACGATAACTGTAAAGTAGTTATACGTATTAGTCAGTTAGGAGTGAAAATAAATGCCGTATTTAAGTAATGATAATGCAATTCCGTTAATGACAAGCAACACCACACCTTCAGGTGTCGTTAGTGCAAGTTCAGCTTTCTCAGCTGGTAATGAATGGGTTGCATTCACTAATAATTCAAGTGATTGGAGAACAGCAAATGGCAATGTTGAGGGTTGGATAAGGTATGACTTCCCTAGAAAAGTTTGCATTGGAAAGTACAGTATTGTCCCTGGGTCAACAATTACAGCCAACCCCAAAATGTGGTTGTTTGAAGGTTCAAATGACGGCATAAACTGGACGATGTTAGATAGCAAGGGAAACCAGACATCATGGGCTAGTTCAGCAGACTATACGATTCCAAACAGAGTAAGCTACTCAAAGTATCGATTGAATATTGGTCAAAACAATGGATATTTAACTTTTACTAGCCTTCGACAGCTACTGATGTATGAGTATGTCTTTGATAATACTTTTTTAATTTCAGATAAGGTCAACTATTACTCATTAGTTATGCCCAATCCTAGTAAAAACTTAATATCCCCATTAACAAATTTAGCTGCTTCAACTGGTATAGTAACATCATCAAATTCAGCGCTGAGTAGATGGGAAGCATTTAACGGTAATAAAACAGATAACGGATGGCTAATTAATTTAAGAAACGAACCAAAGACTCAATGGTTATCTTATAAATTTCTCACACCAATAGTGATCAACAAATATACTATTTCTTATGCCTTTGCATCAACCACAGATGCAGCTCCTAAAAGCTGGACTTTCGAAGGGTCTAACGATGCAAATAATTGGGTTGTACTTGATACCAGAACTTATGAGACCAATTGGTCCCAATATTCAACAAGAGGATATGTTTTTTACAATAAAACGGCATATTTGTACTACAGAATTTTTGTGTCAGACAATAATGGTGGATTGTATCAAATCTATATTTCAGAAATAGAAATGATGCAAACAAATTCGAAAATAATCGACCTAGTTGCTCAAGTCGCCAACGAAGACGAGTTTATTAAATTTGGGATTGATAAAGGTACAACTATTGATCTGAATAGAACGCTTAATACAAAATCGTTCCTAGATAGGAATGGAACCAGTCTTGGAACTGGTAGGGTCTTCAAAAGGAATATCGATACGACAAGTGTGACTATTAAGAAAATAATGATTGACTAATTGTAAGAAAGGAGTGTGTACCGTGAGGTTTGACGTAAACTACAAAAATTCGGAGTATACTAGTGCTTTCGGTAATAGTAATCAAACGCAGGGACATTTAATGAAAGTTGATCGAGATATCATTATAACTTCTATGTATATGTATAGAGGTAGTGCCTCTGCAACAGTCAATGTAGCACCAAGAATATACAACTCAAGTAATCAGCTAATCGGAACAGGACCTAGTATTCCGACTACTCCTGATATGGGGTGGATCAAGTTTACATTTGACTCTCCAGTCTCTATTAGAAAAGATGAAGAATACAAATTCCTATTCTATTTTGATAGCTCTTGCCCAATCGGTGGTCTGGGTGGACATTCAGACGTTAATTTAATGAAATTATCAACAGGTGACAATAAAACTAGTTTCACAATTTTAAACGGGTACTACACGAATGGTGGTGATAGTAACCCATTAACGTTTAACAGAACGTGGATGATGTCCTTTGGGTTTGATTTCTATTATTATATCGACATCAACCGATCTTTTGCTTTCCATGAAGGGGGTTATAAATACTTCAATAATTCTTGGGTCAGTATTGGTTCCACCGTAACTGAAAGTGATTATATCACTTATGGAATGGAAGACATATCTACAGTTCCTGAAGACGCATGGAAACAATTACTCGGCAATGTAGAAATAGCTCATTTCACTGACATTGTTAACAAAACAGAATTACTATTTAATGTCGAAACAGAACCCTTCACACTCGCTGAGGAGTGGGAAGATCAAACCATTAAAATAATAGAATATTCGGATGATCCTTATAAAACCGAGTCCGCTATCCTGATTGAAACAGAAGAATTCAGTTTTCATGATGAATTTAAGGATACAGTTGATGTTCTCTACTACACCGACGATCCACGCCAAACAAGTGCTGAATTAGAACTTACCTCCAACTATAGTCCCCTCGATGAATTGAACGGTGACTTCGACATCCTCACCTGGACGGATCAAGAGGATATTGACGAGCTCAATATCAACCTGACTGCTTCCCCCCTCCCTCAACTTATCATTCAAGATGAAGATTTTCAGGTGTTCGGGGATCTGCAAAGCATCGTAGTCAATAAAATTTCAAAACAAGGTACAATTAAGTTACTATTCTCCTTTGATGAAGGCCAAACCTGGGAATATTTCAAGTTTAATACTTGGAGACTTACCGATATATCGAACATGGAGATGGTTAGAAGACATGCCATGGATATTGACTCGCTGAGCCAAATTTCAGAAAAAGAATTTTCTGGAAAAGGAAATAAAATCAGGCTTACCTACTATATCGATGATAATATCCATTGGAATCAACATACACAAGTTGATAACATTAAAATTGTTTCAAATGCTCCAGTAGACGACGCCAAGTTTTCTGATGCCGAATTTTTCCTGTTAAATACTCTCGCTACTCTGCAGCTTACCATAGGCGGAAACAAGCTTATGGGCAAGCTAGACGACCCTGACAAAGGAAAAGTGCAATATCGTGTCTATTTGAACAACAAGCCATACTACCCGTCTAACGGAAATTTCACTTCACTCTCCCCCGCCCCTGTGGACATTAAGCTTAACATTTCCGAGAAGGATATATTATTTGGTCAAAACAACTCACTAACCGTAGAATTTCAGGATGCCTGGGGTCAAAAAGATACCTGGTCTACTACATTTTTCGGTACATACTCCGGTTTGATGTTTATGGATGAGAAAGGCCAGTACTTCTCTGATTCTTTTGGAGGGTTGTTGAAACACTTGGATTTCGATATCGTAGTTGCCGGACAAACGACAGATTTCCAGAAAGTCATCGTTAAGAATCAACTTGGACAAGTTGTACAGAACTTAGTTCTTGAAGTTGTTAAAGACAAGCTCCCTCCCGGTGTGACCATTGAACTGTCCTATACTGATCCATTTATTGCCGAAGATTACCTGCTTTTCAACAAATTGATTAACCCCAACGATGAGATGGTATTCTATGTTCGAATTGCAACAGCCATTACTGCCCCACCCGCTTCTAATGGACAGTTCGAAATTCGGGCGAAAGTAGACCCCGTATAATCTCAATACAATGAGATAGGAAGTGAAGCATTTGTTTGATGAATATCATGATCTCTACAGTGAGATTTATATAAGACAGCGACTTGAGAATAAAGTTTCAGGTCGCTTTATTCTTTTTCGTTCAAATCATAACGATATAGATTCTTCTCTCATTACGATGATAAGGGATAACGACGACCTGGATGGAATGCTATCAGCCAGGACACTCAAATTACAAGACGTCACCAGTACACTGGATATTAAGTATCGTGGTAATGGAGATGTAGAGGCCCATATAGAAGCAATTGCTGCCTCCTTCCTTGAATGTACTTTAGAGGTGCGACCACATAATAGACTATTCGGAAGATTCGAATTGCTGGAAGCACCAAGAATTGACGTGCGTTTGCCTGCGCTAGCTGATGCAACTACTCGCAGCCGGAACGATCTGCGAACCATCAACTATGGCGATATGAAAAGCATGCTGACGGGTAAGAATACAGAAGAAGCTTTCGAGTCGTTTGTCTCCTTCGGAGAACTAAAGGACCGAATACCCGATCTCAAAATCCTTGAAGGGGCGAGGTTGCGGCTCTATTATATTAACTTTCCACGCAACGCTAACCTGGAGCTGCATCAGCCTAACACACTATGGCGTGAATTGGGTGTTACCCACGCAAACCAACCCTATTCGGTTGAGCTTTTGAGTGATCAATATGTTCATAATACTACGGAAAGATATATTGAATTTGACGTTCTGGATATCGCCAAGCGTTGGGAATCCAGTGCACTCTTGAACTACGGCTTTATAATAAAAACTTCGAACAATGAACCATTGAGCTTTTTCACGAAGGAATCCGGAATCCCTCCTCTTCTTATCGTTAATTATATTACATCACAAATTTACAGCCCGGGACGAACCGACCTTGAATCCACTGTATTCATTAACGGCAAGGGATATAAAGAAATAACAGGTTATTTAACGGTACATAGTGACGTAGGCTTCTCAACATGGGAATGCACCCTATATGTTCATAGAAAAGAAGACCCCATGTTCACAGAGCTAGCTTCTTCCATCGCTATATCACGTCCGGGTGTTCAAGCTGACCTAACCATTGCCCGACGTGAATATGATCATATTGAAAGCACTTTAACCGTAGCTAGCAAGTTGCCACTGGATATGGAATCTAATATCCTTGCAAGCGTCCCAGACTTGTTTGGAGAAATCATAATAGATCCGAATGCCTTCTTATCAACCTTTATTACAATTGCCATAGTTGAGAATGATGAAGTTGAGGGTTCTATCATTGCTTCCAAACCAGACCTGTCAGGAAACTTGACTGTAACTTCGATCAAAAAATCATTTGATGATTTGAATTCTTCCTTAATCGTTAAAAATACACTCGAAGAAGACCTTGCGTCCCAAATCTCTGCTTCTAAACCAGATATATCAGCAGCTATTACTGTAAGAGCCTTAGCAGAGAATGATCTCGATTCCAAAATAGAGTTGCCTTATCACAACATCCTTGAAGCTCATATCCTTAGCTCCACTCCTGATTTAGCTGGAAGCATTGTGCTTAAATACAAACATGAAATGGATGCTGTGCTGTGGATTAAAGATAAAGAATGGCTTGATGCTGCTATAGATGTCAGGCAAATCACCGAACTTGCGGCTGCTCTTCTTGTTAAGCAGATACACGAAATCGAATCCAACCTGATAGTTAACGTTCCAGATTTAACGGGATACCTCTATCCAAGAGTCTCTAGAGTCGATGAGTTGGACTGCACCATCAGCATTCGTAAAAGAGATGTCAGCGATATGGACAGCATTTTGCTAATTAAAGGAAGCAGCAACGGCGCCTATTATTTTATTATGTAATTTTTTCAGGACTCCCTTTGGGGGTCCTTTTACTTATACAACATCACAAAACGGAGGAAGCTCAGTGTATGAATCGACCATATTAAAACTATTTTATTATACCTTTGGAGGATCGGTGGTCACTTTTCTATTTGGCGGTTGGTCCCAGCCTTTAAATGTCCTTGCCACATTAGTGACTTTCGATTACTTGACTGGGCTGGCTGCATCCTATTATGAAGGAAGGAAGAGTGTAGAAGACTCCTCGAAAGGCTGGAGTTCCAACAAGGGGTATTGGGGAATATTCAAAAAAATTCTAATGTTCTCCGTCATTGCTCTTCTATTTCAAATTGACAAGTTACTGGGGCTGAACGGTAATCTCAGCTTGATGACAGGAGCTATATTTTTCTACATTGGCAATGAGTTAATCAGTCTTATTGAGAACTATGGAAGGCTGGACTTACCCATGCCCCCTCAGATGAAAAATGCCATTACCGCATTAAAAAACCAAGAATCTGATGAAGGGAAAGGATGACAAGTGTGAAGAAACAGGGACAATTTATACTTCTGACTCGTCTTGAATTTTATGAATGGCTGAAAAAACAAACCTTTAACAGAAAAATTTCCATCATTCAAAATCACCACACTTGGGCTCCTAATTACACTTCGTTTAACGGCAGCAACCATTTTGCTCGACTTGAAGCTATGAAACGATTCCATGTCCATACCAACGGATGGTCCGATATCGGACAAAACGTCACAACATTTCCTGACGGCTTGATCGCGATCTGCCGTTCTTTTGACACTACACCTGCAGGCATTAAAGGAGCGAATACTGCTGCATTATGCTTGGAGCATTTAGGCAACTTTGATGTTAATGGTGACCACATGACTGAAGAGCATCTACATACAATTACGTTTATTAATGCAGCACTTTGCGAAATATTCAAACTCCCAGTTGATACGGAGCATATTGTGTATCATCATTGGTACAGCTCTACCGGTACTAAAGTGTATAATTTCAAATCCGGAGTTCAACTAAATGGCTTACCCACGAAGTCCTGCCCAGGATCTAACTTCTTTCAAGGAAATAGCGTTTTGCAAGCGCATAAGAGTTTTATTCCACTCGTTCGAGAGGCTTACAACAACTTTACAGCAAAGGATGATGAGTCCATGACTCCAAGTGAAAGACAACAATTTGAACAGCTTAAGCAATTGGTTGCTACACTAAAATCGGAAATAAAAGCACTCACCAACAGCAAGAATGTATTAAAAAAAGGAGCTCAAGAACAAGGAACTTCAATAAAAAAAACGAGCGAAAGGGTTAAACTTTTAGAAAACCGGGATAAATTGAATCAAATCCCCTCTTATGCTCAAAAAGCCGTCAGTGCACTAGTCCAACTACGTGATCAAAATGGCAGCCCAGTGATTGATACTCCTCAAGGAAGAAGCGCGGACTTTTACTCTCTCATTACAGTTCTTTATCGTGCCGGTTTGCTAGATAAAAAATAAAAGGAGAAGAACGAAATTCCATCCCCCTTATTCTTCTTGTCTTGATGCTTTTTGCAACAAGTTTATTTGTTATGCTCTTACTTAAACAAAAAATATGGCATGAGCATAAACCTTCTAGACTGATTACAGCCACCTCATCAATTGATTACACCAAGCTGCTTATGGATGTTCTAACAAGAGAGGAGCTTGATAAATCGAAAGCTACTTTTGTGCTGGATGCAGCGGATATCATATCGGATTATATCGCTTATTTGGTTAATGAAAATGAAGGCTTAGATAAGGTGAATATCACTATGAATCAAGTGCACAAGACCAAAAATTAATACATATTATCGTTGAAGAAAGCTTGCATTTTACCAATAGTTTGTTCGATGAATAGTATCTACCCTTACCCTTATGAGGATTTCTTCTCTTAAGGGTATTTTTTTCACACCTTTAATATTTGTAGTTGTTGCTGTACTCCACGCCTTCCCGTGGTCGTTGCCCCTTACCATCTCTATCAAAATACATATGATAGATTTAAGGAGGTCTGGTAGCATGACAACCCATCTTTCGTTTGATGCCATTTTCAGTCTCGGATACAACTGTCAAGTCGCTGTTCAGCTTAGAAGAAACAAGCTGCGCAAGATGGCAGGGCCCTGGGATTGGTTCAACTTCGCCTCGACCAGTGAATTTTGCAAAGTCATTAGAAATCAATTCAGCGAATTCATGCTGCGGGATAATCTGGACATCTACGGCAAATCCGTGAATTGTTACTATGTACGGGACAAACACTCTTCCTGCTTGTCCTTTCATGATTTCAAGAACGATCCGGAGGAGCGCCCGCTGTTTGATTACCCTGCCTTTCGCGAACGCCTGGACAGAAGGATCGAACGGTTTAACAGCTGTTTGAATTCTACTCAAAACACACTCCTCGTGCGGATCATCCCGCATAAAAAAGATGCTGAAACGATTGATCAAGCTATTCGTGAAACATACTCAAACCCAAACGTAACCCTGTTATTTGTCATGCTTGGCAATGCTCCGCACATCGTGCAGCTCCCATCGTTCTCTGACCAGGTTCTCATTATTCAAATACCGAAAGGGGCCACTTGGGAGGGGGATTTTGATGCCTGGAAGGCTGTACTTGGAAGGTTTTCTCTTAAGTAAGGGAATAAACGTTTGACAAATTCATATTTTTCCCGTATATTTACAAAAAAAAGAATCGGAATCTCTTACGAAGGAAGCACCCGTAAGTCTGGCGTCTAACCGCGCCTTTCTTATGGGTGCTTTTTTTGTCGCGGATCCGGCTATCTCTGCGTCATTTACTTGCTGCGCTGGAGATCATCTTTGAATTAAGGAGCGATGTTTATGTTTAGAAGAATGCTGTTTTCATGCCTTGTTATGATTCTGTTGTTTGCTGCTGCCCCCATTCATTTCGCAGATGCGTCAACGATTGAGTTCACCGATTCGGTAAACGCTCAATTTAAAGCCACAGCTGAACGTGCTCCGGGAACCATCGGTTCCAGACTCATCAAGCAGTACGATGATTTTAAATCAGAACGCAAGCAGGCGATGGATTGGGACGATCGAATCTCCGCTCTTCGATATGCTAATGAAGTCAGAACTTCGGAAACACGCAAGCAAATTAATGAAATCGACAAGGACCATATCCATAAACTGGAGGAACAGCTCCAGGCAGCCAAGACTAAATACCAACCATTGTTTAATGGATATACCGCCCTGAACAAGCAAATTACCGCAGCCAGGAAACTTAAAGATAAATCGCTGTCCAAGCTGCTGCAATCACAAGCCGACGGAATGAAAATTCTGGTTGGCCTGGGACGTCAGGATATTCGAAACAAACAAGCTGCGCTTACGGCCGCCAAGAAAGAGAGAACGTCCAAAGCCGCTAAGATCCGCTCTATCCTATCCGAGATGGATCCGTACAAAAGCAAAATCAAAGGCGACAAGAGTGCTATATCCACTCCAAACAAACTGATGGAAACCGAGTGGAAAAACTTCAAAGCAGCTGTGAAGGCCAAAGAATCTGCCAGAACCAGCGACACCCTGTCCCGTTTATTAACCCTCTCCGGTCAGATTCTGACGAAGAAGAAAAGCATCTACCAATATGAACAGAAAATCGAGACCATCATCACACGCGCTAATGCACAATTAAAATGAGCCCGAGATACAAAAAAACCTCTGCGGCAGGCAGAAGTTTCACTGGATTGTATGGGTGCCTTGATATAGTTAACGTGCTGTGGCCTGCAATGGGTAATGGACCCCGGCCAGTCTCGACTCATCGAGCAGCGGATAATCATATAACATCCCTTCATATACGATTTCGAACGCCGGATGCTGGAAAAAATCATGCGGCGTTACCGCTGAAGAAGGACGGTCCCACAAGTGGATTCTGCTCTGCTTCATCGCCTCGGCTACAAACTGCGAACAGAAGTAGGAGCGTTCCCGTGTGATATCGAGTCTCATCAGAACACCGATCATTCCGATGAGATTGTAGCCGTAAGCATCTTCTTCATCCTTGTAATGCTGAATCACGCTTCTTGCTGCCTCATATTGCTGACTAGCCACCTGGAGACGAAGGAGAGCACAGCGCGTGCCGGGGAAGTGTCGGAATGTTCCTTCATAGACATCCTCCTCCACAAATCCACCGCTCCAGGGATTGTTGGCACATTTCCGGCCAAAACTGAATACTTCATTCAGATTCTCATCCAATGCCAGCGAAGCATGGTTATATGGTGCGGCAGTAATTCGTTTAATCAATTTGGTAAACATCGTACCTGTATCAGTCAGCAGAACGTATATATTTTTGCTATCGGTCATTTGGCTTTCCCCCACATACATTTACATATTTCACTTGGATCCGGATTTCGTCAAATCCTTCGTTAACTTCATTGTAGTAGAGGCAAGCCATTTTCATAACCGACCATAGGTGTGATTAGGACCTGGACCTAAGTCGAGTTCTATCCCTGACCCGACAACGTAATATAGATAACTATACCCCATATAAGCGACGATAGGAAGATGGTGTCATGCCTTCATGCTCCATAAATCGCTTGTTAAAATAGCTGACACTGGGATAACCCGCTTCCACTGCAATTTGTCCGATCGTTTTTTCCTTGTGATCGAGCAGCCACTGCTTTGCCATCTGAAGGCGGCATCGTGTTACAAAATCCATCGGGGTCATCTCCATCACGTTGCGAAACAATTTGCAAAAATAGTAGGTCGTTACGCCAAGCCTGGCCGCCCACTCTTCCAGAATAAACGGCTGCGCAGCCTCCTGCTGCATGATCGGCAGGAGCTCCAGAATTCGGTTCGCCGAGCTGTTTGATTTATTGTCGTCCGATAACGCGGAAGCCTGCTCTACGAATACGGCGAGCAGGGAATAAGTCAACGTGGACAATTGTGCAGGTTTGAGCATACGATGGGTCTCTGCCTCGGTTAATAGAGCTTCATGTGCTTCCTCAAACGCAGACGGCTGACGAATGCTCCATAATTGACTCTTATGAAATCCACGCTCGATAAAATAATTCTGCAAACCGCTTCCATAAAAATGGAACCACCGCACATCCCAAGGGTCGTCCTCGCTGCTGTAATAACGCTGAGCCTGCATAGGAAAATACAGCACGGCTTCTCCGGGACCCAACGTATGAACCACATTATCGATTTCAATACATCCTTTGCCGGAAGCAACATAATGGATGTTAAAATTGTTTAAAGACCCGGCGGCCCGGATTACGGTATGATCCGGTTCATCCCGGTATATTCCAACCGATTCCGGCAGGCAGAAGAACGGCATAAACGGGAGGGTCAGCAGGTGGCTTTGTCGTTTCATCGCAACGCTCCTTGAATGACAATATTGTTATATCGCACTACAAAATAATATTATATCAATTTTAATTCCTGTCTTTTATAATCGCAATATAATCTTAATAAGTCGTATAGGAGCTGATGAACATGAGCCAGAAACTTCGTTGGGGAATACTGGGATGTGCCAGCATTGCCAAACGTTCGGTCATTCCCGGATTACAGCAATCCCGTCTGAATGAAGTCGCTGCCATTGCTAGCCGAGATCAGGATAAAGCCACACAGGCGGCAGAGGAATTAAATATCCCGACTGCATACGGCAGTTATGAATCCTTGCTAGCGGATTCTTCCATAGATGCAATCTATATACCGCTCCCGAATCATCTGCATAAAGAATGGAGCATCCGCGCAGCGGAAGCCGGCAAACACATTCTATGCGAGAAACCGCTCGCCTTGACTGAAGCTGAGGCAGCAGAAATGGCCGAGGCGGCGGCTAAAGCAGGCGTGCTTCTAGCTGAAGCCTTTATGTACCGTTACCACCCGAGGTATGACATGATCAAAGAGCTTATCACTTCAGGAGCCATCGGAGAGGTTCGGGGTATCCGCAGTGCGTTCACGTTTAACAGTTCAGCCAATCATGGGAACGTCCGGTTTCGCAAGGACTGGGGCGGCGGTTCCATCTATGATGTCGGTTGTTATCCGATCAACGCCGCGCGTATTCTACTGGATAGTGAACCCGAAGCCGTCACCGTCCAAGCCTTTTTCTCGCCGGAACATGATCATGTTGATATGATGGCTTCCGGATTAATTGAATTCGAAGGTGATGTTTCTCTTACGTTTGACTGTGGGATGTGGGCAGCATATCGGAACCCGCTTGAAGTCGTGGGCACGGAAGGCCTGATTGAAGTCCCCTTCGCCTACAGCCTGCCCGAGAACGGTGCTAACTTCTTCTTAACGACCGGAGACGGTCGCAAAGAAATCGAGGTTCCTCATGCAAACGCATACAGTGAGCAGGGTGACCATATGGCCGAAGCCATATTAAACAACAAGCCCCTCCGTTTCCCGACGGAAGATGCCATCCACAACATGAAAGTCATCGACGCTTGCCTGCAATCCGCCCATGAGCGAAAGAGAATAGTGCTGTAATTGTGCTGTAATTACACCCCCAAGGAGGATATGAATATGAAATATATATCAATCAAGGGATTAGACAAACCGGTCTCTGCACTGATGAAAGGAACGGACTACTTCTATCATGATTCGTATGAGAAAGCCGCTGCTAATCTGGACGCCTATCTCGCTATAGGCGGCAATTCCGTTGACACCGCGCATATCTATTGCGGAGGTCAAAGCGAAGAAGTCATCGGCCGTTATATGCAGGAAAGAGGAAATCGTGATCAGCTTGTCATTTTGACCAAGGGCGCCCATCACGATCAGAACGGACCGCGTGTCAGCAAAAAAGATATTAAACACGATATCACGATAAGCTTTGAAAGGCTCCAAACGGATTACATTGATCTGTACGCGCTGCACCGTGATGACTCCTCTGTTCCAGCAGGCGAAGTGATTGAAGCGTTGAATGAATACATTGCGAATGGCAGTGTGGGGGCCATCGGGGTATCCAACTGGACATGGGAGCGTATCCGTGATGCAAATGACTATGCCGCCGCAAATGGACTGGTCGGATTCTCCTTCAGCAGCCCCAATCTAAGTCTGGCCAAGCCGAATGAACCGTTCTGGAAAGGCTGTGTCTCGGCGGACGCCGAAACCTGCGCTTGGCATGAGTCCGAGCAATTCCCGCTCCTCTCCTGGTCTTCTCAAGCCAGAGGATTCTTCACCGGCCGATTCACTCCGGAGATTCGAGACAATGCTGACCTTGTGCGGGTATTCTACAGCGATGAGAACTGGAAGCGGTTAGAGCGGGCCAAACAACTGGCAGCATCCAAAAATGTGACAGCCATACAGATCGCTTTGGCATACGTGTTGAACCAGCCATTCCCAACCTGTGCGCTAATCGGTGCACAGTCAGCAGATGAATTAAAATCCTGTGATGAAGGATCTCTTATTCAGCTGACAAAAGAAGAATTGGACTGGTTGGATCTTACAACGGATCAGATGTCCTGATCACACACAATGTTGGGTCCAAATTTACCGTCCAAATACTAACAACGTTACCCTTGCAGTTGAAGATCATGAAGAGTAATTCCATATATCCAAACCAAAACTCCAACCCCTATCCAAAGGTTGGAGTTTTTCTGCATCCGGATCATTTCACCTATAACCACTCACTTAAATCGATACCACTGCTTAAGCGTTATAATGCCCACAGTCATTTGTCCAACGTATGCTTCGAACCAGAACCAAAATTTCTAACGGACTAAGCAGACGTTATTCGAAAATATCCGCCTCTTTTATAAAACTAACGGACACCAGAGTCCTAATTAACAGTAAAAACGGGTATTCAAGGCGGATTATGGTTGTATAGCGTATCTCTGGTCCGTTAGATTTGGAATAGAGCACGATATTAGCATATAACGGCCATGAGGTCCGTAAGATTTTCTACTGCCTACTCTGTTGCGTTACTGCTCATCTAGTTGCCCTACGGCTCACTCTGTTGCTCTACTGTTCATCTAGTTGCCCTACTGCTCACCCTGTTGCTCGTCAGCCCATCTTGTTACTCTACTGCTCACCTGTTGCCCTACTGCTCCCCCGTTGCTCTACGGCTTACCTTGTACTCTACTGCCTATACTGTTACTCTACTGCTCACCCTGTTACTCTACTGCTCTCCCGTTGCCCTACTGCTCACTCTGTTGCTCTACTGTTCATCTAGTTGCCCTACTGCTCTCCCGTTGCTCTACGTTTTACCTTGTACTCTACTGCTTACACTGTTACTCTACCTGCTCTCCTTGTTACTCTACTGCTCTCCCGTTGCTCTAGACTTACCTTGTACTCTACTGCCTCTACTGCTCACCCTGTTACCCTACTGCCCATTCTGTAGCTCTACTTACCTTGTGTCTATTGCTCACCTATTCCTTGTCGCCCTACTGCTTACTCTGTTACTCTACGGCTCACCTGGTCTCTGCAAACGCCCCTTCACTCCTCACGCCCCATAATAATCATTACGAGATCCACAAGGCCAAAAAACCGACCCTGGTTCAGGATCGGTTTCTCTTAATTCTCTTCGCTTACATGGCTTTCAGGCCAAGGACTTCATCCTGAATCCCTCGAGCATTCCTGTTATCACATCCATCGTTTCCTGAAGGCCTCCAGCCGTTTCCGGCATCTGTGCGATCCATAGCGAGCATTCATTTAACGCCCCTGACAAGGCATGGGTTAATGCATCCACAGGAACCGGCTTCAGAATTCCCTGTTCCTGCATCAAGACCAGCTGCTCTCTCAGATGAGTCATCGAATTCTGCTCGTCCATCTCGCGCCAAGCCTCCCAGCCCACAACACTGGGACCGTCAATAAGCATGATTCGCTTGTTTTGCGCCTCTACCACGGCAGTGATAAAGGCACGACAGCCAAGCAGCAGCTGATTCCAAGGATCCTCTGAGCTAGTCGCTTCCTGTTCTACCCGATCTGCAATTTCCGTTTGCACTAACTCAAGCACGGCAAGGAATAAACCTTGTTTATTCTTAAAATGATGGTACAGCGCGCCGCGAGTAACCTTGGCTTCGTCAGCAACCTCCTCCAGTGCTGTATTCGCATAACCCTTATCCGTAAAGTGGGCTCTGGCTACCTTCAGCAGCAGTTGAATGGTCCCATGGGTCTCGCTTTTGCTTCTTCTCATAGTATGCAGGTTCTCTCCTATACAAAAATACTGATATTAAATTCGACGATACCAGCCCTAACACTCAGACGCAAGCGGCTTTATTTCATCCGATAGAAGATATGCCAGCTCCGTTAACAAAACAATCATGCAGGGATGGACACACTCATTTTCCAGCTCCGCTCTCGTCGGATGACCATACATCCTCGTTGTACTGCTCCAGAAAGGCCTGTGAAGGCGGGATGATCTTGATAACATCGATAAGCACCCCATTCGGGTCGCTGGTAATGAAATGCCGTTGGCCAAACTCCTCGTCCCGAATATCCAGATGAAGCGGCAGCTTCTCATTTATTATAAGCCTTTCGTACTCCGCATCAACATCCGCCACCTCAAAATTTAGAAGCAGTCCTTGTACATTCGCCTGATAAGCGGAAGGAACCGTAGGGTGATCTTTAGACAAAAAGGCGAGTTCATAGGAGTTCTTCCCTTGTTCTCCCCATTTCAGGCTTACATACCAATCGGCTTCAAAAACAATCTCAAATCCAAATAGCCGCGTGTAAAACTCTGCGCTTTCGGCTATTTGCTTTGTCATAATAACGGGATAAAATCCTTGAAGCTTCATATGGGAAACATCTCCTTATATTTGGGATGAATCCAATTTAACATACATACTGTATGTATGTAAACAATAATTTTCAATACCTTCGCATAAAAAAAGAACCTGCAGCGTTAACTGCAGATTCTTCTGCTTGCTACCACAGCAAGCTGACAGCCAATAAATTGAACAATGCAAGCGGTAATATTACATTAGGATTGGGCCCAAAGGGAGGATAACCGGGATAGAATCCTCTGTTTCCTTGTTCTACAAGAATGTACACATTCTTTGCATCTACATTAATGACTGTACCTTCAAAAGCTTCATCATCCATCGTATGGACTCTTACCTTGCGATTCATGACATTTTTCATGGCTGCATGAGCGTTTTCTCTATGCTTCTTCATGGAATGCACCAACTGATGGTCACATTGAAACAGCATTTGCTGTTGATTGGTATAATTGTTCATGATGCTCCTCCTTCATTATCTTCTAATCGCATTGTATGCAAACGGCCCGCCAAGGGTGTTCGCCTACCTGCTATTCCCGTTTAATCCATGCCAAATACGGGTATAGTACAACCAAATATAAGGAGGGCAGAACATCATGGATAAACAAAGTATACAGGCTAGAACCGGAGGTTTTTTTCTTGAAGATAACGGAAAAACAGTAGCGGAAATCTCCTACTCCCCTCAAGGAGAAGGTGTGATCAGCATTGACCATACCTATATTTCACCAGGTCTTCGGGGACAAGGGCTTGCAGACGAGCTTGTCCGCAAGGTCATAGATTATGCGCGCGAGGAAGAGCTGAAAATCATCCCCGCCTGCTCCTATGCCGGGCATTATTTTGACAAAAACCTGGACGATCGCGTATTGCTCTACAAATAGCCTCCGGATCGGAACAGCATCCTATCCTATTATATTTCATTGAGAACGGATCTACCTTTTAGCTCGACCTTAGGACCTTAGCCAGCCATAAGATTGCTTCTCTTATCGGTTGGCTTTCATATGTCCATTATTTCCAAGTTCATATTGAAATTTGGGAATATCTATTGCGATAGAGTGATCCTATCCACTATGATCAGATGGTATAAGCTTAGCTCAGGGAGGCAACTGATATCATGACGCACGCAGCGGAAGATTGGGTCTGGGAACAGATGTTTAACAAGCTGCCCCTCGGGGCAATCCTGATTTCTGCGGTTGACGAGCAGGTAGTTAAGGTCAACGACCGGTTCTGCGAACTTATCGAATCGGAGCGTTCTGCACTGCTGCAGCGCAAACCTTCCGAAATCCAAGTGCTATCCGACCTATCCATCAACCAAACACTACTATCTTTAACTAATGACAGAACATCCCGTCTAAAAAAAGATTCTTTTTTCATTCGTCAGGATGGCAGCAGATTTTCGGTATCCGTGGATATATCGCTGCTTGAGCATCCTTCACCTGGAGAGGCTCCGTGGATATTATGCTGTCTTGGACAAGAAACGGTCCAGGAAGTAACTTCTCTGCCGGTCATCAAGAATGATGAATTGCTTGCACTCATCTTCAAGAGCGGACAAGATCTAATTTCCATTAGCAGCGAAGACGGAATCATTGAATACATCTCACCCTCTGCAACAGACATACTTGGCTATACCCAAGAGGAAATGACTGGGAAGCATCGAGCAGCCTTCTATCATGAAGTTGATTCTGAACAAATGAAGGAACCCGGAAAGCTATTTTCGGATGACCATAGTTTCATACGCCGTATCCGCCATAAGAATGGCCATTATTTATGGTTTGAAACGTCCTTCCAGCTGATACGGGGAACGAAAGGCGAGATTTCGAAAGTCCTTGCCATCGCGCGCAACATAACCAAGCGTAAAATCGATGAGGACACATTAGCCCAGGCGCAGCGAATCGCCAAGATCGGCTCCTGGCGTTGGGACTTGATCACGCATACGTTAACCTACAGCGAGGAAATGAGGCGAATCTATGGATACCAGATCAGCACCATCGAATCAAATCATGATTCACTGCTGGCAATGGTCATACCGGAAGACCGCGAACGCGTAGAGTCCATCGTAAGAAAAGCTCTTGTCGGTACAGCCGATGAAGTCATCTATCGGATCAAGCTTCATGACGGACATATTCGGACGATCCGAGCGCAGTGGGAGGTCTCCGTTACGAACGATGGCAGGCCCATTGAGATGGTGGGTATGGCCCAGGATATTACCGAGCAGGTATTGATTGAACAGCAGTCGCTGGACAATGAGAACAAGTACAAGCTCATCACCGAAAACTCGCTTGATTTTATATCGAGAAGCACCATCGAATGTTCAACATTTTTATACTGCTCCCCCTCCTGTTATTCTCTCCTCGGGTATCGTCCGGAAGAGATGGTGGGTACGAGTGCTTTTGATTACGTGTACGCCGAGGATATTCCCTCGCTTCAGGAGTATTTTAGCAGCTGCCTGGTCGGGAAATTGCTCACACCGATCACCTTCCGCTATATACATAAGGATGGCAGGCACATCTGGTTTGAAGTCAATTGCAAGTACATTAGCACGCAGGACAATCAGAGGAACGAGATTATCTCGATTGCCCGCGACATATCCGAACGCAAAATGATGGAATTTAAACTAAAGGAGAATGAACAGCGCTACCGCTCTCTTTTTGAATACAATCCATCTGCCGTTTACTCCATGAATCTGGACGGCGATTATTTAACGGCCAACCACAACCTGCAGGAGCTGACGGGTTATACATTGGACGAATTAGTCGGCATGTATTTCGGACCGATTGTAGCGGAAAAAGATATGGCTCGCACGCTATACCATTTTAACCTGGCGAAGGAAGGCAGACCACAAAGCTATGATCTGACCATTATTCATAAGGACGGCCATCCCATCGAGATCAATACCATTAACATTCCGATTTTTGTAGATGATGAAGTGGTTGGCGTCTATGGCATTACAAGGGATATTACCGAACGTATACGCACCATGGAAGAGATCAAAAAACTCAGCCGGGAGTTATCCCTGCTGCTTAACACGGTATCCGAGGGGATTATTGGACTGGATATTCACGGTCAGGTCGCATTCATCAATCCGGCTGGTGCAGCCATGCTTGATTACGAGCCCCTTACCACCATCGGGAGACCCTGTGATCAGATTGTAAAAGAGATTCGCCATGACGGCACCTTCTATCGGGGCGAGGATTCCCCTCTTGTACAGGCTGTCAGGCAGGGAACTCCGCTGTCAAGAGCCGAGATCGTACTCTGGCGCGGAGATGGCACCAGCTTTCTTGCAGATTACCAGGTCAATCCGATCTGGGATCAGGGTGAACGCAAGGGCGCTGTCATGGTGTTCCGCGATATCACCGACGAAAAAGAAATCATCCGGGCTAAGGAGAATGCTGAACGAGCCGATCAAGCAAAAACGGAGTTTTTGACCATGATGAGCCATGAGCTGCGAACACCGATGAACGGAATTATCGGCATGATTGAACTGTTGAAGACAACCGAGCTCGATGAGGATCAGCGTAATTACACGGACATTCTCATGGAAAGCAGCGGCTCCCTGCTGCACATTCTGAACGAGATCCTGGATTTCAGCAAAATCGAAACCGGCAATATGACCCTCAATTCTGAGCCGATCGATGTACAAGCTTTGCTTGAGAGCATTGTCGATTTATTCTCGGCCAAGGCCAAGGAAAAAGGTTTGTTGCTATCGTGCAGCATAAACACCACGGTTCCCGATGTGATCATCGGCGATGGCTTGCGATTGCGGCAAGTGCTTGTTAATCTGATCAGCAATGCAATCAAATTTACGAATGAGGGCAGCATCTCGATGAGTGTCGAGGGATTGCACAGAACGGGAACTCAGGAGTTCACCCTTGCTTTCCAAGTGAAGGACACCGGAATCGGCATACCGGCCGAGCAGCAGCATCTGCTGTTCATGTCATTCTCTCAGCTTCATCCCTCCCTGAATCGTAAATATGGCGGGACTGGACTAGGGCTCGCGATAAGCAAAAAGCTGGTCGAGTTAATGGGTGGTGTCATCGGCGTTGAGAGCCGGGAGCAGCTTGGTTCCTCCTTCTACTTTACCATTCCGACACGTACGCTAAATGAAGATGGATCAGGATAAGTAATATGAGGACTTATTGTCTCCATCCGCACAAAAAGGGTGATCTACAGCCAATGCAGGCTGTGGACCACCCTTTTGTTCAATGAACGAATATCGCTCTACTCGTATAAGGATTCCAGCTCGTCTACCAGAGTTCCTACATAAGCTACCGCTTTGGAAATCGGCTCGGACGTGGACATGTCCACACCTGCCATCGCCATCAATTCCAGCGGGCTCTTGCTGCCTCCGGCTTTGAGAACCTGAAGCCAGCGGTCTACGGCCGGCTGCCCTTCCTCACGAATCAGCTGCGCTGCCGCTGTTGAAGCAGTCAATCCCGCTGCATACGTATACGGATAAAGCCCCATGTAATAATGCGGTTGTCGCATCCAGGTAAGTTTTGCGCCTTCATCCAGCTCCACTGCGTCTCCCCAGAAGTCCGAGAGCACCGCGCCCTTAAGCTCAGACAGCTTATCTGCCGTAATCGGCTCATCCGCCATCGCAAGACGGTATATCCTTCTCTGCATCTCCGCTTCGAGAAGATGTGTCACATAATTATGATAGTACGTGCTCAGCAGTTGAAGAATAATCCACCGGCGCATCCGCTTATCCTCGGATTGACTGAGCAAGTGATCCGCCAGCAGCAGCTCGTTCATCGTTGAAGGTGCTTCGATGAAATACATCGAAGGACGGGCATTCGTGATGCTCTGATTATGGGCAGCCAGCATCAAATGACCTGCATGCCCAACCTCATGCGCCAGCGTAAAGGCATTTCGCATATTGTCCGCCCATGCCATCAGAATATAGGAATGCACACCGTAAACGGAGGAACAGAAGGCACCCGTGGATTTACCGATATTGTCGGCGTAATCCACCCAGCGCTTGGTGAACGTTGACTCAACGATCTCACCGTATTCCGGCCCAAGAACCGACAGCGCTTGAGAGATGGTCGAGCAAGCCTCTTCATAGGTTACGCTTGGATTAAAATCCGGATCCATCGGTGCTTTCAGATCGCAGAACAGCATTTGATCCAGTCCCAGCACACGCTTCTTCAGCTTCATGAGCCTCCGCATATGAGGAGCAAGCTCCGTCAGGATGGTATCATGAATATTGTTGTACATTTCCATTGTCACTTGCTGCGGCTTCAACAGCATATCCGTTACGGAATCGTATCCGCGAAGGCGAGAAAGCACTACTTGTTTCTTCACTTCCGTGGCGTAGGCTTCAGCAAATGTATGACGAGAGCCGTGCAATGATTTCGAGAATGAAGCAAAGGCTTCACGGCGAAGCTGTGCATCCTCGGACATCTCATAAGAATTCTCGTATAAACGGAACGAGACCGGCTTCGTATCTTCGTTCACTTGGATATCATCAAAAGTCATATCCGACAGCTTGCTGCGCAGGTATATGCGGTAAGGCGAACCGAGCACCTCTCCGAGTGATGCGAGCACGCTTTCCGTCTCAGGGCTCAGGCGGTGCGGCTTGGATTCCAGCAGCAGATTCAAGCTTCGGGCGTAAGGAGCGAGCCCATGGTTGTTTGTTATGTACTGATCGATAATCCCTTCTTCAAGATCCAGCAGCTCCGATTCAATGAATGTCAGGGAGGACTGGATGCGGGATAACACATCACCGGTTTTCGCCGAATTTGCCAAATTAAGCGGGTTGGTTCCATCTTCGGATTGTCGAAGTCTGGCATATGCCCCGACTTTGCTGATGCTCTCCATCAAAACTTCCTGTTCGTTCAGGCATTCCAGAAGAACAGAGGCACCTTCACCTAGCTTGCCTTTAAATCTTGTCAATTCAGCGGCCTGCGATTCAAGCGCTTTTAAACCCGCTTCAAATTCGTTTTGCGAGACAAATAAATCATCCAGATTCCAGGTAGCTTCAATCGGAACCTCACTACGTGTCAGCATTTTTCCCATGGAAACAGCTCCTCATGTCTTATAATCTCATGACCACATATTCCTCACTAAATATTAGTAAAAGAATAACAATTCCATCATATCACAGTTTATTTCTGGAGCGTATCCGATTTTCTATCTTGACTTCCGGACCTGTTTATGGATATAGTTATCCCATACTCTGATCTAAAGGAGAGATTTTGATGTCGGTGGTCGTTCTTAACTAACCAAATTTCATATGGGTCGAAATGGAAAATTATGGACATTCCCTACTTAGGGCTATGTTTATTTTTTGATGGTTATTCATTTCGTCCGTTGAATTAGTTAAGAACTGCGGATATCAATTGAAGCCCCTTTGGGTTTATTCCGATATGATATGGTGATCCGTGCTGAGTTCAGCGCGGATTTTTTGGGTCTCCCCTCTGCTACAACAGGGGTTATTTGGAGCTATCCCATCACACCGTACCCATCAGAATAACGGCCTATGGGCGGAAAGTGAACCTTAGTAGTTCACTTTCCGCCCTTTTTTGCGTTGCATGACACTCATTTCCAGAAAAAGGAGAACCGAAAACCATGAATCCATTTGCATTAAACAAATTAGAATATGAGAATATTCGCACCGATCTCGAACGCTTTGCCGTTTCATACCTGGGTATCGAGTATATACGGAAAATGGCGCCGCTCACCCAAATGAAAGCCATCCGCCATAAATTGAATGAAACCGAGGAAGCAAGAATTCTGCTCCATACCGGAGCGAGCGTACCCATTCCATCACTGGAAGGAGTCGAGATGATTTTAGATCTGCTCGGCACAGGATATGTGCTGTCTGAACGAGATTTCGGGAATATGGTCCAGTATCTGAGAAGCTGCCGGCAGCTCATTCAATATATGAATGCCAAGAGCGGCATCGCACCGACGATAAGCTCCTACGCCTCCTCCATGCATGAGCTGCGGCCGCTGCTGTCCGAAATTGAACGCAGCATTCACGGTGGCCGCGTCGTGGACCAGGCCAGCAAAGATCTGGCTAAAATCCGCAAAAAAATAATCGTAACCGAGGAACGGATCAAGCGGAAGCTCGACAGCCTTATGAGCCGTTATAAAGCGATCATGCAGGAGAGTGTCATCAGCAAGCGAGGAGGACGTTATGTGCTGCCTATCAAGAAGGAGCATCGCAAACTCGTGAACGGATCGATTCTGGACGAATCGGCAAGCGGGCAGACGGTATTCATTGAACCATCTGACCTGCAGGGACTCCAAGTGGAGTTGAACCTTCTTCATTCGGACGAGGCACGGGAAGAAACCAAGGTTCTGAGTGATTTGACCGCACTCACCGAGCAGTATCAATTCGAACTGAGAACCAACGCGGATACGGTCGGGATCTATGACTACATTATCGCAAGGGGCAAATATGCCATTTCCATAGGCGGACGCAATGTCCATTTGAACCAGGAAGGGTTTATCCTCCTGAAATCGGCCGTTCACCCGCTGATCGGCTCTTCCATGGTGCCGCTGGACTTCACCATTGGGAACCGTTACAAAACACTGATCATCACAGGTCCTAATACGGGCGGTAAAACCTCGGCGATCAAGACGGTTGGACTCATTACGGTGATGGTTCAATCCGGTCTGCTGGTACCTGTAGCGGAAGACAGCCACTGTGCCGTCTTTGACGAGGTTTCCGTGGATATCGGAGATGGGCAGAGCCTGGAGCATGCCCTCAGCACCTTCTCTGCACACATTCGCAACATCCGCGACATATTGCAGACGGCTGGCCGCTCAACGCTCGTGCTGCTGGATGAAATGGCGTCCGGGACGGACCCGGGAGAAGGTGTAGGCTTATCCATTGCCATCCTGGAGGAACTGCATAAACGTCAGGCTACCGTTGTGGTTACCACCCATTTTACCGAAATCAAAAATTTTGCGGAACGTACGCCAGGCTTTGAGAACGCACGAATGGAATTCGATGCCGAGACGCTGGAGCCGCTCTATCGCCTCCGGATCGGGGAAGCCGGCCACAGCTATGCCTTTGTCATCGCAGCCAAGCTGGGCATTCCTGAAGCCATTATCGCCAGATCACGCGAAATCACGGAAGCGGGAATTTCCAGCGGCAATACAGCCGTTGTACATCGAGAAAGCAGGGATCCCGTAGGCTTGGAGGAATCGAGCTCACCGGAACTCCCTGTCCTTCCCCCAGTCAAGCCGAACGAGTTAACGGACGTCAAGGCGAGTGAGGACGAAGCCTCCTCTTCCTCTCCCTTCCATCTCGGAGATCGAGTCTATGTACCTTATTTGAAACGAAGCGGTACCGTGTATGAAACTATAGATGCAAGGGGTAATGTAGGCGTCTTGATACAGAAGGACAGAATGAGGATTAACCATAAACGCCTGAAGCCTTACATTGCAGCAGAGGATCTGTATCCGGACGATTATGATCTTGACATCGTATTTGAGAGTAAAGAGAATCGGAAGAAACGCAGCATAATGAAACGCAAACACATTGAAGGACTTGAGATTGAAAAGAAGCCCGAGTGACTCGCACTTTGTTATGGCCAACCAGCCATCAGAAGCATACCCCGAACCACGCATCGTGCGCACAGGGAGCCGTGCGCACGATGTTCAAAATTTTAGAGTCGGTGTCGCATCGGATCATCGGAAACGATAACCCATTTTATGTTTTAAGGAGAGATATCTATGAACATTCGGACTGAAACTGGAGCAGATTACGAGAAGGTACACACCCTTCTCACCCGTGCTTTTCCGGGACAGGAAGAAGCCATTCTGGTACAACGGCTGCGTGCCGATAATTCCTTTCAGCAGGAGCTGTCCATCGTTGCGGAAGAAAACGGGAAGATTACGGGGCACATTATGTTTAGCCAGGCCGCGCTTTGGGAGGGAGGTCATGCCCATTCTGTCGCCGCACTGGCGCCGCTGGCTGTGCTTCCGGAATTTCAACGTCAAGGAATTGGCGGCAAACTCATCGAAGAAGGTAAACGGCGGTGTCGGTCGCTTGGCTATCCCCTTGTCTTTCTGTTCGGCCATCCGTCGTACTATCCTAGGTACGGTTTTGTACAGGCCAGGAACTACGGGATGGAGATGACCCAGTTTACCGTTTCGGACGAAGTTTTCATGGTTGCTGAGCTTCAGGAAGGGGCACTCCACAGCCTGCATGGAGAGTTCCGGTTCCATCCAGCATTTGAAGAACTGGGCTAAGCTCTACTCCAAAGACCACATCATGCGAATCGGTTAGAGCGATCCGCCTAATCCTTGGTGGCATTCATCTTCAAATATGTTGTACAATATAGTCTAAATGACTATTTGAAGGATGGTTTTCAACATGTATGTAGCTCAGGATTGGCAAGATTACGAGGTTATCGATACCGGGGGCGGGGAAAAGCTCGAGCGCTGGGGAGATGTCATTCTCAGACGCCCGGACCCGCAGATTATATGGCCGATTGAGCAAGAAGACGGAGAATGGCGCAGTGTTCACGGACACTATCACCGCAGTTCGTCCGGCGGCGGTCAGTGGGATATGAAAAAGCAGCTGCCGGATCGGTGGACCATCTCGTACGACCAATTGAAATTTCATATTCGACCCACCAATTTTAAACATACTGGTCTGTTCCCGGAGCAGGCTGCCAACTGGCGCTGGATGATGGACAAGATCGCAGCGGCAGGTCGGCCGATAAGCGTACTGAACCTGTTCGCTTACACCGGAGGTGCTACGGTTGCTGCAGCGTCTGCAGGCGCACAGGTGGTTCATGTCGATGCTGCAAAAGGCATGGTCCAATGGGCTAAGGAGAATGCTGCATTATCCGGCCTTGCCGATCGCCCTATCCGTTATATTACGGATGATGTGTTTAAATTCGTACAGCGGGAAGAGCGTCGGGGGAATAAATACGATGCGATTATTATGGACCCTCCTTCCTATGGCCGCGGACCTAGCGGGGAAACGTGGAAGCTTGAACAGAGTTTGTACCCGTTCCTGGAAAGCTGCATGAACATCGTATCCGATAATCCGCTGTTTATGCTGATTAACTCCTATACGACCGGCATTTCCCCTACGGTATTGAACAACATGCTGACCATGACCATGAAACCGAAGTACGGCGGTACGATCAGTGCAGGCGAGATCGGATTACCGATCACTCGAACCGGCATGAACCTGCCTTGCGGCATCCTGGGTCGATGGGAGTCCTAAATCGATGAGCAGACGGGAATCCGCAGTGTACCCGGTCGTACCGATTCTGTTCGAGGATAATCATGTGTTAGGCGTGGCTAAACCGGTGAATGTCCCTTCTCAGGAGGATGCTACCGGAGATCCCGACATGCTGACCATACTAAAGCAGGACATCAAGGAGCGCTTTAATAAACCCGGCAACGTATTTTTGGGTCTGGTGCATCGACTTGACCGTCCCGTTGGAGGGGCAATGGTATTTGCCAAGACCTCCAAAGCCGCTTCCCGATTATCCGAAGCAGTTCGGAGCCGCAGCTTCCGCAAGCAATATGTAGCGGTCGTTCACGGCATTCCTTCGAAGCCTTCCGGCCGACTCGTGGATATGCTGTATAAGGATGCAAAGACCAATACCGTCCATGTGACTTCAGAAGGCACTGACGGGGCGAAGGAAGCCATTCTGGACTATACGGCGCTCCAAACCTCGGAAGGCTTCAGTCTTGTCCTGATCGAGCTGCACACGGGCAGACCACATCAGATCCGTGTCCAGCTTAACCATGCGGGGCATCCATTGTTCGGGGATCAGAAATATGGCAGCAAGGTGAATAAAGCGGGTCAGCAAATTGCGTTATGGTCTGTGCTGGTTGGATTTCCTCACCCCGTTACCAAAGAGGACATTTCCATACACTCGATGCCGCCTCCCGTGTATCCCTGGACCTCATTCTCCCTGGATAAACTGGAGCTGGCGTTACAAGCTTACCGATAAAATCACAAAAAAAACGAAATCCTTCCTAATGGATTTCGTTTTTTTGTCTTACTTAACGATTATGGAAATGAAAGTAATATGTTATTCCTTTACATTGCTTACAGCATGCCGAAGAATAGGGCAACGTCTCTCCTTGCAAGCAAATACCGCATGAAATTTCCGGCACCAGGATGGTTTGCTAGGGCTAAACTTGGCTGGCCCCACGCGTGAGCTGCAAGGTGTAGTCTCGCTCAGGGGCTTTTCACTCTATGCTTCTACCAAAACTTCCTGTGGTGCTGTGTTGATTTTTCCTAACAGATAGACAAGCAGTTGTTGATTATGGGATGATATGCGGTTCAGAATTTGGGAAAGATACTCTTCCCTTACCTGCAGCCCCCGCGTATATTCCTCGCGACCTTTATAGGATATCGTAACCCACACGATCCGTCTGTCATGCACGTCCCGCTCTCGTTTGATCAATCCGTTCTTCTCCATCCGGTCCAGCAGCATCGTCACAGCAGCCGGACTTGTTGCCAAGTATGGAATGAAATCGGATGGTTTCATCCGCTTCTGCTCTGCAAGCACCTCCAGCACCATCAGTTGTGGCTCCGTCAATGTAGGTGCTAATCCGGCTTCCATATGGAGTTTATAATCCTTGGCCAGCTTGGACCACACTTTGGCAAATTCGGCAGTATGCATATTATCCCGTCCTTTCCGTTATGTCTGTCAAGATCGATCATCACAAGCGTGTTGTGGTCAAACTCGAAACGATAGAATTCCACCGAAGTCATGCTTTTCATATTAGTTTATAGGATTAACTTTTCGCGGGAGACCTCGCAATATCCTTCTTTTTTCGTTAAAAAATATAATTTCCAATCAAGCGACAAAACCTGATATCCCTTATATGACGGCGTATTTCAAGGTTCACTCAACTTCGACAATGCCAGACATATGTCAAATAGTATAAATGTAAAATGTCCTCTTTCGGTAAACGCAGAATATAACAAAAGCACCTCGACAAAATATCATCGAAGGTGCTTATTGTCCATCTTACACTCTCAGGATTATGCTGATTAGATAATCTATGTTCAACTTTCTTTGCCTGTCTCCGTAATGGGCAGATTGACCAAATCCACGATCTGTCCTTTTTTGCCGACATCGGCAAGAAGCTTGCCAATCGATTTCCGTTCTGCGATCGGAACCTGCTCCGTATGAATCGGATAGGCTTGTCCATCTTCGCTGTAAGCCATAATCTGCAGAGGTTCCCGGCAGTAGAATGCCCCGGCAATGGCACTGCCGTTAGGCTTCACCCGCTTTCCTTCCTTGAACTCAAACGTAGCCATCCCTTTGCCGCCACGGCTTTGAGCCTGGTAATCCAGCAGCAGACTGCGCTTGCCATAACCCAGATCGGTGATCGTCAGAATCTCACCCTCGTCGTTCTCCACCCATAAAGCTGCAACAACCTCGTCTCCGTCACGGAGCTGGATACCCCGAACCCCACCGGACACGCGTCCCATCGCATTGACTTCCTGTTCATTGAATCGGATGCTCATTCCTTCTTTGGAGATCAGCACAATATCTTTATGGCCATCACTCATGACAACCTGGATAATGCTGTCATCCGCTGCAACCTTGACAGCAGCGACCGCACCAGCCCGCTTCGTGGCATAATCCTTGAGCTCGGTGCGCTTCACTTGGCCTTTGCGGCTTACAAATACCAGCGATTTGCCTGGATCTTCAAAGTTTGATACCGGTATGACGGATACGATGTTATCCTCTTTTGGCACTTGGATCACATTGACTATGGCGGTGCCGGCATCTTTCCATTTGTACTCCGGAATCTGGTGGACCGGCAGTAAGAAGTATTGCCCCCGGCTTGTAAAGATGAGCAAGTTCTCCAGTGTGTTGACTTCAAACAGACGGGTGATGTAATCGCCATCCTTCACGCCGGAGCTTCCCAGCTCACCGCCGCTGCGCGTAAAAGATAACATGCTGGTGCGCTTGATGTAACCTTCGTTCGACAACGTTACGAGCACATCTTCGGCATTAACCAGCACCTCAAGATTAACCTTGATCTCTTCCACTTCTTCCTGAATGACCGAACGCCGTTCGATGCCGTACTTCTCACGGATTTCGAGCAGTTCCTTGCGAATGACAGCAATCAGCTTTTTGTCGCTGTCCAGAATCGCACGCAAACCCTCGATTTTTTTCGTCAGCTCGTCCAGTTCTTTTTGCAGGGAATGAATTTCAAGGTTGGTAAGGCGGTATAATTGCAAAGTCAGAATGGAATCGGCCTGACGCTCCGTGAAACCGAACATCCATTGCAGGTTGTTCTGTGCATCCTGACGGTTTTTGGAGGCTTTAATCGCCGCAATAACCTCGTCCAGAATGTTGAGGGCCTTAACCAGACCTTCCAATACGTGCGCCCGGTCCTCCGCTTTCTCCAGCTCGAACTGCGTGCGATTGGTGACAACTTCACGCTGGTGCTCGATATAAGCAGTAAGCATCGCTTTGAGCCCCAGCTGCTGAGGGGTTTTATTCACGATGGCAACCATATTGAAATTGTACGTAATCTGCAGATCGGTTTTCTTCAACAAATAAGCAAGAATTCCGTTTGCGTCAGCATCCTTCTTCAGCTCAACGACGATGCGCAGCCCTTCGCGGCCGCTCTCATCCCGCACCTCGGCAATGCCCTCGACTTTTTTCTCAAGCCGAATGTTCTCCATGGCGGTGACAAGCCTCGATTTAACGACCTGATAAGGAATTTCCGTGATCACTATCTGCTGCTTGCCGCCGCGAAGCGATTCAATGTCCGTCTTCGACCGCAGATAGACGCGCCCTTTACCTGTGCGATAAGCATCCAGAATGCCTTCGCCGCCCATAATGATGCCGCTGGTCGGGAAATCCGGACCTTTGATAAAGGTCATAATTTCAGCCAGCTCAATCTCTGGCTTTTGCATGACGGCAATACAAGCATCAATCACTTCCCGCAAATTGTGAGGCGGAATTTCAGTGGCAAAGCCTGCGGAAATCCCGCTTGCCCCGTTAACGAGCAGGTTCGGATACCGTGAAGGCAGCACAACCGGCTCCTTGGCCGTATTATCAAAATTGTCCTTAAACAGCACGGTCCGCTTCTCGATATCCCGCAGCAGCTCCATCGCAATGGATGACAGCCTTGCTTCGGTATAACGCATCGCTGCAGCCGGATCATCATCCTGGGATCCCCAGTTTCCGTGACCGTCCACCAGCACATGCCCCATCTTCCAAGGCTGGGCCATACGGACCATGCCTTCATAGATCGATGAATCCCCGTGAGGGTGATAATTACCCATCACATCTCCGACCGTTTTCGCCGATTTACGATATGGTTTATCCGGTGTGTTACCCGAATCGTACATGGCGTACAGAATTCGCCGCTGAACGGGTTTCAGGCCGTCACGAACGTCCGGGATTGCCCGATCCTGAATAATATACTTGGAATACCTGCCGAATCGATCACCTACAACCTCTTCCAGATAAGCCGGTAAAAATTGCTCCGATAAACTCATTCATTCACCTTCTATTCCTCAAACTCCGCGAAGTTTACATTTTCTACAATCCAGCGCTTGCGAGGGTCCACCTTATCGCCCATCAGCGTTGACACGCGACGCTCCGCCTTGGCAGCGTCATCGATCTGCACCTGCAGCAAGGTCCGTGATTCCGGGTTCATCGTTGTTTCCCACAGTTGTTCCGGGTTCATCTCACCCAGCCCTTTATAACGCTGCAGCTCATAATTCTTGAATTCCTTCAGGTAATTAGCCAGCTGCCCTTCTGTCCAGGCATAACGAATCGTTTCCAGTTTCCCGGATTTGCTGGCGATTTTATATAATGGAGGCTGCGCAAGATAGACACGGCCTTCATCAATCAGCGGTTTCATGTACCTGTAGAAGAACGTGAGCAGCAGCACTTGAATGTGAGCGCCGTCCGTATCCGCATCGGTCATGATAATAATCTTCGAATAATTGCTGTCCCCAGCCGTAAATTCCGTGCCGATCCCCGCACCAATCGCAGAGACAATCGCACGATATTCATCATTCTTCAAGATATCGGCAAGCTTCGACTTCTCCGGATTCATCGGTTTCCCTTTAAGAGGCAGAATGGCCTGGATTTTCGAATCTCGTCCTTGCTTGGCAGAGCCTCCTGCGGAGTCCCCTTCCACAATAAACAATTCGGTTCTTGAAAAATCCTTCGATTGCGCCGGGGTCAGC
The DNA here is from genome assembly GCF_029893715.1 of Paenibacillus sp. LBL. NCBI lineage: Bacteria > Bacillati > Bacillota > Bacilli > Caryophanales > Paenibacillaceae > Paenibacillus > Paenibacillus sp. LBL. Next base: position 323,656 of record NZ_JARXYU010000004.1, on the reverse strand, counting down.
TTGCCGCCAAGGTTCGAGCTTTCACTGCGTTTCTTGCCGCTGCGCATTTCATCGCGTGCTTTACGAGCCGCTTCCCGGGCTTTAGACGCCTGAATGGCTTTCTTCAGCAGCGTCTGGGCAACCTGAGGATTCTCTTCAAGGAAAATCTGCATCTTCTCGGTGACGATGCTGTCCACGGTGCTGCGGGCAGAGGCGCTTCCCAGCTGATCCTTCGTCTGACCGACGAATTCAACCTCAGCCATCTTGACGCTGATGACCGTCATCATGCCTTCGCGCAGATCGTTTCCTTCAAGATTCTTATCCTTCTCCTTCAGGAGAGTGTTCTTGCGGGCATAATCATTCATCACGCGCGTATAAGCCGTCTTAAAACCCGTCTCATGTGTACCGCCGCCGCGGGTCGGGATAGAGTTTACGAATGAGGCCAGCGTCTCCGTATAACCGGCATTATATTGAAGGGCGATTTCGACCTCGATGTCATCCTTCTCCGCGTAGAAATGAATCACATCGTGCAGTACATCCTTGCCTTCATTCAAAAACTGTACGAACTGGCTTGCGCCGCCTTCATAGAAAAATTCTTCCCCATTTCCGCTTCGCTCATCTTTTAATACAATGCGAAGTCCTGAATTCAGGAAGGCGATTTCCTGCAAGCGCTCTGCAAGCGTGTCGTAATTCAAATGCGTGCCTGTAGTAAATACACGCGCATCCGGTTTAAACGTAATCTTCGTTCCCGTTTTGTTGGTGTTGCCGTGCACTTCAAGCCCGGTTACCGGTTCACCGACATGCTCTTTCCCTTTGGCATCCTGCCAGTATTCGAAGCGCTGGCGATGAACTTTACCTTCGCGGTAAATTTCGACTTCCAGCCATTCGGACAACGCATTCGTAACCGATGCGCCAACTCCGTGAAGACCGCCGGACTTCTTGTACCCAGAGCCTCCGAACTTACCCCCGGCATGCAAAATGGTAAATACAACTTGCGGGGTTGGTATGCCTGTCTTGTGCATTCCTGTTGGAATTCCGCGCCCATTATCGTATACCGTCGCGGAACCGTCCTTATGCAATGTAATTTCAATTCTCGAGCAGTACTTGGCCAAATGCTCGTCTACGGCGTTGTCCACGATTTCCCAAACCAGATGATGCAAGCCTGACGAGCTTGTGCTCCCTATGTACATGCCTGGCCGTTTGCGTACCGCAACAAGGCCTTCGAGCACTTGAATGTCGTCAGCATCGTATCCTGAACGGCTGTTACCGCCATTCTTTGATGACTCTGCAAACATATCGATCTGTTCGACCATTCATGCTCCTCCTTCAATTTCACGTATCGAGTGTATTTCTTCGTTCAATATTTTAGAAGAACGCTGTTCTCTAAAAAAATGCAAACAAATGTTTCATGCTTTGTCCATTTTAATTCAAGATATCCCTTCTCGTAAAGACACTGAATGAAACAATAACCGCACAAGCCGCCCAGAGGGCCAATACGATAAGAGAAAAATTCAATGTCATCCCTTCAATCGGCGGCAAATTACCTGCCAAATAATTTGTCAAATTCAGGTTCACCATGAACAAATATTTCGCACTGCTCCAGGCCGAGGCCATATTGGTCAATATATTGCCCGCAATCAGAGCCGCCATCATAATCACGATGCTGGCCGCCGTACTGCGCACCAGCACCGACACCATAAAAGCAAGCATACCTATACAGATGCCAACGAACCACACCAAACCGCCCTGCATCAGCAGGTACTTCCACTGGGGCACGGCATGAACTCCTGACATATCCACCTCAGAGCCAACGATCTGGAAGCCAGTGAATACCGGTATATCAAATCCCTTGTACCCGAAGGCAAGACCGGATATCAGATAAGCAATAATATAAGTGGACAATACAATCAGAGATGTAAACATGATCAGGGCGATCAGTTTGCTCAGCAGCACCTTCCAGCGCTTGACTGGCCTTGTAAGCAGCATCTTGATGGTTCCTGTCGTCCGTTCGCCGGATACAATATCCGATGCAATGGCCATAATGAGCAGCGGGATAAACAGGGATATCGCATTGTTCAGGAACTCCCGCGTGAATGTAACCCCGTTTGGTTGATTAGGATTCACATCATGCTGCAAATAATACTGCATTTGCTGAATAAAAATCAGACGATATCTTTTCCACTCATCCGGCACCCTGTCACTGCTGAGTGAATTCTCATTATCCGTTATCCGCTGCTGAAGCTCAAGCCGCCAGTCACTGTTGAACTTCTCCTGGCTCCGCTCCGCCGATTTTATCTGGGCATAAGTAAACATGGGTACAAGAGCAAGCAGAACAAGCAGGACAACATAGAAGCGCTTCCGTTTTATGATCTTAATGCACTCATTCTTGATCAGAGGCAAAAGACTACTCAATGCTCTCACCTTCCGTCATTTGCAGGAACAGCTGCTCCAGCGTAGGATTGATCCGGTGAACTTCCCGGACCTGTACACCCCCGGATACCAAGCGTTCCACTGCCCTTGACGTATTATCCGAGCTGATTCGGGTCACAACAGCTTCCGGCGACATGCCTGCCAGCAGATTATCGTCAAGCACTTCCTCCGGATGATTAACGATCTCACAATAATCCAGTTTTTGCAAAATCCTCTTCCCTTGCACTGCCGGATTAAGATCCCAGATCACATGATCACTATTGCCTGCAATCAATTCGTCAACCTCACCGACCGCCAGCACTCTTCCACTGCTGATGATCGCCACACGGCTGCACAGAAGCTGAATCTCGCTCAGTAGATGACTCGATACAAACACCGCCAGCCCTTCCGCGGCTAATTGGTGGATGAACTGCCGCATCTCTTTGATCCCCTTCGGATCAAGACCGTTGGTCGGCTCATCAAGAATAAGCAGTTTGGGCCTGCCAAGCAGTGCCTGTGCAATCCCCAGGCGCTGCCTCATCCCCAGGGAATACGTGCTCACCTTGTCGTGAATCCTTCGGTCCAGCCTCACGGTGTTTACAACTTCCTCAATCCGGTGCTGATCGATGCCGGGCTGCATCCGTGCAAAATGCTCGAGATTTTCCCATCCCGTCATGTAGGAATACATTTCAGGATTCTCTACAATGGATCCAATATAACGCAGCGCCTGTTCCTGCTGACGGTTGACGTCATACCCGCATACCCTGATCATACCAGATGACGGCTTAATCAAATCCACCAGCATGCGGATTGTGGTTGTCTTTCCAGCCCCGTTAGGACCGAGGAATCCAAAAATTTCTCCTGCACGGACGTCAAAGGAGACATCATGTATAATCCATTTTCGACCGATTTTCTTTTTTACATGCTGGACGGATAGTACGATTTCTTGCCCTTGTTCGTTCATCGATTCCAACTCCCCATATGACATGTCTCTGTGACTAGAGCATTCCCTGCACAATTCGATCCGCTATAGCCTGATATCCTGCACCATTCGGATGAAAGTGATCCGACGACAGATATTCGCCTAGCTTGTGCTGGAACAGATCAAATGTCGGGACCAACGTCATATTGGGATCCCTGTTCACGATTTCCATGGCCGCTTGATTCCATGCAGAAACAACGATATTGCCGGGTATCAGCAATTCTTCCAAATCGGAAAAGGGATGATACAAACCGACATAGACAATTCTTGCCTCCGGGTTGATCAAACGTATCTTTTCCAAAATCGCCTGCAAACGTTCGGAAGCCATTGGCAATGCCCCCATTAACTTCGCAGGATCAAGCTCCAGCTCATCGGGGCTGGTCGCCTCCTCCATTAAATCGCTCCCCTGAAAAATATCATTGCCGCCGATGGAGAGCATGATGACGTTTGCTTGCTTCAACGCGTACTGTATTCCTTTATCGTCCAGCTTCGGCAGGAGCCCCTCGGTTGTCATTCCGTTGATAGCCAGATTAGCCAGAAGTTTGGCTGTTCGCCCGTCACCGTTCATCTGATCGACGCTTCGACGTACAAACCCGCTTCCGGAGTTGTCACCTGTTCCTTTGGCAAGCGAATCTCCGATGGCTGTTACCCTCAGATCTTTCGGCAGTGCAGGAAGGGATGGCCCTTGATCTGGTTTCGCCGGTGCTGCCTCTTCGTCGGATATCTCTGGTTCGCCTCCGGATAACAAAGGCTCGCCTTGCGGATTATTAATATCCTTGAAAGCATACACAAAACCCAGAATGAGTACAATCGTTACAATAACCGAAACGGAGGCAGTAATACGCCATATCCATGCAGATGATTTCATGACATTCCCCCTACAAAATTCCTCATTACATTACCTTAAGACTTCTATAAAAAATTTGCAAATCGCAACACGCAAATAAGACTGCCCCGGACGCAGTCTGACGACGTGCTCGGGGCAGTCCTGATTCATATAAATGATATTAATTGCTTATTGGCTAATGAATTCTTGAACCCAGTATCCGTTGTAGTATCCTACACCGATCATGGTGAAATTCGGAGAAAGGATATTCTCACGGTGTCCTTGGCTGTTCATCCAGGAGTTCATCACTTCTTGTGGTGTGCGCTGTCCCTTGGCAATATTCTCTCCAGCATAGCCGAAGGAAATACCGTAAGCTTTCATCATATCAAATGGCGAGCCATGCGTCGGGGACGTGTGGCTGAAGTAATTGTTGTCACTCATGTCTTTTGCTTTATCAACGGCTACCGTAGTCAGTTTTGCATGTACGGTCAGCGGCTTCAGACCTGCATTTGCACGTTCTTTATTCACCAACGTCACAACCTCGGAAGCAAAATTGGATTGCTCCGTGGTACCTGTCGACTCGGAAGGCTTGGACGGTGTAGTAGATGGATTGCTTGTTTCCGGTTTGCTAGCCTCTGGTGTGCTCGTTTCCGGTTTGCTTGTTTCTGGTTTGCTTGCTTCTGGTTTGCTTGCTTCTGGCTTGCTTGTCTCTGGCTTGCTTGTCTCTGGCTTGCTTGTCTCTGGCTTGCTTGCTTCTGGAGTTTCAGCAGCTGGCTTGTCTGTCTGAGGTTTTTCCGTTTGCGGCTTCTGAACTACGCATTTGAATTGTGATTCATAACCTTGGCTCTCTAGAAATTTTTGAATCTTTTGCTGCCAGTTCAAATAATTATTGCTCTCAGCAGGTGCGGCAGACGCCGTAGTTGGAAGCATAATGCCAACAGCCAGTACAGCAGCAATACTTCCACCCGCGATTTTCTTTATCCACTGGTTATTCATGAATACTCATCTCCCTATGCTCGTAGTTGTAGAGTTTGCCTGACCGTCCATTCTTTGGTGTGAACTTCTTAAGTGTAGGACGATCAAACAATAGTTACATTTTTGTAATCAGGTACGAACACATTGTAACACATTTGATACCTTCAGCAATCCTACAATTGTTGGAAAAGAAGCCTTTGATTCCTACTTCCTATTAATCCGCTTTTGTCACACTCAAGTCCTGGTTCCTGATTGAATCCTGTGTCTTATGAACGAAACTATTAATATGATCTTATATCGGATACATGCCGCAAGAGTTTAAGTCACCAAACAAGAAAAAACCCATCCCGGGGAGGGATGGGTTTAATGAAAAGACGAGGTTACAGTTTTTTGCTAAACTGGTATCCAGCCTTTTCAAATCCAATATGTTCATAAAATGCATGTGCGGGAGCAAGTTCTTCCCGGTTGCCGCTTGTGAGAAACAAGAGGTGGCTACCATGCTGTCTTCCCCATGTCTCTGCACCGCGTATTAGTCGTTTGCCAATTCCTTGGCCGCGGCAGCTTGAGGTTACAATAACCGAAGTGATTTGAGTGACCGGTTCGGTCATAGTGAAGGATTTGACTTGACGAAGCATGATCATACCAACAACAACGCCATTAACCTCTGCAATCAGATTGCCGTATAACGGATTGTCGTTCATCGCTTCCATCCGTTCGCGCATAACATTAAGCGTGGTCGGATAATTAAGTTCTCGCATCAAGGATGTGACAGCTTCCAAATCATTCTTCTCAAAGTTTCGAATCAGCAGTGCAGGCGCAGATAATACGCTTTCGATGCTCATTATACCCTCATGCTTCCCTTCTTCTATGAATTCTGAGTAAACTCTATATCTATTTTGTAAGTTTATGAAGAAGATTGCAAGTATCAAGCGACATTTTTTTTACATTTGTGTCGGTTTTGTTAAACCTTTGTTAAGCCGTTTTTACAAAAATCGGTATTGAGCTTCAATCAACCCATGGTAAGTCCCCTGCTTCTGCATAAGCTGGCTGTGATTTCCTTCTTCAATGATCTCGCCATGGTCAAGCACAACGATATGATCGGCATGCCGAATTGTTGATAAACGATGCGCCACAATGAAGGAGGTTCTGCCCTGAAGCAGCACTTTCAAGGCTCCCTGAATTTTCAGTTCCGTCTCGGTATCGATACTGGCTGTTGCTTCATCGAGAATCAGGATCCGCGGATCGGCAAGCAGTGCTCTGGCAAAGGACAGCAGCTGCCGCTGACCCATGGACAGCATGTTTCCGCGTTCTTCAACCTCGGTTTCATATCCGCCAGGCATCTGAACGATAAATTCATGAGCGCCTACAGCCTTGGCGACTTCCTCAATCTCTTCGTTCGTGGCATCCAGACGACCAAAGCGGATATTCTCCCGAATGGTTCCCGAGAATATAAACGTATCCTGCAGCACGATACCAATCTGGTTTCGAAGGCTTTCAACCGTCACCGACTGAATATCATACCCGTCAATCGTCAGCTTGCCATCCGTTATATCATAGAAACGGCTAAGCAGATTGATGATGGTGCTCTTGCCCGATCCCGTATGGCCGACCAGTGCTATCGACTGACCTGCCTTCACATCGAGGTCGATGCCTTTAAGGGCCTGGCGTCCTTTTTCATACTCAAACACCACGTTCTCCAGCTTGATATCCCCTTTAATCGTGGGCAGTTTCTTTGCCCCGGGCTCATCATCAATGCTGGGCTTCTCGTCAATAAATTCAAAGATACGCTCAGAGGAGGCCATCGCCACAAGCAGCTGGTTGTACATTTGCCCAAGCCGATTGATCGGCTCCCAGAAGTTTCCTACATATTGAGTAAAGGCAATTAACAAACCAATGGTCAGCTCGCCTTGTTGAATCAAGGTCGCACCGAGCCAGAACAGGATCAGTGAGCCGAAGCCACCGGTAATTTCGATGAGCGGCCCAAAGCCCTGGTTCATAGCAGATGCTCTATCCCAAGACTTCTTGCTGTCCATATTCATGTTATCAAAAAACTTCATATTCTCTTCTTCCTGCGTGTAGGCCTGGGTCACGCGGATACCCTGAATCGATTCATTCAAATGGGAGTTAATCCGCGAGTTCCGAATCCGTACATCCTGCCATGCACGCCGAATGCGTACGCGGAGTTTGGTCGAGATGAAGAACATGATCGGTACGGTAACAATAACAGCTAGACCAAGCTTCCAGTTTATTAACAGAAGAATGACCACAATACCTACCAGCTGCACGCAGTCGATGATCAGATTGACAACCCCGTTAGTAAACAAATCCTGCAAGGAGTTAACATCATTCGTAACCCGGACCAGAACCGAACCAGCTGGGCGCTTGTCGAAGAAATTAAAGGACAGACGCTGAATGTGCCGGAACAGATCTGCTCGCAGGTCATAGATCACTCGCTGACCGATGATATTCGTAAACTTGATCCGGAATATCCCTGCAACCCATTGAATGATATACATCACCAGAACGGCTATCGTAATCTGATACAGCAGGGTTAGACTCGGGTTCCCGTTCTTGGGTTCGATAGCCCGGTCAATGGCCAAACTGGTTAAGAACGGAATGGCAAGCTTCGTTATGGTGCCGATGACCATCATCAGTCCGATCAACGGGAGAATCTGTTTGGCATAAGGTTTCATATACGAGATCAGCCGAGTCAGCTGTGTCCAGTTAAACGGTTTTTCAATCGCATCATCGTCCTTGTATACAAAACGCTCATTGGTTTCTTCCGAGTTTTTCTTCATCCTGGGAATCTTTTGCTTCTGATGCGGTTCAGTATTTACATTGGAGTTCATGCTTGCACCTGCCCTTGCGTACCGCCTGATTGAGCTTGCTTGGCGATAAGGTCCGCATATTGTATTTTATATACATCCTGATAAGGTCCTGGCACTGCAATCAAATCGTTATGCTTGCCGCGCTGCACAACACTCCCCTCATCCAGAACGAGTATTTCATCCGCATGGCGTAAAGAGGAAATCCGGTGAGCGATAATAAACGTCGTTCTGCCGTTCATGACTTCCTGGAAGCCGGATTGAATTTCGTGCTCGGTTTCCATATCCACTGCGCTGGTCGCATCATCCAGGATCAGAATTTTCGGATCCTTCAGCAGAGCCCGGGCTATTGCGATCCTCTGCTTCTGTCCACCGGAGAGTCCCATTCCCCGTTCGCCAACAATCGTATCGTAGCCGTCCTTCATCTCCATGATGAACTCATGAGCTTTGGCCAGCTTGGCTACCCGGATGATCTCTTCCATACTGACGTTTTTCATCCCGTAAGAAATATTGTTTCGAATACTGGACGAGAACAGGAATGTCTCCTGGAATACCGTGGCGATCTGACCCCGTAAACTTCGCACCTTGATATCATTAATGTTGACTCCGTCCAGTTTAATGCTGCCTTGATTTACATTGTAGGCATGCATCAAGAGCTGAATGATTGTCGATTTGCCAGAGCCCGTTCCGCCAAGCAAACCAATAACGGAGCCGGGACGCGCATCCAGATTAATATCTTTTACGGCAGCCATCTTATTGCCATAAGCGAAGGTGACGTTATCAAATACGACGTGTCCCTTCACTTCGCTTGGCACCAGGTCTACCGCACGCTCGCGGTCTTCCACATCAATCGGCTGATTCAGCAGCTCCAGCACACGTTCTCCGGAAGCCTTGGACTGCGTATAGTTGTTAATGTGGAAGCCAATTCCCCATAAAGGGCCGATTATGTACCAGATCAAGGTGAAGAATGCTGCCAGCTCCCCCACGGTCATGGAGCCTTTGATAACCATGCCACCGCCGACTGCAAGCAGAATGACGACACTGATATTCGCAAACAGCTCCATCATCGGGAAGTAGCGTGCCCATAGTGAAGAGGCAAATATCTGGTTGGTTTTGTAGCGCTCATTCCGTTCGGAGAACTTCTCCACTTCGTGAGGTTCGCGTGCAAAGGATTTAACGGTTCGAACGCCCGTAATATTCTCCTGAACCGCGGTTGTCAGCGAGCTCAGCGCAAGACGCATTTCCTGGAACGCCGGATGGATCCTGGATTCGAACTTCAGGGCTGCCACAACCAGGAATGGCATCGCTACCAAAGTAACCAGCGTTAATTGCCAGCTGATGGTAAACATCATGATGGAACCAAAGGTCACCATCAATACTAAGTTAAGAAGCTGGGCAAAGCCGAACCCGATAAACATCCGGATTGCTTCCAGATCCCCCGTAAGCCGCGACATCAAATCCCCGGTCCGAGCCGTGTCATAATAGCGAAATGATAGAAATTGCAGTTTTTCATAGCAGGCGTTTCGCAGCGAGTATGCCAGGTAATTACCCAGCCTCCCTCCAAAGAATCCATGCAAAAACTGCATGAAGGCTTTAAGGATGACCACACCCAGCACTGTAAGTGCGAGCTGCGGTACGATCCCGTAATTCTCCAGCTTGATTGCATCGTCGATCAGCACTTTCAACAGCTGCGGATAGACGAGTCCCAATGCGGTTGCAATCGCCAGACACAGCATGGAAAGAAAAAGATAACTTCGTTTTTCCCAAAAGAAGCCCTGCAGTTGCCTGAGAACATTCATGTTTATCCTCCTTTGGATTATTTTCGTTCAGGTTATGTAGCATTTATGAAGTTTATCATCGACCCGAACCCGCGGCAAAGAGGGAAAACCGTCATAAATGAGCCAAAAGGACCTAAAGGCGGCAAATAGTATAACTTATCTTTGTTTCATGATTAAATCATCGGGAATTCTCATAAATACTAGGGGATATAATCACATTGTCAGTCCCTACAACCATCAGGCTTCATCCACTCTTTTCGACTTTTTTGAACATGCTTACAAAAGGGTAAAATCCTAACCTGCTTTCATCCTAGTGACGAACGCTGGAACGGATAAAAAGACGCGATCCCATCCCTTGACATGCCTCTGCTAATCTTGGAAATCTAATTTAATTAGGACAAAAGACGCCCCGCCAAGATGGCATACGGGACGTCTTTTTAGAGAAAACATGTAAATTGGGGGTTCGCAACAGACAGAGATCCGCGAAAGAGCACAACGGCTATTCTTGTGGGACTTTTATTGAACCGGAAGAATTGCTATGCACTCTTAGTCAGACGATTAACCTGATCAGGTCCGCTCATGCTGCACAGTCGCGGACAATGCATCCAATTCGTCAGCCAGTTTTCTCCACATCATCGGGGATTGACCATCCTGCAGGGAACTGATGATGGCAGCCATGGATTCATTAAGCTGCTCCTCCAATACCGATACCTGATGCTTCAATGAAAGGGCGCCCATCTGTACATAGTGATCCGTTAGCTGTTCTTCACGCATGGCGACTACATCCGCTATCGCTTCCTTTACCTTCGGTTCGGCTGCTTCACGAAGTTTGGAGCTGCCGCTGCCTTCAAAGAAATGCTTCGGGTTCTTAAACAGCGACCAGTAGGATAACCAATCTCCTTGAATTTGGAGCTCCGTTTCTCCAAGTGCCGGCGCTTCCCAGTCCGATTCCCGCCGAATCCCAAGCGACAAGCCCTCGGCCATGCCATTCATATCGGCTGCTGCCTTGGCAGCCGCACCTTCGGTTAATGTGCGGCCGGCCTGCTCCAGCCGAAGCGTTGTCGCCCACAATTCCTGATCCAGCTCAATGGACAGTGTCCGCATCAGATCACGGCCGCAGGCCGCAAATGCCGCTTTCAGATGGCCTGCGTCTTCCCGAAGTACGGAAGGGTTAAAGGATTCCTGGAAAAAACGATTCATCGCGTAGTCCAGCCGCTGCCGTACATGAAAGAGCAGCTCGCTGCTTTCTTGCGATATTTCCCGGGTTATGTTGTGCTCAGCCAACGCGGCCAGGGTAGATAAAGCTTGCACATGAGCCTCTTTGAGCTCAGTGATTTTACGCTCGCGCGTGGTTTCATCCTGGGCAGCCATATCCGCCCAAGCGCTGATGCGATTCCGCACCGAGGTTATCTCGTCATAACCCGCACGTTGTGACAGCCTTGGCAGCTCTTCCACAGCGAATCGGCTGATCGCTTGTTCAAAGACAGGGAAACCTGACTCCGCTAAGGTGTCTTCATCCTCATCCTGCTTGCTGCTCAGTGCAGCCAAACTGGACACGGGGAATATATGCGGGCTGCCCACTCCGCTTGCGGTGAGGTTGCTGCGAACATGTTTCACAACCTCCTCCAGCTCCTCTTCGGATTGTGCAAGATCAGCCGCATTGACGATAAAAAACATCTTATCCAAGGCAAAACTGTCTTTCACCCGACCAAGCTGGGACAGAAATTGTCTGTCCGCTTTCGAGAAGGCATGGTTGTAATAGGTGACATAGACAATGGCATCCGCATTCTTTATATAATTGAACGTTACACCGGTATGACGGGCATGCAGGGAATCGGCTCCGGGCGTATCCACCAGTACGATCCCTTGCTCCGTCAGCGGGCAGCTGTAATACAAGTCAATCCCGTCGACAAAACAGGACTTGGTTTCATCTGCTACATAGCCGCGGTATTCGGCCAGTTCTACTGTTTCCGTGGTACCCAGTTTCGTCTCCATCTCATTCCAGCCGGAGGCGGCTGCCTTCAGGAATCCGTAATGCGGCAGTCCTGCCGGATGAATGCCGCCTGGGGTTAATCCCTCCGCTACGCTCCGCCAATTCCCCGGATTCGGCTCTTCCAATCCCAATACGCTGAACGAATACAACAGATCGTCCCACCACATGTCGCGGCTCTTCATCCGCACGGCTGCAGTACCATGGGCATTCCCATCAGCCGGTGCGACAATCCGGTTCACCGCCGCCGTTGTCGGATGCGGTGACACCGGCAGGACCGACTCGCCAAGCAGGGCGTTGGCGAAGGAGGACTTCCCGGCGCTGAACGCTCCGAACAGCGCCAGGGTGAACGAGCCGCCCGCAAGCGCATCCGCGCGGGCGGTTAAATCCCGCGCGGCCGATGCCAGCGCGGGATGCGGCGCCAGCAGCGCGGCGGCAGCGCGCAGCTCTGCTGCCGCGGCCTCCAGCCGCTGGCGCCGCTGCGGGGCCGCCGCCTGCGCAGCGGCGCGGCGGGGCGCTGTGCGCCCGTGCCCCGGCTGCGCCGCTGGGGCACCGGCCCGGGCAGCCGCTTGTGCGGGCTGCCCTTCCGGCTCCCTCACCTCCGGCAGGAGGCCGGGGGTGAGGGAGGTCCGCGGCGGGAGCAGCTGCGCCAGCTCGGCCGCGCGGGCGGCTTCCGCCTGCTGCAGGGCCGCGTAGCCGGCGGAAGCCGCGGACTGCGCCAGGAGCTCCGCGCCCTGGCGCTCCAGCTCCAGCAGACGGACGGCGGAAGCGTCCGTCAACACCGCCATGAGCCGGTCGGCAAGCGCCAGTACGGCTCGGCGATAGCTGGCCTTGATTTCCTCGGTCAGCTCCCGGTTGTAGTTCAGCACATATTCACCGGACACCGTTGCCTCCGGGTTCACCGTGCGTGTAATCATATCTTCCTGAACCGTCGGGAGTTCAGCATCCATCAAACTCTCCCAATTCGCGCTCCATTCGGTATGCTGCTCCACGCTTTTACGGAACAAGGTCCGCAAATGCCAGTCAATCTGAGCGGTTGTCTGTTCCTTCAACCGATGATGGAAAGCCTCCAGACGGCGGCGACGCTCCTCCTCCGTCTTCCCTCCTGAAAACAGAAAACCAACCTTGAAGCCGCTCTTGCGGCTTTCCAAAAAGGACAAACTTAAATCGCGGACATCCGCCGGAGTCAGATTAGCATTCGCCAGAAGAGTATCCGCTTCTTTGCGGAGTTTGCTGCGAACGACTTCCGGAAGGAGCTCCTCGGCAAGCTTTTGATCCTCCAGCTCCTGTAAGCGCGCCTTCAGCGCAGCAGCCGCTTTTTCGCCGCCCATCTCCTCAAGCAGCCGCTCCTTCTCCTCCTGATGACTGCGCGTATAGGCCTCCACATGCTGATCGGCAGCATGCCGAATAGAGCAGGATACACTATATTGTAACAAGGGCTCCCTATGGGATATCAGTTCACCGATTAAAGACTTCAGCGTTTCCCATTGATTGTAGGGATGATCCTGGACTTTAAGAGATGTGCACAATAACCCCTTATATGTGATTTTCCACTGAGCGAAGGCTTTTTTTACGTCATTCAGATAAGAAGCCAGTGTAAGCTCATCATCACGATGCTTATCGATCTGATTCACGATCAGGTAAAGCGGCTTCCCCCAATCCGACAAACTCTTCGCAAACATCAGATTACTCTCAGACTGCACATGATTGTAATCCATCACATAGAAGACGATATCCGCCATATGCAGGGCTGAATGCGTGGCAAGCCGATGTCCGTCATCCGTTGAGTCCACTCCCGGGGTATCCATCAACACGCCAGCTTCGCCAAGCAGCGGCACATCATCCCATACTTCAATCGCGGAATACTCCCTGCCTTCCTTGCAATATTCAGCCAGTTCGTCAATCGTGACTGTTAAAGGTTCACCCGAATCCGCAGCAGATCGATGGATCAGCGCCCGCGGTTCACCGCTGCGGATCGTGACCACGTTCGCACTTGTCGGTACCGGACCCGACGGCAGTACCTTCTTGCCGCATAGTGCATTAATCATGCTTGACTTCCCTGCAGAAAAATGTCCGCAAAAAGCAAGCGTAAGCTCACCGCCTGTACCCTTGCGTATTAAATCCTCAGCCAAGGTGTAGGAGGATTCATCATTCCACTCCAGGAATCGGTCACGAACCTGGGCCAGTTCCGAAACGTTATATCCAATCTCATGTTCAGCAATCAACTTCAATGTCATTTCTCGCTCCTGTCCATTGATCTCTCAATCTCTGACACAAATGATTCACATCATTTTATTTTATCACCGCTTGCTTCGTAAAGGAATCATTGCATTTTGATCCGGAGCCCATTCTTGCAAAATCACACTTCCAAGTATATGCAAAATGGCAGGCCAAGGAAGATATCTCTTCCTTGCCTGCCATTTGTCCAAAGACCATTACGACTGACGCAAACAGGAAACATGAAGTTGCATTCTTGTTCCATGCTAGTGCCAGGATATCCAATATTTTACAACATTAAAATGGGAAGCTCTTAAGATACAACGGTATTTTCTTCGGCCGGAATCAAAATTTCAAATACATTCCCGTGCTGAAGAATAGTCAGACCGCGTGATTTATCGCGCATAACAACCACTTCCGGCTTTTGCGACATACGCTCCAAATAATGCTCCGGAGCATCCCCGGAGTGGCTGAACGTAACACCTTCAACTTCTTGTTCTTCGTTTTCGCTCAGTTGGCTTTGGCTCTCCACCACATGTTCAAAAATATCCGAGAACAATTCAAAATTGTCGGTGTAAACAGAGATGCATTTCATGTGTAATCCCATCCTCTTTTAAATTTGGCTCATGCTGATTCAGGTTGCCGTCCTCTCCCGATTTGCGAAGAAGTCAATCCCGTTCACTGTTATTTCCAGATTTCCATTCGCTTTTGGGGCTGAGATAGAAATCCGGAGACAAAGGCGAGCGATATTCTAACTTAAAGATCTCGTCTGCTTCGCTGGCAGTTCGAAGGCGTTCATCACACCGAATCGGCTGAACTTCTTTTTTGTCTATTTCTTGCTGATTTTCGTTTGTTCCTTATTCTTCCTGACTGCCGAGGTTTTCATACGCTTCTTTCCTTCGCGGCAAACATCCAGCAGAGGGCACACCTGACATTGCGGATTTTGGGCTTTACAGTGATACCTTCCGAAAAAAATAATGCGATGATGTGTCAGCGTCCATTCCTCACGCGGCACCCGCTTCATCAGCTTTTTCTCCACTTCCAGCACGGAATCTTTCCAGCCGGCCAGTCCCAGACGCTTGGATACCCTTTCCACATGCGTATCAACCGCAATAGCAGGTACACCAAAAGCATTGGAGACCACGACGTTGGCTGTCTTACGTCCTACGCCCGGTAATTTGACCAGCTCATCATGAGCTTCCGGTACCTCACCGCCATACTGCTCGATCAGAATACTGCACAGATTCTGAATATGTTTGGCCTTGTTGCGATACAAGCCGATCCGTCTAATATCCTGTTCAAGTTCCTCAATCGGGACAGATACATAATCCAAAGGTGTTTTGTATTTCTGAAACAGATCCTTGGTCACTTTATTCACCGTTTCATCCGTGCACTGCGCGGATAGCAGCACGGCGATGGTCAGCTCAAACGCATTGCTGTGAACCAGCTCGCAATGTGCATCTGGGAACATGCTCTCCATCGTATCCAGAATATGCCGCACCGTTGCCGCATTCATATGAATTCCCTCCCGCAAAAAAAAATCTTGATGCGGAAATCCCCGCATCAAGACGGTGTTTCTCGAGCAATCCCAAGTAGATAATCTACTGTTTTACGATCTCTACAACGACACCGTTGTTTAAGTACAGTACAATATTATCATTTTCCTTGAGGGATTGCACGGACAAAGTAGTGTCACCTTGATGAACAAATACTTTATCAGATAATGCATACCGGAAATTATCGTTAATCGATTTACGCTTCACTTGAATTTCCGAGTTGTTCGCCAGCCAGAATGCACGTTCAAGTTTCTCCATGACGTTCACGATGGTGACGCCTTGAATGTCCTTGCGGATCTCTACGCGATCGCCGGAGACCAACGTGCTCAAATTCGTTGCCGTAGAACCATTCTTAACAACTTTTACACCGCCGCTTACACCCAGTGTCTGAGTGTTGCCGGAATGGTCCTTCACTGTCAGCATATTACCGGAAGTATCTATACCCGTAACTTCACCAAGGGTCAATTTGACTTCGGCAACGGCAACGGCCGTTGTACCTTGAAGTGTGATATTAACAAGTGTTCCGGGACGCAGATCTGCAAGCAGGATCGCTTGTCCACTGTCTCCCGTCAAGGTAGCCTTGTCGGTATAAATATCGCTTGTAGTGCCCCCCGATTTTACACGAATTCGGTTCTTCGAAGGCTCCGTAAAGACAACCTCAAATTGAGCCGAAGTTTTGAGCTTTAAGCTCTGCAAGTAGTCCTGGTTGGTTGACAACTGGGCCGACACTTCGTCACCCACACGTACATCAGCCAGGGACGCATTCGATTTTCCGAAGATATCCACAATCAGAGCACTGTTATATGGTATCTCTTCCACTTTGCCATTCGCAGACAGAATGGAAATGATTTTCTTGGACGTGTTGATACTGCTGATTTTGCCTTCAACTTTGTAAACCACTTCTAATGACAGCGCGCGGGTTCCAATCAAGGTCACACTCACTTTGCGCCCTGCGCCAAGCAGCGGCTCCACTTTGTCAAGCGTCGTTCCGTTGCTAGATTCCAGCTTTGTCTTGTCATCCAGGATAATGACTCTAGGCTGGTTGTTGGCATCCTTGACCGTCAGCCAATGCGTCTTCGAATCATAGTTTACAATGGTGACCGCGTCCAGTTGCTCCATCTGACGCCCGGTCACTTCGATCTTGGTGATTCTCTCCTCACCATTGATGGTAAGTGTCACTTGATCGCCGGATACCGAATCAGCCAACAAATCGGACAACACCGGCTTTACTACGCCGCTCATAATGATCTCAGGCTTCTCCGCCAAGAACTTCGTTTCGAGCTGTGTGCTTCCGCTGCGCTTGTAGGTGATGGTCTTTCCGTTATCTTCAACGGAATACAGTGTCGCTTGCACGGTTCGATCGACGCTTTGCGTAACCTCGAGTGATTGCAAGATGCTGTTTTTCACGGTGAAGTTCACGGTGAAACCCGTTTTCAGCTCAGCCGGCGTCAGGATTTGATTCTGGTAACGAATCACCGTTGCATCATCCCACGTGTACGAATCCTCATAACCGGTGCTATCCTTGAGCGTTACTTTTTTGTTTGCCGTGTCAACGTTCTGAACTACGCCAGCTCCAGTCTTGTTAACCAGGCCGCTCTTCACGCGAATAGCCACGATTTTCTTCTGCGGACTGTAGGTTTCACGCTCAATGGTAAGCAGGCTGCCTGCTGCCAATGTTTTCGGATCAATTTTGTTGCCGTTCTGATCCAGGAATACGGTGGTTGTTTCGTAGCTTAGCTCCTCAAAGGTACTGCCTGTATCCAGCCAAATCACGTTGTTGGGCGACAACCTTGCATAGGTGCGGTCGAACCGCTCCACCTGTTGGGTTGCGTCCGTAATTTCTACATAGGCAGCTGTACCGTTATTAACAACCACCACGGCTTGTGTATACGGATTGATATCTGAGAATTGCAATCTCTTCTCGGAATCGGATGCAAAGTATGCCGTGGAAGCATCCAGCTTGAACGAATTCAGCTTGCCATCCGCATACAGCTCCAATTTACCGTTCTCAAGAGAAGCAATGGAGCCTTTGTATTGATTCTCATAATTGGTCGTAATGTAGGCTTGTGCCCGGCTGAAGAACGTTGCAAGCTGGGCACGAGTCACAGCCCCCTGCGGATCGAACTTGTTGCCGGCGAGCCCTTTGGCAAGCCCCAGCTCAACCGCTACATTAACATAGCCCAGACGGTCGGGGGTTATTTTGGCGTTATCCGCAAAGCCTGTCGCTTTATTTTTGGCTGCATTGGCCTCCGTGGTACGTCCAATGGAACGGACAAGCACTTCGGTTATCCATTCGCGGGATGCTTTCTGCGCGCCCCAAATGACTTTCTGATCCGTATAACCGGATTCCTTTTGCTTGTCGAGCAGGTTTTGCTGAAAAGCCAGTTCAACATATTTCGTAAAATAGTCATTCACTTTAATATTTGTCGGTAATGTCGCAGCACCGCTGCTTAATTGATTCTGCATGTTTAAAAACCGGATCGCCATCGTTACAGCTTCCTGCTGTGTTACGGGATCATTCGGACGGAATTTTCCGTTATTCCCGGTTACGATCCCTTGTGCCGCCAATTGATAAATGTACTTCTCTCCCCAGTAACCGGAACTAACATCACTGAATACATTAATGGCCGATTGGGCTGCATTTGCTGTTGGTGCGTTTGCCGTTTCTTCATCTGCCGAGACGATCGAAGCCCCGCCTCCGAATGCTATAAGTCCGGCCATGACGGCGGAGACCACTTTTTTGGAATGAACATGTTTGCTGTGTCTAAGTACCATTTTCTTTCCCCTCTCAATAACTACTGCTTCATCATATACTAATATTCGACAGCAGAACGTGATCTCCTTCAACCATCATTACCGAGTCATAGGATTTTCCAAATCGACATGCCCCATCAACGATTCGGCCTGCTGACCATCTACCAGAAGCTGAAGTGATTTGACTTCGTCGAATTGGAAAAAGGTTTTCTTGATCGCATCGACAGCAAATGACTCTCCTCCTGCTCCCAAGTTGGCTTCATCAGGAACCGTAACGTCGATCGTCAAAGACCCGTTTTCGAACTTCACCGAATTCAGCTCGATTTTCTCCCACAAGGGAATCATTTCGGCGTTATCACTTTTTTGGAGAGCCTTGTATGCCGCTTCGTATTTTTCATTGGCTTCTTTATATGAAATATCCGCGGTGCCTTCAACCAACTCCATCAATTCAGGGTCGGTATAGTAGGCTTTGATGCTCTCTGTTTTCGCATCCGGTGTGGTCGTTTCATTACCGCCACCCGATCCATTGGAAACTCCGCCGTTCCCTTGTCCTGTTTGATCATCAGGTGCAGGCGTAACTTGCCCCGGTGTATCGTCCGGTGCTGCGCCCGGTTTCTCTCCACAGCCTGCTCCAACCAGCATGACGGCTGCCAATAATCCAACTGACCATATTTTTTTATTCAAAAGTAGCCACCTCCTGCAAATCACGATAACTATCGTATCGTTAATCAACCTTCAAATAATTTTTAATGCCTCTGACAATAGCCGCAGCTACGCGATCCTGCGTCGCGGGATCAAACAGCTTGCTCTCATCGGTTTTGTTGCTCAGGAATCCTACCTCCAACAGAGCACCCGGCATTTTCGTTTCACGAATGACATGGAAATTACCATATTTCACGCCACGGTCTTTTAAGCCCATGGCTTGAACGATCTCTTTGTGGAGCGCATTCGCCAGCGCTTTGTCAGATTCATTGTAATAATACGTTTCGGTTCCGCTTGCAGTGGAAGGGCCACTATTAGCATGTATCGATATGAAAACATCTGCCTTCAGATCGTTCGCAATCTTCGCGCGATCCTTCAGCTCGAGGAAAGTATCGTTACTGCGAGTCATGACAACTTGGATATTTTTTTCTTTGGCCAACAACTTCTCAACCTTTAACGCCACCGCAAGATTGAAATCTTTTTCCTTCTTCTTGGTTACACCGATTGCACCCGGATCGTGGTCTCCATGACCCGCATCGATAACCACGAGTTTCTTGCCGCCCGTACCCGGATCCGGTGTAGGGTTCGTAGTTGTGTTCAGATCGACAATGAACAGGCCTGATCCGTTCTCTGGGCCTGATACGGTGTAATTTTTGGCGGAGTTCAGATCAATAACGATGCGCACAGTCATCGGATTGCTGTTATACAAGGAGTAGCGGACCATTTTCACATCCGGGTATCCCGAAACCGTCAATTGACCGCTCTTTGTTGCATCATTAAAACTGGCGTTGCTGCTGAATGTATCCGAGAAATTCGTATTCTCCATATCAATGACGATACGATCCGGATTGCTCAATTTAGACACATTCGGCTTGGCATTCCCTGTAACGGCAACCATCAGCCTGTTCTCACTAAAGCTGAGGCCATCCACCGTCGACGTGTTTCCTCCAGGTTGTTCACCAGGATTACTCCCGCCGTTGGATGAAGTAAGGTAGACCGCCTTCTGGGCATTGTCCCATCTAACCTCAAGTCCCATCTGCTCACTTATGAAACGGATCGGAACCAGTGTTGTTCCACCGCGCAGAACGGGTGCTTTGGCCATTTGTACACGCTGGCCGTTAATGTCAGCATACTGGCTCCCAATTACCATCGTTACTTTCTGTGAGCCGTCTTGGACAGTTACCGTCTGACTTGCCTTGTTCCAATTCACGTTATATCCGAGATTTTCGGAAATGACACGGATCGGAACCATGACTGTGCCGTTGTTGTTCTCCACCTTCACGCCAGATGACAGATTGATTTGTTGACCATCCAGGTAAATTTTTGCGCTGTACGAACTCGCATCCGCCATTTTAGGAAACGCAATCATGATGACAACCAGAAACATTAAAAAACCGAACTTCTTCATCCTTCACCCCTACCATCCTATTATTTTGCCATAGATTGGCGTTTCTGCACTCGGCCTGTCCGACATTACCTGACAACCTATAGACGCCGAGTCTGAATGAAAGTTGCGAAATTGTTCCCTTTTTACCATAAAAACACCTATTTCAAAAATCGAAATAGGTGTTTGGACCTTCATATGAAACTTATCGTTAGTTCTTTGTAACTAGTTTCGAGTCATCGGATGTTCAAGCTCTACATGCCCCATCAAACTTTCCGTCTGATTGCCATCAACCAGAAGTTCAAGGGATTTCACTTCATCGAACTGAAAGAAGGTTTTCCGTAAGGCATCAAGCGCAAACATTTCTCCCCCCGCTCCGAGGTTAGCCTCGGCCGGCTTGGTAATGTCCAGCGTCAACGCCCCCTTGTCAAACTTGAGTGAATTCAGAGTGATCTGCTCTGACCACAACGGATTCAGTTCCGCATCGCTGCTCTTTTGAAGTCCTTCAAAGGCTTTTGTATACTTATCCTCTTCATTCGAATACGTAATCTCTTTACTGGCTTCTTTCAAATCGATGATTTCCGGATCCGTATAATAGAGTTTAATATTGGCCTTCTTGGCTTGAGTCTCCGTCGCATTCACGTCCTTCGTATCGGCTGGGGTGCCAGTACCTTCACCAGCCGTATTCTGCGGCGAATTAGTTGTCCCCTCGCTTGCGTTTACGGTTTGCGCTGCTTCGTTAAGATCACCAGTTGCCGCATGATCAGGATCCTCCTGAGGCGTTTGCGCTTGTCCTGATGAAGACTCCGGACTCGTGTCGGCGGGGGCTGCAGCCGGCTTCTGTCCACATCCGGCGCTAAACGCAAGCAGAAGCGCCAGCAATCCTGTCATCCAATATTTTTTGTTCATCGTTTTTGTCCCCCTCTAAGTTCATCAAATCCTGTACAAGTTATTGTACTTTAAGATATTCTTTAATACCCGCTACAATGCCTTGTGCAACACGATTTTGAAAATCGTCATTAAACAACTGGGCTTCGTCACCCTTGTTGCTTAAGAATCCAACCTCAAGCAGGACAGCCGGCATTGTTGTTTCTCTTGTAACATGAAGACTGCTGTATTTAACTCCTCGATCTTTAAGACCCGTCGCTTTTGCCAGATGTTTATGGATCACATTCGCCAAAGATTTGCTTGAATCTCTCGTATAATACGTCTCAGTACCATTTGGACTGCTGGACGGGTTGCTGTTTCCGTGAATGGATACAAATATATCAGCTTTCAAATTATTAGCAATTTTAACGCGATCACTAAGCTCAAGGTGTGAGTCATCGCTGCGAGTCATCACCACATGGATATTTTTCTCCTTTTTCAGCAATGCTTCGACCTTGAGGGAAACGTCCAGATTAAATGCTTTTTCCGTCCTTCCTGAAGGGCTGATCGATCCAGGCTTGATTCCACCATGGCCGGCATCAATAACAACAATCTTCTTGCCGTTACTGTTGACAGGAGGCACAGGCGGTACCAGGATATCCCCCTCAGCGTTCAGATCAACCATGATGATGCCCGATTCATTGGTTACAGCATAGTTTTTAGGTCCTGTCAGATCCAGAACGATGCGCACGGTTGAAGGATTATCGCTGAAGAGTGCATATCGTATGTTGGTCACGTCAGGGGAGTCTGTGACGGCCATATTGCCGCCGCTTTGGACGTTCACGGCATGTCCAGCCAAAAATGAAGCGGAGAATACCGTGTTCGGAAGATCGATAACAATCCGATCTGGTCCGGTTACACTGAACACATTCGGTGCTATGGCACCACCCTCTGTAGCAATCATTAATCGGTTGTCGCTAAAGCTAAGCCCCGTCATCGCTGGCTGGTTACTCGATTCAACAGGTGGTGGCGTCTCGTTTCCTGTATTGTTCTCGTAGCCAGGATCAATCTCCACTTCGGAGACCGGCGGAATGGAACTAGACAGGAATACCGCTTTGGTCTGGTTGTCCCATTTCACATCAAGACCCATCTGCTCACTTACAAACCGAAGCGGCACAAGTGTAGTCTGCCCATTCAGTACGGGTGCCAAATTCAAATCTACCGATGCGCCGTTCAGCTCTGCTTGCGGGCTGCCTACCACCATACGAACCGTCTTCTGGCTATTCTCAACTGTTACGGTTTGACTGGCTTTCTCCCATCCCACCTTGAAGCCGAGATTCTCTGACACTACGCGTATCGGAATCATCACATTGCCCTTCATATTGGCTACTTGGACGCCCGAAGACAAATTCAATTGTTGCCCGTCAAGAAAAATAGTTGCGCTTGAAGAACTGGCTTCACCAGTCCTTGGAAACGCCAGCAAGAAGACTATTAACACCATTACAAACCCTAACTTCTTCATGAATCCACCTCGATCATCCCATGATTGAATTTGAAAAGCAAATGAAGCAAAAAAGAGAAATGCTAAAAGTATGTAAATCAGCATTCCGGCCCAGGTCCAGCCGGACAAATACTGACATAAAACGTTGGTTCCCATCATAACCGCTGCATATTAATTCCATAATACCAAAAAAAACTTCCATTTCCTACACAGGAAATGGAAGTTTAATAATCTTGTAACCTTTTGTAGAGTCATTAGCTAGATTAAGCGAACAGACGGTCCCCATGCTTCTTCTCATAGGCTTCAATTGCACTCTCATGCTGCAGCGTCAAACCGATGTCATCCAAGCCCTGAAGCAGGAATTGGCGGCGATGCTCGTCAAGATCAAAGTCAATATGAAGTCCTTGTTCATCGGTAATCGTTTTGCTCTCCAGATCTACGTTCAGTTTATAGCCTTCCGTGGCATCTGTACGCTGAAACAATTCCTCGACTTGCTCCTCCGACAGTTTGATCGGCAGGATCCCGTTCTTAAAGCAGTTATTGTAGAAAATATCCGCAAACGATGGAGCGATGACAACACGGAAACCGTAGTCCAGGATGGCCCAAGGTGCATGTTCGCGGGAAGATCCGCAGCCAAAGTTGGCGCGGGAGATTAGAACGGTGGATCCCTGATAACGGGGCTGATTCAGCGAGAAGCTGTCGATATTGCCCCCCGCCTCGTCAAAACGCCATTCGTAAAACAAATACTGGCCAAACCCTGTTCGTTCGATCCGTTTCAAAAACTGCTTAGGAATAATGGCGTCTGTATCTACATTCACCCGGTCCACGGGTGCGACAATACCGTTTAGTTTCGTAAATGCTTGCATATATTTCTCCTCCGTCCTTCTTAGCTCACAACTTCTTCTGCTGCAAAGTTCCAGTCACGTACATCCACGAAGCGTCCTTTAACTGCAGCCGCTGCTGCCATTGCCGGCGATACGAGATGCGTTCTGCCGCCACGACCTTGACGTCCTTCGAAGTTACGGTTGGACGTGGAGGCGCAGCGTTGTCCAGGCTTAAGAACATCCGGGTTCATCGCAAGACACATGCTGCAGCCTGCTTCACGCCATTCAAATCCGGCTTCAACAAAAATCTTATCGAGGCCTTCTTTTTCCGCCTGAATCTTCACTCGGCCCGATCCTGGTACAACGATAGCTGTCACATTGCTGGAGACTTTATGGCCTTTTGCAACAGATGCGGCAGCACGCAAGTCCTCAATGCGTCCGTTCGTGCAAGAACCGATAAAGACGTAATCAATCGGAATCTCTGAGATGGGCGTCCCCGGAACAAGGTCCATGTACTCAAGAGCCTTCTCGGCAGCCTTGCGCTCATTCTCGGTCTTGAAATCCGCCGGGTTTGGAACCGCCGAAGAAATGTCAGTACCCATTCCGGGGCTCGTTCCCCAGGTTACTTGAGGGATCAGCGTTTCAACATCGAATTCAACAACCACATCAAACTCGGCGCCTTCATCTGTCACAAGTTCCTTCCATGTCGCTACCGCAGCTTCATAAGCTTCGCCTTGAGGTACATATTGACGTCCGCGCAAGTATTCGAATGTCGTCTCGTCCGGAGCGATCATGCCCGCTCTTGCTCCGCCCTCGATGGACATGTTGCACACTGTCATGCGCTCTTCCATCGACAACTCGCGAATAGCTTCCCCTGTATATTCAATAACATAGCCTGTTGCAAAGTCCGTTCCGTACTTCGCGATAACGCCGAGGATCATGTCCTTCGCCGTTACGCCCGGATTGCGATGACCGACAAAACGCACTTCCATCGTCTTTGCTTTTGCCTGCTGCAAGCATTGGGTTGCCATGACATGCTCAACCTCGCTCGTACCGATACCGAACGCAAGCGCACCAAACGCACCGTGCGTAGAGGTATGGCTGTCACCGCATACAATGGTTTTACCTGGATGAGTCAGTCCCAGCTCTGGGCCCATAACGTGCACAACGCCTTGATCAATCGTATCCAGATCGTACAAGGTAACGCCGAAATCCTGACAGTTCTTGGTCAGGGTATCGATTTGCTGCTTCGAGATCGGATCCGTAATGTTGAAGCGATCCTTAGTTGGAACGTTGTGGTCCATCGTCGCAAACGTCAATTCAGGACGTCGAACCTTGCGGCCGCTAAGACGCAGACCTTCAAATGCTTGCGGGGAAGTCACCTCATGCACCAAATGCAGGTCGATGTACAAAATACCCGGCTTGCCTTCTTCCTGATGAATAACGTGGTTATCCCAAATCTTTTCGAACATTGTCTTTTTACTCATCATTATCACCCCATTGTTCATTACGTTCATATGGAAGATCAATACTTGCATTCTTCTTAAAAAGGAAGACCTGCAACGCATCATCTTTACGTTGATAGTAATATAACATTTCCTTCTTCATTGATCCAAGATATAATATCTATAGATGTAATAGGATTCAGCTATAACGGAGTGATATATTTATGGAACTTAGACAACTGCAATATACGCTGCAAATCGCAGCCGATAAAAACTTCTCGCGCGCAGCCGAGAAACTTCATATCGCGCAGCCTTCCCTTAGCCAGCAGCTCTCCAAGCTGGAGAAGGAGCTCGGCGTTCTGCTGTTCCAGCGCAATACGAGCAACGTTGAGCTTACCCATGCCGGTGCCAGCTTCGTTGAGCATGCCCAGAAGATTATGGATGCCGTCGAGCAGCTGAAACAGGAAATGTCGGACATTTCCCAGCTCCGCAAAGGCAAAGTCGTCGTTGGCAGCATGCCGATTACAGGTTCTCATCTGCTGCCAAGGGTCCTGCCTGCATTTAAACAGGGCTACCCCGATATTGAAATCACCCTCCTGGAGGATTCCTCCATGAATCTGGAGAAGCTTACCGCCAGCGGCAAGGCCGACCTCAGCCTGCTTGCGCTTCCGCTCTCCGAACCGTCGCTGTCCTGGGTTCCCATCGGTGAGGAAATGATCGATTTGGCCGTGCCTCCGCAGCACCCGCTTGCCCAGCGGGCAGCCTCTGATCCTGTCAGGCCGATCACAATGGATGAAATCCGCGACGAAGCCTTCGTCGTGCTCAAGAAAGGCCAGGGCTTCCGAAAGCTTACCCTGGATCTATGCCGGGAAGCCGGTTTTGAGCCGAATATCGTGTTTGAGAGCAGCAACATCGAGACTCTCCAATCTCTTGTTGCTACCGGAATGGGAGTAACGCTGGTGCCTCGATTTATCGCCCGGGCAAAACGAAGCGAGTTTATTCCGGTATACCTGCCGCTCGCCGAGCCGGTTCCGAGCCGCACACTGGTTGTGGCCTATCGCCACGGCCGCTATTTGTCCAAAGCGGCGGATGCGTTTATCGACACCTTCAAGCAGGTCATGGACAACCTTGTGGTTACAAGCGTTCAGGATAAATGATGCCGTAACAAAAAAGAGGCTCTGTACGTGGTCAATGGGGACGGGACTGACCCCATGACCAGGCAGAGCCTCTTTTTTTACAATCAATGAAAGACCGGAAGTCCCATCATGTGTAATCCTCTATTTGCGCAGGTTATGCTTGTCAATCATTCGATTCTGTTCATCTGCGGTGCGAGACTGATCCTGAATCGATTCGTTTTTTCCATTGCTTCCACCGGCTACGTTTTCAACAAAGCTGCGGAACTGCTCTTTCTGTTCTTCTACCTGCTCATTGTTTCGGCTGTCGAATGGGTTGTTCTCTGCCATGATTCCAAGCCTCCTCTCAGACGGATTACCCATAGTATACCCGCCTCTGCACAGATGAAACTTACATTTTTAGAGGAGAGATCATAGAGCAGGCTATTGAAAGTACAAATTCGGACGACGATCCTCAAACACCGGTATCCGCCCTCTCACTTCATCCGGGAGATTACGATCAAGCGTACCTGTCAGAATGCTTTCCTGCTCATCCCCTTCCGCAACGACCTCGCCCCAAGGATCGATTATCATGGAGTGTCCAAAGAAGTCCTTATCGCCGCTGGTTCCTACACGATTGCAGGCAACCACGTACATTTGATTCTCGATCGCTCTTGCCATAAGCAAGGTTCTCCAGTGATGCAGGCGCGGATGAGGCCACTCCGCAGGCACAAACAGCACTTGAGCGCCGCCTAGGGCAAGAGTGCGTGATAATTCCGGAAACCGGATATCGTAACATATAGACGCGCCTGCCTTGATTCCATCCAGATCAAAGGCTACGGTATGCTGGCCTGCTTGCAAATGCTTCTCTTCGTCCATCAGGCGAAACAGATGGATTTTGGAATATTTAGCGACCTGCTCCCCGTTCCGATTGAACACATACATGCTGTTATAGATTTCATTGTCCACTCTTTCAGCTACAGATCCGCCAACCACTTGAATCCGGTGCCTCCGCGCGAAATCGCTCAGCATGGATGAAGTTTCTTGTCCCATGGGATCGGCCAGCTCTTGAATCCGGTCGAGCGCGTACCCTGTGTTCCACATCTCCGGCAGCACGATCACATCCGGCTTCGTATTGGCGGACGCGGCCTTCTCCATCAATTCCAGCATGTTATTCATATTGGCATTTACGTTGCCTATCTCTATATTCGCTTGTATAAGCGCAATATGTAACTGAGCCTTGGCTGTTTCCGTCATCTTGCAACCTCCTGTTAGTCGGAATGAATCATGTCGGGGAAGCCGGATCTTGTTTTTCAACATGGATCTTGCTTCGTTTTTTTGATTCATCCGATGCTATATGTCCTCATCATAGCCTCCTCAGCCCAGCAACTGCAACACCCGAGCCCCATTTCCCTCTATACACCCCTGATAAATCGTGTTAAATTAATCCTAATTGTTTTCAAGACCCCAATCGATTCGAGCGTAAATAGATAACGGAGTGATGAACCTGCGATGAACAGAAAATTAAAAGATTTCCATATAGAGCCGGCTGAGATCATGTCCCAGCTGCCTACGCAATTTTTCGCCACCTTGGTCTCCAAGGTAAACCGCCAGGTTGCGTTAGGACACGATGTGATTAATCTCGGACAAGGGAATCCCGATCAACCCACACCGCCACATATCGTATCCAGTCTTAAGGAAGCGTCGGACAATCCGCAGTTCCACAAATATTCGCCATTTACCGGTTTCTCCTTCCTGAAGGAAGCCATTGCGCACCGGTACAAGGAGGACTATAACGTGGACCTGGATCCGGAAACCGAGGTAGCGATTCTGTTTGGAGGAAAAACCGGGCTCGTGCAGCTGCCGCAAATCCTGCTTAATCCGGGCGATGTTTGCCTTGTCCCGGACCCCGGTTACCCGGATTACTGGTCGGGCGTAGCACTGGCCAGGGCGCAGATGACATTCATGCCGTTAATCGAAGACCATCAGTTTCTGCCTGATTATGATGCAATAACACCAGCAGACAGGGAAAAGGCGAAACTCATGTTTTTGAATTATCCCAATAATCCAACATCCGCGGTTGCACCATTATCGTTCTACGAGGATACGGTGGCTTTTGCCGCAGAACACGGCATTGCGGTTGCCAGTGATTTTGCCTATGGTGCCATTGGATTTGATGGCAAGCGTCCGGTCAGCTTTTTGCAGGCAGAAGGCGCCAAAGAAGTTGGCGTAGAATTCTACACGCTCTCCAAGACCTACAACATGGCCGGATGGCGAGTCGGCTTTGCCCTGGGGAACATGAAGATTATTTCACTGATCAACCAGATGCAGGATCATATCTATGTCAGCCTGTTTGGCGGCATCCAGGCAGCAGCGGCTACAGCCCTTACCTCATCGCAAAACTGCGTCGAGCAGCTTGTAGCCCGTTACGAATCAAGACGGGACGCCTTCTATGGCGCCCTTGCGGAAATCGGCTGGGCAGCCCAGAAACCGCCGGGTTCCTTCTTCAGCTGGCTGCCCGTTCCGAAAGGCTATACGTCGGTAGCCTTTGCCGACTTGCTGCTGGAGGAAGCCAAGGTAGCGGTTGCGCCTGGCGTCGGCTTTGGAGACCATGGCGAGGGGTATGTCCGCGTTGGCCTGTTGAGCATCGAAGACAGAATGCGGGAAGCCGCTTACCGCATTGGCAAGCTTAACCTGTTCGGCTAGCCTATTTCCTTTTGAAAAAACAAAAACGATGTGCTATTCTTGCAGTAACAATCGAATGCAGTTTCAAACGCGAAGACGGGACCAGTACGAAAGCATACGGTACGATAAAGAGAGCAAATTCCATGGGCTGAAAGAATTTGCCGTGACCTCCTTCCCGAATCCTACCCCCGAGCGGCCTGGCTTGCCAGGACAGTGCCTTCTGTTACAGGGCTAAAGCCGGATGAGCTGCGCTCATCAACAAAGGTGGTACCGCGGAAGTTAAACTTTCGTCCTTTTTCATACAGGACGGAAGTTTTTTTATTATCCATTTTTGGATTCAAGCAGCTGCAGCCACTATCATAAATACAAGGAAGTGATCACGATGCTCTCTCGCATCGTCGTAAAAATCGGAAGCAGTTCCCTTACAACAGATGAAGGTGGATTGAACCTGGACTCCATTGCTTTTTTTGCAGGCGAACTCTCCGCGCTGCGAAGTGCCGGTCATGAAGTTCTGCTTGTCACATCTGGAGCCGTAGCCGCCGGGTTCCGGGATATCGGTTATGAAACGAGGCCGCGGCAATTGCACGAGAAGCAAGCGGCAGCCGCTCTGGGTCAGGCACTGCTGATGCGGGCTTATCAGAATGCGCTGGCCGATCATCAGCTGAAAGCTGCGCAAATTCTGTTGACCAGAACGGACTTCGCGAACCGCAAACGCATGAATAATGCCAACATGACCATCACCGAGCTTTTGAAGCAGGGAGTCATTCCGATCATCAACGAGAACGACACCGTGTCGATTGACGAGCTGAAGTTTGGTGATAACGATACGTTATCCGCACTTGTAGCCAATCTTGTCCGGGCGCAGCAGCTTATCATTCTGACCGACACGGACGGATTATACACGGCGGATCCCCGTAAATCGCCGGATGCAACCAAATACGAGGAAATTCATGAAATTACCGAGGAGATTTACAGCATGGCTGGTGGAGCGGGCTCCAGCGTAGGCACAGGCGGCATGCGTTCCAAAATCGATGCGGCCAAAATCGCAACCCGCGGCGGCGTTCCCGTCTTCATCGGCAAAGCCAACGAAACCGGCGATCTGCTGAAGGCATTGGAGCATACAGGCAAGGGAACCTATTTTGCCACACATCTCTCATCTCTTCCCATGAAAAAACAGTGGCTCGGCTTTATGTCCTCGCCGCTAGGCCGGATCGTAGTCGATCCGGGTGCGGAGAAAGCGTTGATTCACGGGGGCAACAGCCTTCTACCGGTTGGCGTGAAACGGATCGAGGGCAGTTTCCATGCCGGGGATGTTGTGGAGGTTGTGAACATTGGCAACGAGAGGCTCGGCAGGGGAATCGTGAATTATGATGAGGACCAGCTCCAGGCCGTGCTCGGTTTACCGAGCAGTCAAGTGATCGGAATCATCGGCGAAGTCCATCGCCTGGAGGTCATTCACCGCGACGAATGGATCACGCTAAAATAGTCAGCTCACCATCACTATATATGTCAATAAGGAGGAATCATCATGAGTGAGGTACGAAACAAGGCCCAGTTAGCCAAAAATGCCGCGCTCCGTATCGGCAGGCTGAACACGGAGGAGAAAAACCAAGCTCTGCTTATCATGGCAGACGCTTTGATCCGGCAGACGGCCGATATTATCGAAGCAAATGCGGAGGATCTTCGCCGCGGCAAGGAGCTCGGCACCTCTGCCTCCCTGCTGGACCGCTTGGCTCTGAATGAATCCCGCATTGAGGGGATTGCCGAAGGATTGCGCCAGATCGTCGAGCTGCCGGACCCGATCGGCGATACCTTGGAAAGCATTGACCGCCCGAACGGGCTGAGTATCGTGAAGAAACGTGTTCCGATCGGAGTCATTGGCATTATATATGAAGCACGTCCGAACGTGACGGTGGATGCAGCCGGGCTATGCTTGAAGACAGGCAATGCAGTCGTGCTGCGCGGCGGCTCGTCTGCGCTTTCCTCCAACCGCAAAATGATCGAGGTGCTTCATGAAGCCATGGAGCGCACGGCACTGCCTAAGGAAGCTCTTCAGCTTATCGAAGATCCGAACCGCTCCTCCGTGGATGAAATGCTGAAGCTGAACGGACTGCTGGATGTCATTATCCCGCGCGGCGGCAGCTCCCTGATCCAGAACGTTGTCATGAACGCCACGGTGCCGGTCATCGAAACCGGCGCCGGAATCTGCCATACCTACCTGGATGCCACAGCACAGCCGGACATGGCTGCTGCGATTAGTATCAATGCCAAGGTGCAGCGTCCTTCGGTCTGCAACTCCATGGAAACCTTGCTTGTCCATGCTGATTACGCCAAGCTGCACCTGACCGCCCTTGCGGAGGAGTTCCGGAAACGGAATGTCGAACTGCGTGGTTGCCAGCGTACACAAGCCTTTGCGCCTTGGGCAGCCTTGGCTTCGTCCGAGGACTATGCAACGGAGTATAACGACTATATTTTGAACATCAAAATTGTGGACCATCTGGACGAGGCCATCGAGCACATCTCAAATTATGGTACGAAGCATTCAGAATGCATCGTTACGGAGAATGAAGATCATGCCAGTCGTTTCTTGCAGGAAATCGACGCAGCGGCTGTTTATCATAACGCATCGACCCGCTTCACCGATGGCTTTGAATTTGGCTTTGGCGCCGAGATCGGCATCAGCACCCAAAAGCTGCATGCCCGTGGACCTATGGGACTGCCCGCGCTTACTTCCTCCAAATATGTTATTATCGGTAGTGGTCAAATACGCGAATAAATCATTCAATTTATCCATGAAGGAGGAAACAACGATGTGCCAATCCCCACAGAACCGCCCTTTAATAGATAAAGCAATTACCTTTTACGGCGCAGGCTCGATGGCAGAAGCGATTGTACGAGGCTTGGTGAGCCGTTCCGTCGTGCTTCCCGAGAATATTACGATGTTGAATCGAAGCAACGCTCATCGTCTTCAGGAACTGAGCGAGCGTTACGGTGTCCAGATCAACAATGACGATGCCGCCAAAATCGAAATTCTCAAGACGTCCCCGGTAATCGTGCTGGCTATGAAACCGAAGGATGCAGCTAAAGCGCTGAAAGAGCTTGGTCCGAAGCTCTCCAGTGATCAATTGATCATCTCCGTGATTGCCGGGCTGTCCATCTACACCACGCAAACATTGCTTGGAAACCAACAGCCCATTGCAAGAACGATGCCGAATACATCCGCCTCCATCGGACTCGGTTCCACGGGAATTGCGTTCTCGAAGGAAATCAGCGAGGAACAACGACAGCTCGTGCTTACCCTGTTCGAGGCCGTCGGTAATGTGACCGTTATTGAAGAAGAGAAGATGGATATCCTGACCGGTATTTCCGGCAGTGGTCCGGCTTATTTCTATTACATGATGGAAGCCATGACGGCAGCCGGCATTCGAGGCGGCCTGTCACCGGAGCAAAGCCGTGAATTGACGCTGCAAACGATCCTGGGCGCCGCCCGGATGGTCCAACAGACCGGAGAGCAGCCGTCATCGCTTCGTGCGAAGATTACGTCACCGAACGGTTCCACGCAAGCCGCCTTGGAAACACTCGATCAAGGAGACTTTTTTGAAACCGTCATTGCCGCTGTAAACCGCTGCGCCGAGCGTTCCAAAGAAATGGGCGCCATGCTGAAGGAGCAAATCTCATGAGCCAATGCATCGCAACTTACCGTATCTACGACGATCAGGCGGATTTTCGTAAAAAAGCGACTTCCATTGCCGTTGGCATGACGGTTGGCAGCTGGACCGAACTGCCGCAGGCCAAGCGCGAAGCGATGCAGAAGCATCTGGGAGAAGTCGTCGATATTCAGGTTAACGAGGGCTGGGAGCCAGGCAGCCGCTATGCGGATGTCAGCATTGCGTATCCCGATATTAATTTTAGCCGCGATATTCCCGCCCTGCTTGTGACCGTCTTTGGCAAAATTTCCATGGACGGGCGCATCAAGCTGACCGCTCTGGACTTGTCTCCCGACTTTCTTAGCGCATTTCCGGGACCGAAGTTCGGCATCGACGGAATTCGCGATATTCTCGGTGTTCACGACCGTCCGCTGCTGATGAGCATTTTCAAGTCGGTTATCGGACTGAATGCGGACGAGCTTAGAGCCCAATTCATCCGTCAGGCACTCGGGGGCGTAGATCTGATCAAGGATGATGAAATCCTGTTTGAGAACGATCTGACCCCGATCGAACAACGCGTACGCATGTGCATTCAGGCCGCTGCTGATATCGAACAGCAGACAGGTAAAAAACTGCTGTACGCAGCCAATTTGACAGGCCGAACCTCGAAGCTGCGGGAGCAAGCACTACGCGCCATCGATGCCGGCGCAAATGCCCTGCTCTTCAATGTGCTGTCGTACGGATATGATGTTCTGCACGAGCTAAGCAGCGATCCGGATATCACGGTCCCCATCGCGGCGCATCCTGCCCTTGCCGGTGCGATTTACCCGTCTCCTTACTACGGGATAGCGGCTCCGGTACTGCTGGGTCAGCTGATGCGGATAGCGGGAGCAGATCTGGTGCTCTTCCCTTCTCCTTACGGATCCGTAACGATGCCAAGAGAAGAGAATCTGGCCATCCGCGACGAACTGCATAGTGCCAAACTCCGTGTGAAGCGCAGCATGCCCGTACCGTCTGCCGGAATTCATCCGGGACTTGTTCCGCGCATCATCCGGGACTTCGGCACCGATGTGGTTGTCAACGCTGGCGGCGGGATCCACGGCCATCCGATGGGAACCGAAGCGGGCGGCAAAGCCTTTGTACAAGCCATTGAGGCAACGATGAAATCCGTGCCGCTCGCCCACTATGCCGAAGAACACGAGGAACTGAAAGCCGCACTGGACATCTGGGGAGGAGAAGTATGACATCAGGAGAGAAACAGCCGATTATTTTTTGCGACTTTGACGGAACCATTACAAATAACGACAACATTGTAGCCATTATGAAGCATTTCAAGCCGGAAGGTTATGAAGCTGTCATGCAGGATACACTTGACCGTTCCATCTCCATTCGGGAAGGCGTGGGCCGCATGTTCGCCCTCTTCCCTTCCTCCATGAGAGACGAAATCACGGATTTCGTCCTTCAGCATGCAGGCATTCGCGAAGGATTCGGAGCATTCCTTGACTATTTGGAAGCCGAACAAATCGAGTTTTTTGTTACCAGCGGGGGGATCGATTTCTTTGTGGATCCGCTGCTGAAGCCTTTTGGCATCCCTGCCGACCATATATTCTGCAACGGTTCGAATTTCGAAGGGGATCGCATTGAAATTACCTGGCCCCATCCTTGCAAGGGATTATGCCGCTACGACTGCGGCATGTGCAAGGTAACCGTAATGGAACGATTCCCTGCTGATCAGTATTACCGGATCCTGATCGGTGACAGCCTTACCGATTTCGAAGGCGCGAAGCAGGCCGATCTTGTCTATTCCCGTTCCACGCTCACCGAGCAGTGCAGGAAGCTGGGTGTGCATCATGTGCCGTTTGAGACATTTACCGATATCCAGGATGACATGAGAAACAAGTTTAAACAGGAGGCGCTGTAAATGGCATTTTCAGATATCCCGCTTGAACAGAAACAGGCGGCGCTGCATGATCTTAAAGAAATCAAGGCGCTGTTTGCTGCAAGAAGCTGGTTCCCCGGCACCAGCGGTAATCTTTCGGTACGCGTTGGCGAGTTTTCGCCAGAACAATTTTATTTTGCAGTAACCGCCAGCGGAAAGGACAAGTCCGTACATACGCCAGAGGATTATTTATTCGTGGATCAGGACGGTGCGCCAAGTGAGGCAACGGGTTTAAAACCTAGCGCGGAGACCTTGATCCACTGCGAGATTTATCGCAAGACCGGCTGCGGTGCCATTTTCCATGTGCACACCATCGATAACAATCTAATCAGTGACTGGTATGGTGAACAAGGTTATGTACCTGCTCAAGGAATCGAGCTGATCAAAGCCTTTAACATCTGGGATGAAGATGCAGCGATTCGCATTCCTGTCCTTCCGAACTATGCCGACATCCCGCGGATTGCCGAATTGGTTCCAGATGCGCTTGACCCTGCGGTACCCGGCATTTTGCTGCGCAACCACGGCATTTATGCTTGGGGAAAAAATGCCTTCGAGGCGAAAAAACACCTGGAGGCGTTCGAGTTTATATTCGAATACTCGTATCGGCGTCTTCTTCTCAATGCTGCCAGTACTAAATAAATCAACCAAGTAACACCATTAGAACTTCAACAAGCCGGATCAGCCGCTTTGACATGTGGCTTGCACCCTGTCTCGACCTGTTTGCAGGGTGCATCCGGCGTTATTTTTTCCGAGGAGCGTGTAGAGGTGCTTGAAAGCTTATCCATTGGCATTGTGTTTATTCTGTACGGGTTGGTCCTCTTTCTTCTTCCACCTAAAAGTTCCAAGAGTTTTTACGCTTATAAAACCACATCATCGCTTAAAAATGAACGGAACTTCAAAGCAGCCAATGCCTACGTCAGCCTGCTGCTGATGGTGTTCGGTGTCATCCTTCTGCTGATCGCCAGGCTTACAGGCCATTTCTTAACCACCGGTATCGCAACTTTCATCGTCTTTATCTTGATCTATATTCTGGTTGAACGAAAACTAAAAAACATCTAAAACGATCCAGATCGTTTTAGATGTTTTACTTTATGTCCTTATATGGATTATAGCCGATTCTGATCATGCTCCGTTAAAGAGAGGGCAGGTATAGGTACCTGCTCAGGCGTTGAATACGTATTCGCGATAAACAAACAGGTTACAACAAACAAAGCAATATACAACAGATAATACAAATTCTTAGCCACGATATCTCCCTCCACGCCTTTTTCAATTATATTAGATCTGCTATCCAGCATCATATTGACTTGTATGCACCGTCTATGTAATGTGCTTTGCCCTAGCTGCTTCGGTCCCTCACGACCACTTTGACCGAAGCCGGCACGGACACCGTCACATCGAACCACGAAGACGATCCCCTGAATGCATAACGGGGTGGATCGTTCAGCTGAACATACAGAATATTACCCGATTGTTTGATTTGAATGAGTGCAGGCAGCCCGGCTTGGCTCCAAATTTCAGAATCTTCCGTCCGCAGACTGCCAAAGATGAGCATCTCATCCGCACTGGAAACATCCTGCCTGATGTTGTGATTGTAACTGCCCTGAACAATGACTTTCTTAACTTCGTCCGGTATGGCCACCTTCTGGTCCGGTATCGGAATCGTTTGCTGTATAGCCATCGTTTCACGCCGAATCTGCTCCATCAACCCAGTTGCACTTAAAGCTGCCATACCAATGCAGCAGAAGGTTAGAAAACCAATAAGGAGAATGCTGAACATATCGTATCTAACCGTATCCTGCTTACGAAAGATTAACGTATACACGACGATTTCCGTGCCTAACAGGACAAATACGATGGGCCACCATCTAACAGCGGAACTGTACACCTCTACACCCTTCCAGGCTGATGACAAGACAAGCAAGCCGAGTATAAGCAGGGAAAGTCCCATGGAGAGTGTACCGACTCTCCACTGCCGGGCAAACTTCGATGGAGGGGCAGCCAAATCGTGAATAGATATATTATTCGTTGTCGGATTCATAATAGGAACGCTCTCCTCTCACAGGTCCTTTTTTCGAACCTGTCATCAGCTTGATTCCGCCCCCTATCAGGAGAACCGCTACGATTACCGTCTTCATCAAGTCGCGGAAGCGGGAATCCACATACGTCGCAAGATACGGCATAACAAAGCTGTTAAACACAAAATAAATCCCCAGAATCAGCAGTCCAAGCCCGAGCCAGCGCTGTTGATGTCCAAGCCCCGAGATGATCGGCCGATCCCGCAGCGGTTCCCTGCCATACCGGCTTACTTGCTGCAGGCCGTCAAAGAACGCATAGAACCAAATCAGCGGAATCAGAAACAGGAACACGGACAGCTTCAGCACATCCAATACATAAATGCTGCCCAGAAACAGAACCATGAGCTGAAGCCCGCGTTTTTGCAGACCCAGATACATTTGCCCGGCTCCAGGGAGCGCGGATAACAGGGTGGCAAACACCTTGCTGCGGCGCCCGCTCTCCCGGCCGCTCTCCAGTTCGTCAAATAGCGTACGGTCCTCCAGCAGCTCCCCGGCCTGTTTGCGGTGAACGAGCTGTACAACATCAAACATGCAGTAGAGCCATATAATGGGCAGCATCCCCAAAAACAGCAGGAATACGGATTCATGGGTCAGTCCTGTCAGAAACAGGAGGATCGTCCCAAGACCGAAAAATGCGATTAAAAACGACAGTCCGCGCTGCATCAAGCCCAGTTGAAAATGTCCCAGGCCCGGAATGAAGGATAATAAAATCGTGTAGAAGCGTTCCGACTCGTCGCTCTTATCCTGACGAATTTC
Organism: Paenibacillus sp. LBL; assembly: GCF_029893715.1. NCBI lineage: Bacteria > Bacillati > Bacillota > Bacilli > Caryophanales > Paenibacillaceae > Paenibacillus > Paenibacillus sp. LBL. The sequence continues at coordinate 286,425 of NZ_JARXYU010000004.1, read as the reverse complement.
CATGGGTCTGCCGTACTCGTCATGGATAATCGTGACGGGTGTGTACCTGATTAAGGCGACCAGCAGATCAAGCATGCTGATCCCCCAGATCATTAACGCCCCGAGAATCCCCAGGATCAATACCGAATCGGAGTGCGACATGATGCCGAGCAGAAATCCTCCAAACAAACTTCCGAAGAATAATAGTGGATACAGCAGGGCGCGTCCCTTCCTCCCCCAATAATAGTGACCGAGGCCCGGAAGGATATTTAATATGAAGGCGAACCCTTTATTTCGTTGCGGCTGCACTAGGCATCTTCCTTTCGTATTTTCTTATCTGGACAATAGCTGGTCCAGCCAGCCCGTTGTTTTATTCATCAATTGCTCGCTGTAAGAAGGAGTGTTCGATAAGGGAACTTCACCACTGATCTCGCCGGGAAGAAGACGGTCGAATGCTCCGGTAAAGAGGAACAGCATGGTAATGGACGCGGCGAAGGTATAGTGAACGATGGCGCGTTCGTACCAGCGCTTGGGACGTTCCTGAATCTGCGACGGTTCTTTGCGAATGTATGGCTTAACGTGCTCATGATCTACCACCTGATCCGCAAACCCTTCAGGATCTGCCAGATTGGGGAGTTCCGAATCAAGCTCTGCCAGCAATTGCATATATAACTCCAGCACACTGTCATCCGTTAACATGAGCTCTTCATAATACGTTCGTTCTTCAAGTGAACCTTCCCCTCGAATATAGCGTTCAGTCAGCTGTTTAAGCCCGTTGTCCTTAACGTTCATTTCCATTCCTCCTCCTTCCAGGATTTCCGAATCCATTGTCTGGCCCGGTACAGCTTCGACTCCACGGTCTTCACCGTAACGTTCAGCTCGGTCGCAATCTGTTCATAATTTTTCTCATCCAAATAAAAGGCCGTTATAATTTCTCGGTGATTGTCCGGCAGTTGTTCGATCTTCTCTCGAAGCTCTTCTCTTCGCTCCTTATGTATGAGCAGAGAGACCACATCTTCGTCCCGGGAAGGGAGTTTATCCAGCACTTCATCATGTTCACCGGGCAGCTGCTCCGGTGGTTTACGGGAAAGCTTCCTCTTCATATCAATCGCTTTATTTAGCGTGATGCGCGTAATCCAGGTTTTAAACCCTTCAGATCGGTACTGGGGGAGAGCTTTATATACTTGAATAAACACTTCCTGCGACGCATCCTCCGCTTCCTTGGCATCCCGCAAAACCGAGTACGCCGTATGGAACACGTGCTGACTGTAATGGTTCACCAGTTCCCGAAAGGCTTCTTGCTCACCCTGCAGGATGCGCGTGATTAACGTTTCCGCATCAATAGCTCTCCCCTCCTTCCCAAATACAATAGACGTCAGCTTTGGCGGCTGCCCCTGCACTTTTTCAAAAAAATATTTATATCATCAAAAAACGAAGTCCAAATGGCTAAAGCTGGTCCGCTTAGTCTTCCCAAATTCTCCAAACAAAAAAGAACGCCCATCGACGCCCTTTTTTAGAATTGATGATATAGACCGCAACCAGAATGTACAACTTCAAGTTACAGGATCATGCCGCTAAGCACAAAATAAAACGTTCATAACAACGTGCATGACCGTTACGGGGATCATTCCCTGTGAACGGGTAAACACGCCACCCATCATAAAGGCCACGCTATGATTTTATCATACGCCTCTATCATGATGGGATCAACTGGACATTGATTGATTAGTCCACCGGCTGAACCACATTCAGCAAAAATGAACTCCCGTTCAAAAAAGCATGAATATAGGCTAAAGCATAGATCTGCTCACCCTTCAAGCCATCCGTCTCCCTTGGATTGGAGGCGTGATGGCTATAATTCTCCATCATAATCATAATGAAAAAACATTCCAAAGTCCGAATGAAATCTGACTCCAGCTTCCGCACGCTCTTATAACCTTCAATCACCTTATATCGCTGCTTCGGAACTAGTGACAGCATAACCGCCGCCAGATCATAAAGAAAATAACCGAAGCCACATCTGCCAAAATCAATCGGTTGTGGACACTGTCCTGCAAACACGATATTCCCCAAATGTAAATCGGCATGAATGAGACCATAACTTCCATCATGAGCGGTCATAGCGTTAAGCTCTGATAAAACCTTCTCAGCGGCACGCTGATACAGTGCCCAAGAAACTTCTGACATAAAGGTTTCTGCGTATCGCTCCAGCTTGGCAACAGCTGTTCTATAGCTGTCTATCCCCCATGTGGGCCTAGTAAAAGCAGAAGGCCAATCAAAACCGATGGCTGCTTCGTGTAGTCCCGCAATCATAGCCCCAACCTGAAAAGCTTGAACCTCTGTAAGTTTATCGATGACATGCTCGCCATCCATCCACCTCATGATAGTGACATAGGGAGATCGGAATCCTCGGTCCGTGTCGATCTTCATCACTCTTAACCCATTGGAAGCGACTACACCTGTCGGTACTGTGATTCCTGTTGCAATAAGGACATCCAGAAATTGAAGTTCCGATTCGATTTCATTCCTGCTCCATCGGTCTGAATGAATCCGCAACAAATATGTTTCTTCCAAGTTAGTCCGGATTTGATATGTAATGGTATCCGATAGGCCGATAAATTTAATGCCAACCCATTGCAAGTTATAGGACTGAAGTGCAGACATGGCAACCTTCTCAGCTCTTGCAAGCAGTCTACCCCGCTGTTCTTCGTTTTCAAATTGAAAAAAATCATCCATGGTCTCACCTCTCCTTAATTCGTTACAACGTTCCTGACTTATTATACTGGCGCAGTCCTGCCTAGCCTATATAACAAATGGATTGAAAAGATTTTTATTGGCATAGCAAAAAGCCACATCAGAATCGAGTCCAATGTGACTTGTCATTACTTGTTTTTGGTATATACGATTTTTTTGATCGAATCGCAGGATAGACAAAATTGAGAAGAAAGCTCATCGATCGTGGTACCCGAAGCAAACTTTTGCCGGATTTCCAGGTTTCTCGTTTTCAGATATACCCGGCTGCCGGAATTTTCTCCCCATTTCTTGCGCAATCCTTCAGGTTTCGGGATGTACACCATCCCGCCCTGTACATATTTCTGAACTTCCTTTAGCAATTCTTCTGGAAGTATAATATCCGCGTTTATATATTTCATGGTAAGCTCTGCTCCTTAAAATTAAAATAAAGGTTTTAAGGATGCAAAGTCCATTAGATAAACGGCCTCTCTACACGAGGTAATCAGGCGGCAACTTTCTTATCGCTCCATGCAAACAACCGCCGTTGTTCATCAAATAGACTTTGCATAGAGCTCATCTGCAATCTTCCCTTCATAATCATGCCCCTCCCTTCAAAATAATGACATTCCGACTGGTTATGACCATTATAACCGATCATACGCCGAAATCGAAATGAAGTTGTTCATGTTCCCGGTTTCCGCCCTTCTTCAAACCACTATACGTGTAAAAGATTGCATCAGCTCTTTCACCGTTTTGACATAATGGGTTGGCTGGCATGCCGTCAGCTTGTCCTCTGATCCATATCCATAACCAACAGCCATACTGTGTACCCCGCAGTTAAGGCACCAATCAGATCATGCTTCCGGTCTCCAATCATCACGGCATCCGAGGTTTGGATATGGCATCTATCCAGAACGTACTGGATAACCTCGGTTCTGTTGGATCGGGTTCCGTCAAACTCAAGTCAAATCCTTGATCTGCAGAAGATCACTGATGATATAAGTAGGACGATGATGATCATGCAAAACCTTGCCTCGACGATTATAATAGCAAAAATCAATGCCGGCACGCGCAGCTCCTTCATAATCATCCGTGAGTGAATCCCCTATGTACAATACCTCACTCGGACTTAACGCCAATTCCCTCAAGGCCATCTCAAAAATCAACGGATCCGGCTTCCAGCACTTCACCTCGTCCGAGATGATAAAGGAGTCAAAATAATGAAACAAGCCCCCTGTCGTAAGACGCTGGCGCTGTGCTTCACCTATGCCATTGGAAATCACTCCAAGCGCAAATTTTCCATGCAGATGCTCCAGAATCAAATCGGCGTTAGGCTCCTTATGATCAGAACCGCAAAAGAATCCCCAGTATGTTTCCGAGATCTCCCTGAACTGATTGAAATCCCGCTTCAAACCCAGAAAGGTGTCCGTGAACGAATGCTCCAGCACCTGTCTGATGTCGTGATTATTCCGGGTGCGGTTCATCCAGTATTGGAAGTTAATCGGACCAAAGACACTCCAGAACTCATCCCAAGTCAGATCCTCATGCAGTCGGTAATGTTCAAGCGCTTGCTGCATACACGTCTGCTCGCTCTGATTGTAATCCAGCAGCGTGTTATCCAGATCAAAAATAATGGCTTTATATTTCATGTCTCTCTCCTCACATCCGGTTGCAGTAAATAGATGAATTCGCTGATGCAGGAATATTCTCCTGCTTCTGATAGCTCCTGTCTGCACATCCCATTTTCAACTATATAAAAAAACAGCCATCAATCCAATCAAATAGCGGATAACAAAAAAAGCACGTCCATATGGACGTGCTTCATCTATCTTCCGATATTCCTGAATTTCTGCGTATAAGCTTTGGCATCCTGCGCGGTGCGTACACGATTGCGGCTCCATTCGAGCAAGATACGGTCGATATAGCGGAAATGAAGCTTGCCCGCAAATACCGCTTCCTTCAGAGCTAACAATATCAACTCGTCCGGATATCGGTCCGCATCGACCCAACCGGAGATGGTCTCCAGCTCCATGGGCGATAAGGGACGGCCGAACTCTTTTTCGAATATCGAGAACAAATTTCGTTCTTCCTTCTCAGGCGTTGACTTCTCCGAGTCCGTTCCTTTGCCGGAAACCGGACGGGCATTTAATAGCGGGGACGCAAACGTGGTTCCATCAGCGCTCATCTCCTTGCCCTCTTCAGCCAGGCAAGAAGCGAGCCTCTCATACAATCCATTCAGATTGTAGCGCTCATAATGAATCCCCTGTGTCTCGTCCACATACTCATCAATGCCGAGCAGCCCTTCCTTCATCAAGCGCTGCAGGCTTGTGGCGATGAAAGAAGCCGGAGCTCCCGTTACGTCCGAAAGCTCCTCCAGCGAAGGAAACGTCTTGAACTCCACCTGCTGATATCCGATCAGATGTATGAGCAGCATTGCTTCACGGTCGCTTAAACCGATGGAACGATAATACCGAAGCAACGCGTAAGGGATAAGGGTCATCCCTTGGCTCATGCCGGCAGCTGCGCCCGCTGTCCACCCTTTCACGCCTGTGTCAGCGTTGCCGTGGTCCATAGACTCACCTCTCACAGCTTACGGGTACAACCGGTACAAGGTCCGTGGGAACGGAATAGTCTCACGTACATGATCCAAACCGCAAATCCAGGCAACGGTACGCTCCAGACCTAAGCCAAAACCGGAATGAGGGACTGTACCGTATTTACGCAGATCCATGTACCATTGATACGTTTCCATCGACAGCTCATGCTCTTTGAAGCGCTCTTCAAGCAGCTGCGGATCGTCTATCCGCTGCGAGCCGCCGATAATCTCGCCATAGCCTTCCGGTGCGATCATATCCGCACACAGCACCACTTCAGGACGATTCGGATCCGGCTTCATGTAGAATGCTTTGATCCCTGCCGGATAGTGTGTTATAAAGACCGGCTTATCATATTTCTCCGCGATAGCCGTTTCGTGTGGTGCTCCGAAGTCCTCACCCCAAGGAATATCGAAACCTTGCGTATGCAGGAATTCAATTGCCTCGTCGTACGTAATTCGAGGGAATGGTGCCTGTATCGCCTCAAGCTTGGAAATGTCGCGACCGATCGCCTCAAGCTCCTGACGGCAGTTCTTGACTACGGATTGCACCACATAACTAATGAACTGCTCTTGTACCTGAAGGCTCTCCTCATGGTCTGTGAAGGCCATCTCAGGCTCAATCATCCAGAACTCGATCAGGTGACGACGGGTTTTGGATTTCTCGGCACGGAACGTAGGACCGAAGGAGTATACCTTACCGAGTGCCATAGCAGCGGCCTCCATGTACAGCTGTCCGCTTTGCGTCAAATAAGCATCCTCTTCAAAATACTTCGTATGGAACAGGTTTGTTGTCCCCTCCGCCGAAGTTGGTGTCAAAATCGGAGGATCCACAAGGGTAAATCCGTTCGTGTCAAAATATGCTTGAACCGCACGGATGATTTCGGCGCGGATCACCATAATTGCCCGTTGTTTCTGTGTGCGAAGCCACAGATGACGATGGTCCATCAAATAATCGACACCATGCTCTTTAGGGGTAATCGGATAGTTTTCCGTAAGATGAATAATTTCAATGCCAGTAACCGTCATCTCGTAACCCGACTGACTGCGCGGCTCTTCACGTATCACACCCGTCACATACAAAGAGCTCTCTTGTGTCAGGCTTTTCGCGTCATCCCATACCTGCTCGGATACTTCGCTCTTCACAACAACACCCTGGATATATCCCGATCCATCGCGAAGCTGCAGGAACTGAATCTTCCCGCTGGAACGCTTGTTGTTAATCCAGGCGCCGATCGTGACGGTCTCACCGACATGCTGGTTGACGTTACGAATCACACTTTTGGTGGCCATGCTTAAATCTCTCCCTTATATCACTACTATTTAACGGTTAGAAGCTTGTACGATACGATGCGTATCCCGAGCAATAACCAATTCCTCGTTGGTAGGAACTACGAGAACCTCTACCTTGGAATTCGCCGTTGAAATACGACGCGGCTCGCCGGAACGAATGCTGTTCAGCTCCTCATCCAATTCTACTCCGAGATAGGTAAGCTGCTCAAGCACTCTTTGACGAAGAACGATCGAATTCTCGCCAACCCCCGCGGTAAACACGATAACGTCCACACCGTTCATTGCCGCAGCATATGAACCGATGTATTTACGAACACGATATTCATACATATCAAAAGCCAATGTCGAATTCGGATCGCCCTTCTCCATGCCTTCCGTGATCTCGCGCATATCGCTGCTGATTCCGGAAATCGCCAGCAGTCCGCTGTGCTTGTTCAACATCGAGTTTACTTCATTGACCGTCAATTCTTCCTTGTTCATGACAAACGGAACGATTGCAGGGTCCAAATCACCGCTGCGGGTACCCATCATCAGACCTTCCAGCGGGGTCATGCCCATGGAGGTATCGATAGATTTCCCACCTTTAACAGCTGTCAGGGAAGCGCCGTTGCCGATATGACAGGTAATGATCTTCAAATCCTCGAGCGGGCGGTCCAGGAACTCTGCTGCTGCCTGGCTGACATAAGCATGGGATGTTCCGTGCGCACCGTAACGACGTACTTTGTATTTATTATAAAGAACTCTCGGAATAGCGTATAGATACGATTTTTCCGGCATGGTTTGGTGGAATGCCGTATCAAATACAACCACCTGCGGCACGCCCGGCATATTCGTTTCTGCAGCCTTAATTCCCATCATGGACGCCGGATTATGAAGCGGAGCCAAGTCAAACAAACGGCGAATCTCGGCTTTTGCATCGCTATCTACAAGCGCGGACGCTTTGAAAGATTCACCGCCATGGACCACGCGGTGACCGACAGCCTGAATGTTCTCGATGGAGTCAATAACACCATGTTCTTCATTCGTCAGCATGCCAAGCACCTTGCGGATGGCCGTTGTATGCTCCAGAATTTCGCTAACCTCGGTTACGTCCTGTTTTCCGGTCGGCTTATGGGTCAATATGGAGGAATCCATACCGATCCGCTCAACCAGCCCTTTGGCCAGTACGGATTCATCTGTCATGTTGTACAATTGATACTTCAGTGAAGAGCTGCCTGCGTTAATTACGAGAATATTCATACCCGGTCACCATCCTTGTCGTACTTGAAAAAGCCTTCTCCGGTTTTGACGCCCAGTTGTCCTGCGCGAACCATTTTCTTCAAGACAATCGATGGACGGTATTTCAGTTCGCCATACTCGCGGAACATCCGCTCCAGCGCCGCAAGAATGGAATCGAGACCAAAGCGGTCTGCCATCTCCAGCGGCCCGTGCTGGAAGTTATAACCGATTCTCATCGCATCGTCGATATCTTCTGCCGAAGCCACGCCTTCTTGAAGCAGATGCATCGCTTCATTGATGAGGAGCGTGATCATGCGTGTTGTAACGAAGCCTGGGGATTCATAAACCATGATGCCTTTTTTATCGGAAACTTCCTCGACAAAGCGTTTCGTTTCCGTGAACGTATGATCGGAAGTTTTCAGACCGCGGATAATTTCAACCAGATCTACCTTGGAAACAGGATGTATGAAGTGCATGCCAATAACACGCTCAGGATATTTGGTAGAGCTGGCGAGCTCCGTCAAACTAAGCGTGGATGTATTACTTGCTAATATCACATGGCTGGGACATACTTGATCCAGCTGTGTAAACACTTCTTTTTTCGCTTCCAAGTCCTCTATAATGGTCTCAATCACCATATCGCAGGTGCTAAGCTCGGCAAAATGAGTTACTTTTTGAATCCGGTTCAGTATCAGTTTCTTCTCTGCTTGGGTAATTCCCCACTTCTCCAGCTGTTTATCTAGACTGGTCTCAATCATTCGGTATGAATAGTCCAGTTTCTCTGGAGTTTTCTCTACGAGCAGTACGTCAAGACCCTTTGCAGCCAGCATCTCCGCAATGCCCTGTCCCATGGTCCCGCCGCCTACAACGCCGATTTTTTTGAAGTACATGGTTTCTACTCCACCCTTTCCTTATCTCTATACTTTATTGTACCCCATTTGTCGAAAAATACAGTTTAGAGCACAAAGTATAATAATATCTTAGCACGACAAAAAAGTAAAAAAAAATAACCAGCATAACAATTTATGCTGGTAAAAGCGCGTTTTCACGAAATTGACAACGAAATTGTTCTCCCGAGAGGATTTCTTCCTTCAACAGGATGTCAAGAGAATTGTCGAATACTGGCCGATTCTGTTCCAAGAGGCTTTTCGTTCGGTTCATTAACTCTTCCAGAATCATATTATTCTCTTTCATTAACTCTTCCGTAGTTACCATATTCATATTGATGATGCCGAGCGCCGTCAGTCCTGACTTCATCATCGTCTCTACGATGTTAAGCGATTGCTCAAAGTCATTGCTGGAGCCCGTGCTTCGGCCCCCGTAATAAATCTCCTCGGCGGCAGCACCGCCAAGCGCTATCATAATCTGCTCTTCCAGGAACGCCTTGGTATACAGGTATTGTTCCTGTTGCGGATTATGCCTAACATAACCAAGTGCTTTACCACGCGGACTCAATGCTACTTGCTTGACACTGCCGGGACGCACAAGCTCTGCCATAATAGCATGTCCCAATTCATGGATGGCAACGCGCTTCTTCTCTTCGAAATTCGATTCTCGGTCCGAGCGTTCACCCATCATCACTTTGTCAATCGCCATGGATAAATGGCGCTGATGGATAAACTGCTCATTCTCACGCATCGTATAGATTGCAGCTTCATTCATGACACTCTCCAGCTGTGCGCCGGAAAAGCCATAGGCTTCCTCCGCGATTTTGTCCAAGTCGACATCCTCATGCAGCGGCTTGTTACCCGCATGGAGATTCAAGATATGTGTACGCCCCTTCTTATCGGGCAGATCCACCTGAATATGGCGGTCAAATCGTCCTGGACGCAGCAGTGCACTATCCAGCATTTCTTTGCGGTTCGTAGCAGCTATAACCAGTATACGCGGAGTATCCTGAGAATAAATGCCGTCCATTTCAGTTAACAGTTGATTCAGTGTCTGGTCATATTCACGCTGCTGGCCGCCTTCACGCTTGCCGCCAATCACATCAATCTCATCTATGAAAATGATCGCATTTTGTTTGTTTTCTTTTGCAGCGCGGCTTCTGGCATCCTTAAACAGATCCCGGACACGACCGGCACCAACCCCGACATACATTTCAACAAACTCACTGCCGGATGCAGCAACAAAGATAGAATCCGTATAATGGGCAGCGGCTTTGGCCATCAGGGTCTTCCCTGTTCCCGGAGGCCCGGTAAGAAGAATGCCCTTCAACGGACGAATGCCAAATTTCTTAATATCTTCATGACGAATGAGAAAATCCAGAGCCTCGCGGAGTTCTTGCTTGGCATTATCCTGCCCGCCGATTTCTTCGAATGTCAGTTTGGCCGGTCCGCTCTTCTTTCGCTTGCGTTCATTACCAGCCCCCACCGCGATGCCGCCCTTCATCTTTGCAATAAACAGTAGCGTACCTACGAGGGCCGCAGCAATAAACAGAGGCACGACGTTGACGCCTACAAACACGAGGAATACCAACAAAACCGGGATAAAACCCAGCATGATCTCTTTAGCCAGTTTAGGCATGGTTCCAAACCCCCATTTTACCCGGTTGACGCGGCAAGATAATAAATTTACCAGACTTCCCATCCGACAAGCTGACATAAACATTGGTGTCATCAATGGTTGCTTTCGCTTTTAAGTTCGTGGACTCGCCAGCCAATTGCTCAAGCGAAGATTGGATATCGGTGTACTGCTTGTTGTCCATCGCTTCTGCAACGGATAACATCGCCTGCTCCCACCATTGGTCCAGCGCTTCCGAGGAATGCTCCTCCACCTGGATTTTCAGCTCACGCTGCCCAATTACAGATTTGCCTTCTTGCTTTATATGCTGCACAAGCCCCTGCAAATTCGTTTCCGGAGCCAGATCAAGTTTCAAAGTAACCGTATCCTGTTTAATATCTATATGAGAACTCTTCACACCATCATACTGCGAAACAACATTTGCTAGCGGGTTATGCTGTGCCATCTGCCGATACAGAAACCATCCACCAAAGAGGACCGATGCTGAGATCACGACAGTCAGCACGATAGGTACAATGCGTAGTTTCATGAAGTTCCTCCTTAAAATCTTATATAGTTTTTGTCTATCATTTTCTTTGTATATAATGACATGTAACAACGATATAATACGATGCATGTAGTTTGTATGCTTAATTTGTACAAATATGAGTATATCACATTTTATATACTTTTTCATGCGTATCTGTGAAAATATTTAGAACAGTTTTTCCATTTTATTTATTGTAAACGTTGTCAATTGTTGTGAAAAAAAGAGGCATCCCGAAATTGATAGGGATGTCTCTCTTTATTTTTCTACTATTGATTTGGAAGAATAATGTCATTGCCGATCGGATTTCCATCTTGGAAACGATAGAATCGATAGCCCCGCTGACCATTGCTTTCGTACTGGAGCTGCCATACAAACTCATTTTCATACATACCCGGCAGCAATCTCTTAATGGTTGCTCCTGGCAAATCATTGTGAATCTGATCCAGTATCTGTGCTTCTGACATTCCGGAACTCAATAAGACAGACTGCACCGCATCGGCACCGTCAACCGGTACATTATCATCGGTGAATTTCACCCAGACCATTCGGTCCTGATTGTCTTTATCCTTGCCGCTGACAACCCAGTAATTGTTGTCCTCGCCCCACACCGATTTATAGGTCTTTCCTGTCGAAACCAAACCGCCATGCTGTTTGGAAGCGTTGATTGCCATTCTCTCTTCATTCCAAGTGTCCTTCATGACATGCGAATAGTAGAGCTGCAGACCTAGCAGCAAGAGCAGCACTCCGGATACACTTAGCAATATCCACTTCGTTTTTTTCTTCAATCCGTCTTCCTCGCTCCCCTTGATTATTCCCTAGAGGGTTGTAAGACGCTCAAATGCAGACTGGGCTTCCCGGCGAATACGTTCCTCGTCGAGGGTAAGGCTGGCGCCATTTTTCACTACCTGCTTGCCGTCAACCCATACATGCTCTACATCCTTTGCACTGGCTGAATAGATCGCATGGGACACATAATCGGTTCGAGGAAGGAAGTGCGCCTGATCTGTATTCAACGCGATCATATCCGCCTTCATGCCGACGGCAAGTGTGCCTATATCTTCAATGAAAGCCGATTTGGCTCCATACTCCGTACCCATCCGTAGTGCTTCGGCTGCTGGAATGGCCGTAGGATCACCGCTTACCCCTTTATGGATCAATGCAGCCAGACGCATCTCTTCAAACATATCCAGATTGTTATTGCTCGCTGGTCCGTCGGTACCCAGGGACACGGTAACGCCGGCTTTCAGTAGTGCAGGCACGCGCGCTATACCACTGGCAAGCTTCAGATTACTGCCTGGATTATGAGAGACCGCGACTTGATATTTAGCCAAAATCTCGATCTCTTCATCAGTCAAATGGACGGCGTGCGCCAGAAGTGTAGGACGAGAGAACATGCCCAGCTTCTCCAGATGCGCAACGGGACGGAGTCCGTAGTCATTCACATTCTGGGCCACTTCCGTGTCCGTTTCCGACATATGTGTATGCAGCGGCAGATTCAAATCATGGGATGCTTGGACGAATTTTTCAATTAGATCCGGTGGACACGTATACGGTGCATGCGGCGAGAGCATCGTTGTGATTCTGCCATCGGCTTTGCCGTGCCAGTCCTTCGCAAATGCAACCGCCTCATCCAGTTTTTGCTGCTGAACCTCAGGCGGACATAATCCGATAACGCCACGGGTCAGGACACCGCGCATTCCTGAATCCTCTACCACCTTAGCAACCTGGTCCATGTGATCATACATATCCACAAAAGTTGTGGTTCCGCCCTTGATCATCTCCAGCACGGAAAGAGAGGCTCCCCAGTAAACATCATCGGCCGTGAATTTGGCTTCCATCGGCCACATTTTTTCCTGCAGCCATACTTGCAGCGCCAAATCGTCTCCATAACCGCGGAGCAGTGACATGGCAGCATGTCCATGGGTATTTACCAAACCAGGCAGGAACAACAGATGTGTGCCGTCGATAATCTCGGTTCCTTCCTCTACCGGCGGCTGTTCCTCACCAAGATAGGTAATGCGGTCATTCTCAACAACCATGTATCCACGAAGAACGGATCTTCCATCCTCAAGCACAGCAAAAGTACCGTTCTTAACCATCCACTTCGTTGTCGTCATGTGAAGCTTCCTCCTTACCGTTGTCCAAATAATAAGCCAAGCTCTGCAAATCGGTTGTAAAATCGGCCGTATGAATACGGATATGAGGTGGAGCTTTCAGGATGGTTGGCGCAAAATTCAGAATCGCTTCGATGCCTGCTGCAATAAGCTGATTAGCTACGTTTTGCGCCTCAAAATCCGGAACGGTAATAATCCCGATACGAATGCCGTATTCATGTACGGTTTTCTCAAGCTCTTCCATCGGCTGAACCGTCAAGTTGTTGATTTTCATACCAACTTTGGGGGAATATGAATCGAAAATAGCCACAATCTTCATATTATCCTTCAGGAATGCATTGTAATTGGATAATGCATGTCCAAGATTACCGGCTCCAACCAATGCTACATTAATCTTCTGGTCCAGCTTCAGAATCTGGCGAATCTTCTCAATCAAATAGGAAACATCATACCCGATCCCTTTCCGTCCAAAATCACCGAAATACGCCAGGTCCTTACGAATTTGAGCAGGATTCAGATCCAGTTTCTGCCCCAGCTCCTGGGATGAAACAGTTGAGACCTCCCGCTTCTGAAGCTCATTCAAATAGCGCAAATATACAGGTAATCTGCGGACCACGGCTTCCGAAATTTTTTCCGATTTCATGCATGCTCCCCCTAGTAAAGGTTAATAACTACATCTCTTGCATTTTCATTCTTCGTTTAGCTATCATTCATCGGTTTGGTTATCTGCCCCAACCTCGACCTCTTCCTGAAGCCATTCCGAGATGCGTGGAACAATTCCCTCTGTCGGCATATGCTCCATCTTAGGTCCTGGCAAGGAATATAAGAAATATTTCCCGTAATAGGATTCAATCACCCGGGTATCGTATACAATCACGATCCCTTTATCCTGTGCCGTCCGGACCAGGCGGCCAAACCCTTGCTTGAACCGAATAACCGCTTGCGGAACGGAAAGCTTCATGAAGGGGTTCTTTTTCTGCTGCTGCAGCAGTTCACTCTTGGCTTCCACCAGCGGATGATTCGGCGGCTGGAAAGGCAGCCGTACAATAGCAAGACAGGTCAACGCCTCGCCCGGAATGTCGACCCCTTCCCAGAAGGAGCTGGTGCCAAGGAGCACCGATGCGCTGCTCTCCTGGAAGCGTCGAATCAACTTGGTTCGACTGGTCCCGTCCATTCCTTGCCCCAGCACCGCAATGTCGCTTAATGCCAATGCTTCCTTCAGTGGCTCATGCACCTGACGCAGCATCCGGTAAGAGGTGAACAGAACGAGCATCCTTCCATGGGTAGCGATCGCCGTTTCGGCCAGTGACTGCACAAGTGTGTTCACAAAGAGGGCATCCCCGACCGATCCCTTCACGCTCGGAAAATCACGCGGAACGACAAGCAGCGCTTGTTCTCTGTAATTAAACGGAGACGGCAGCTGAACCGTGTTCAGATTACCGGCGTCAGCCGCTTCCTGAAGACCCAGATTCTCGATCATGAACTGGAACGATTTATCCACCGACAAGGTAGCCGATGTCAGAATGACGCTTTGTTTTTTATCAAAAAACAATTCCTTTAAATGAGTGCTTACATCAACAGGCACTGCATAGAGCTGCAGCGATTTACTGCGGAAATTGCCATTAGCCTCCATCCAGTATACCGTACCCTCATCATTAAGAGCCATGAAGGAGCGCAAGTCCTCACGGTGAGCAGCCAGGTCTTTAAACAGTCCGGACAGATCCGTAAGCAAGCTGTCTGCACTGTAATCATCCAGATCTTCCTTCATTTCAGCAATCAGCTTGTCACCCTTGCGCACAACGTCACCCAGGGTCACATGAATCTGATGCTCCAGCTCGGCCAGCGATTGCCAATCCTTCGGTTTCTTGAGAGGCGATAACCGAAGTGAGAATTGGCCCGCGTCTCCTGGAGATGCATCCCCGCGTTCCGGCAGCAGCGCAAACAGCTGATCGCTGAGACGATCCCAATTTTCTTTGGCCGTGATGAGATCTGGATACATACGGTCAATGACAGAAGACCATTCTACGGCCTTCTCATGCGGTGAAGCCTGAAGCAGCTGGCGAAGCGCGGGAAGCTGTCCGCTGCGGCTGTCCTTGTACATCCGGGTCAACGTATGCACAACCGTAAAATATTTCATTTGCAAGCCAAGGTGCTTGCCCGCAACGTCCTCAAGATGATGTGCTTCGTCAATGACGAGGCGTTCATAACTTGGCAGCAGCTGATGATTGGCTTTAACGTCAGTGAACAGCTTCGAATGGTTCGTAATGACCACGTCGGCAACGCCCGCTTCATGTTTGGCCCTGTGGTAGTAGCATTTGCGGAACCATGGGCAGGCACGTCCAAGACAGGAATCCGAATCGCTGGAGATCGTCTCCCAGAAATCTCCGCCACGGCCGCCGAGGTTCAGTTCTTCATCGTCGCCGTTTTCTGTCTGTGTCAGCCAGACCAGCATCTGCGCTGCAATGATCACATCTTCCTTCGGCGAATGAAAATCTCTTCTATTTATTTTATGTTCAAATTTTCTCAAACACAAATAATGTCCTCTCCCCTTAAAAATAACTGCTTTAAAGGGAAAAGGAACAACCTGAGTGAGCAGCGGTATATCCCGGTCACGCAGCTGTTCTTGAAGATTGATTGTATGCGTGCTGACCATGACCTTCTGTTCCTGCTTCACACTTTGATAGATCGAAGGCAGCAAATAGCCGAGGGACTTCCCTGTTCCCGTGCCTGCTTCAATCAACAGATGTTTATTATCATCCAGTGCCTGCATCACTTCTTGGAACATCATATCCTGAGCGTCTCTGCTCTCGTAATGAGGCAGCGTTTCCTTCAGACGGTCCCGGACATCGCTCATGTACTGTTCGAAGCTCACATCAGCCAGTGGGTTCGGCTCCGATTCGTCCCTTGCGGGTGCAATATCGTTCCAATCATCAACAGCCAGCGCAAACTGGCGATAATACGTATGGGTATCTCCGCCCTGTACAGCTTGGAATTCCCGTTCCGCCCGGATTCCGTCAAAGAACCAGGCCAAATCGCTATCCTCATCAGCAAAAAGATCACTTAACCGTTGAATGGTCAAGAGCGGAAGCTCATCGATCTCCTCCAGACATTTCAGCAGCGCATAGGCCGTTGCAAGTGCATCGCTGTCCGCTTGATGCGGACGGTCATGCTCCAGGCCGAAATGGGAAGACACCATTCCAAGCTGATATGAAGAAAGCGAAGGGAAGCATATTTTCAAGAAGTGCATCGTATCTAGAATCCGACCGCTGAACGGTAAATAGCCACAGCGATCGAGTGCATTTTGCAAAAAATTAAAATCAAAAGCTACGTTATGCCCAACCAATACCACATCGTCGAGCATGGGCACAAGTTCCATCATCATTTCCTCTAGGGATGGAGCGTCCGCTACATCGCTGTCAGAAATACCGGTCAAACCGGTGATAAACGGAGGGATTGGAATCCCGGGATTGACATAAGTGCCGTACACGCGGGATATACTTCGATCCTCTTCGATGATGGCCAGTCCGACCTGAATAATCTCATCTGCAGACTGGTTGCCCGTGGTTTCAAAATCCAATACGGCAAATTTCATTCGACTAAATCCCTTTCCTCCAGACTAATTAACAGCATACCAGAAGTTGCGGGTTTTGAACATTCCGGGTAAAAAATCCCCTCATCCTCCCCTTCCTGCTTCACACGGCAAAAAGCGATGCCAAAGTCTCTTTAGAATGAGCTCTGGCATCGCTTCTTGTTAGGCTTTTTCTTCTACAGCAAAGAGATCAGTTGGCTGCCGTACTGAAGTTCACCGCGGTTCTTCTTGCAGACCTCCAGATTAATAATGGGATCGGGCAGAGTCGGATCGCTGTGAATTGCCAGTGCGAAATTTTCTTCGGCCTTCCCTTGTTGTCCATTCAATACCTCGATGCATCCAAGTGCATTGTAGATCATCGCCCGGAGCTTCTTGTTATCTGCCAGCGGCAGAATGGACATCAATACATCAGATGCCTGAGCTGTCTGCCCCATATAAAGATGGGACATCGCAATGTACAGCTTGATCAGAAGGCTCTCCGGAAATACCACAGCGGCAGCCCCAAACTGCTGTATTGCCGGCTGGAACATCAACAACTTGTAATAACCTTGGCCACGGATAAAAGCATCAAGCTGCAATTCAGGCGCTTCGGTCGGCGGAAAAACCGGGGGTGATACGGCATTTTCGCGGAAAATGGCCATCTTCTCTTCAAATTGGAGCCACTCCTCGATAATTGCTTCACTCATGCTTTTGAGCATGTTCCAGTTTTGTACCAGCGCCTGTTTTTGGGGACCTTGTGCAGAAGGGTAATGCTTCACAATTTCATCTAACATGTTGTTCATTTCAGCGAATACATGTTGAAACATAGCTGCATCCCACCCTTAGCGGAAAAATGAGATCAGTGCATCGACCTGAACTCATTTTCTGTAGAAGTCGGTCTTTTCATCCCTTTGGGCTTCCGTCACATTTTGGCTCTTAGAGAACCGCCGCGTGGACTTCGCGATACTCCGTCGTAACCGGCTTATTCATTTCGTCGACAATCACAACCGTAGGCGTATGATGGTCGTATTCCTCTTTGGACATCATGGCATAAGAAATGATAATTACATTGTCTCCAGGCTGAACAAGCCTTGCTGCGGCGCCGTTCAGGCATATAACCCCGCTGCCGCGTTCGCCTTTGATAACGTACGTTTCCAAACGGGCGCCATTGTTATTGTTCACGATTTGAACTTTTTCATTCTCCAGCAAGTCTGCAGCCTCCATTAAATTTTCATCAATGGTAATGCTGCCCACATAATTCAGATTGGCTTCCGTCACCGTAGCCCGGTGGATTTTGGATTTCATCATCGTTCTAAACATGGGATCCCCCTACTTTTGGTTGGATTAGCGCATTGTCAATGAGACGAGTTCTGCCGAAGCGCACAGCCAGCGCCATAATTACCGGGCTGTCTCCATCAACCATACGATAAGAATCTTCCACTGGAACAAGTTCCGGGAATGTGAGTAATTCTGCATATTCAATATCGGCCAGTGGGGAACGGGATATATATTCTCGAAGATGTGCACGGATCTCTCCTGCCGTTGCCGCCTGCCCTTGCTGGATTGCCTCCTGAGCCGTCCGCAGTGAACCTGACAGCACAAGAGCCTGTTCCCGCTCTTCCGGCTTCAAATACACGTTCCGCGAGCTCAGGGCCAGACCGTCGGCTTCACGGATGATGGGACAGGGCACGATGGTGACATCCATGTTCAAATCCCGTACCATTTGTTCAATGACAGCCACCTGCTGCGCGTCCTTCATCCCGAAAAAGGCGTAATCCGGTTTTATGATATTGAACAGTTTACTGACAACGGTGGTTACGCCGTCAAAATGCCCGGGGCGGGATGCTCCGCACAATAAAGACGTTATTTCCGCCACGGAAATCTTGGTTTTTGTTGGCTGCGGATACATTTCCTGTACAGCTGGAATGAACACCACGTCTACGCCTTCCGATTCCGCCAATGCCACATCACGCGCTTCATCTCGCGGGTAGGTTTCGAAATCTTCACCGGGACCGAACTGTATCGGATTGACGAAGATGCTGATGACCACCGTTCCTGACATTTCACGTGCTTTACGCATCAGACTGGCGTGTCCTTCATGCAAATAGCCCATCGTCGGCACAAGACCTACCGGTCCGTAACCGGATTGCTGGCGATCCTGAATTTCGGATCTCAATTCCGCAATTGTGCGAATCACTTTCATGAAGTCGTGCCCACCTTTTCCTTGGTACCGCCATATAATGTCGTTTCTACCACTGCTTTAGTCTCTGTTTTGAACACATGCTCTTCGGCCGGGAATGAGCGGTCCTTCACTTCCCTAACATACTGTGAAATGCCATCGCGGATGATGGTTCCGACATCAGCGTAGGTTTTAACGAAGCGTTTGTCCCGATAAGGGGACGCATATTTCAATATATCATGGTATACCAGTACTTGACCGTCACAATAACGACCGGCACCAATGCCAATGGTTGGTATGCTCAGCACTTTGGAAATTTCGGCTGCTGTTTCTTCCGTCACCAGCTCCAATACAACTGCAAATGCACCTGCGGCTTCAAGTGCCTTCGCGTCATTCATGAGCCGCTCGGCATCACGAGCATCCTTGCCTTGTATGCGATAGCCGCCAATCTGATTCACGGATTGAGGCGTCAGCCCGATGTGCCCAAGTACCGGAACACCGGATTGTACAATACGTTTGACGGTATCGGCGATTTCTTCGCCACCCTCCATTTTCACGGCATGCGCATGGCCTTCCTGCATCAACCTCCGAACGCCTCGCAAGCTTTCATCAATGCCCCCATGGTAGGTCATAAACGGCATGTCGGCTACGATAAAGGTCTCTTCCGCCCCCCGAGCAACCGCGCGAGTATGGTATACCATATCATCCAGCGTTACAGGAATCGTTGAATTGTAGCCCAGCACTACGTTGCCAAGCGAATCGCCTACCAATATCATATCGATATCTGCTTCCTCCGCCAGCTTGGCAGAAGGATAATCGTACGCGGTCAGCATCGTAATCGGTACGCCCTTCTTCTTCATGTTTTTCATTTTTACAATGTTTAGTGCTTGTTTGCCTGCCATTGTGACACAGCCTCCCTGTGTAATCTAGTTAAACACAATAAAAAAAACCTTTTAGCACGACCGCTAAAAAGTCCGAAAGGCAAAAAAGAGTCACTCGCGATCGTCCCTTCTGTCTCGGTCCTTTCGGCTCAGAGCAGAATCCAACGTAACCGGCATAACAGTTATGAAGGTGTTCTATAACATGTTTCTTGCAAAACTTGCGCAGAGTGCAATTCGCTGTTCACGATACCGCCTCTGGCTATAGTATAACAAAATGCCGCTGCAATTTCACCATGTTTGATTTACCTGGTATTAAAAAGAATATCTCCAGAATAAACAGGTATCGTCTCATTCTCGTTATTCCGCACCAGCAATGCGCCGTCCTTATTGAGGCCTGTGGCGATTCCAATGAAACTGTCTCGCATCGTCTGGACACGCACCTCCCGACCGATTGAGCCTGACAATGCTTCCCAGAGCGATGAAATCGGTTCAAATCCCTGCTCGTTGTACAGTTCATACAGAACTTCCATCTCCGCCATGATGGTTTGAATCAATTCGGTTCGATTGATGGTTTTACCGCCAGCCATTCGAATCGAGGTTGCAACGTCACGCAGCTCTTCCGGAAAATCCGTCTCCTTCAGATTGGCGCTAATTCCGATTCCTGCCACGCAGTAACGGACTCTTTCATCTTCCGTAGCAGACTCCAGCAGAATCCCGCAAACCTTCTTACCCTGAAACAAAATATCGTTAGGCCACTTGATATCCGTCTTTATTCCAGCGGATTTCATGATGGCTCGGCAAACCGCCACGCCCGTCAGCAAGGTCAGCTGCTGGGTTAAATGCAGCGGCTGTTTCGGCCGTAGTACGAGGCTCATCCATATTCCCTTGCCCCGCGGGGAATGAAATCTCCGCCCCATTCGGCCGCGCCCGCCCGTTTGTTCTTCCGAGATGACTAAAGTGCCTTCCGGTGCTCCCTCTTCAGCCAACTGCCGGGCGTCCTCTTGAGTAGAGGTCGTTCTGTCCAATAACGTTACTTGCTTGCCTAGGATTTTACTGGTCATCCCCGCTTCCAGTTGATCCACACTCAGCTTGTCCGGCGATTCCATCATGCGATAGCCGAGTCTCGGGATAGCTTCAAAATCATAACCCAAACTTCGCAGTTTATTGATCTGCTTCCATACAGCCGTCCGACTTATGGACAGCTTGCGGCTTATTTCTTCTCCTGACAAAAACTGACCGGAATTCTCCTGAAACATACTCAGCAGCGAATTGTCTTGATCATGATCCTTCATTATTAATTACCACCCGCTTTGCTTCATTAATCAACGATTCCTTATCGTTGTTAATTAGACCTGCTGCCGCCTTCTCCAGCAGTTCCCCGAGAAGTTCGCCAAGCCAGGCTCCACCGCGCTTGTCCAGCGCCAGCAGCAGCTCGCTTCCCGTAATATTCAGATCCTTCAGATTTCGAATCTGAAGCTCCTGCAGCCAGCCCTCAAGCTGCTCCATCACGGCCGGCGATACGGTCGCCGCTCCGGTCCATTCCATAGCCGTCTGCATCTGCAGCCAGCTATGAGCCGCTTCCGCCCCGTGAGCAAGAACAAGCTTGATCCACGTCAGCCTGCCGCTCTGTTTTTCTTTTTCTTTTTCTTCATTGACCTGTGCATATGATTCGTGAAGCGCCAGCAATTTCACAATCGCTTCCCGCTGTTTATTGGAAAATGTCCATGATCTCAGCAGTCTCTCAGCTTCCTGGGCCGAAATGCCGCAGGCAAGCAGCAGCAGCGACCAACGGATGGACGAATGCTCCGGGGCCGTCCGATGGATGGCTTCCATGATAGGAACATCATGCCCCGTGTACGGAAAAGGGGCTTTCATTCGTGAGTAAAGTCCGCTGCGGAGAAACATTTCCAATCCCCGTAATGGGGATGGTCCGGTCATGATTTTCTCAAATTCACTGCGAATTCGCTCCATGGCAATCCAGCTTAGGGTATCTCTCTCCGATAGAATTCCCTTCCAGGTATGCAGGGCAATGGAGAAACCAAACACCGAAGCGAAGCGAATACAGCGAACCATACGCAGCGCATCTTCACGAAAGCGAAGACGGGCATCGCCGACACAGCGAATCACTTGTTTATCAATATCCTCTCGTCCGCCAAACGGATCCACCCAGGAACCGTCGATGCCTCTGGCCATGGCATTCATCGTAAAATCGCGCCGCGTCAAATCTTCCTTCACATCTCGGACAAAAGCGACCTCGGTCGGATGCCGATGATCCTCATACCCGCTCTCCACCCGATAAGTGGTCACTTCGAAAGCCTGACCTTCCATCAGCACTGTAACGGTTCCGTGCTTGATGCCTGTAGGAACCACTTTCGGAAAGACAGAGCAGGTCACTTCCGGCAAGGCCGAGGTCGTAATATCCATATCGCTGACCTTGCGCCCCATGTATTCGTCACGGACACAGCCTCCGACCCAGTATGCTTCATATCCATGCTGAAGCAGAGTGCGGATCACGTCCGCACTCCGCTCAGCCATATTCGGGTCTGCGTTGCGCCATTGTACTGAATTAAACATCTCTGCCATAGTATTCCCGTTCCTTCACCCGAAAAACAACGAGAGGGTAAGCTTAGCCACAGACCGGCTTCAGCTTGCCTACCTCCCGTCCCAACACTCGGTAATATATTTCTTCATATTTGCCGCGGATTAACTCATTACAGAACATTTTGCTGGATCGCTGCAAACATGCTTTCCGCAGACGTTCGCTCAGTGCTTCATCCTTAAATATCTCAAGCACATGCTGAGCCATTGAATGCGTATCTCCGATCGGAGCCAAATATCCTGTCTCACCATGCGTAACCAATTCAGGGATTCCGCCTGCTGTGGAACCCACGGTGGGTACCCCACAAGCCATCGCTTCTAGGGCAACCAGACCGAAACTTTCCTTTTCCGAAGGAAGCAGCAGTACGTCGGCCATGGATATTACGTGGGCAATCTCATCTTGCTTGCCAAGAAAATGGACCTTGCTGCTGAGTCCCAGCTCATTGATACGGCATTGGATCTTCGGCAGCTCAGGCCCTTCACCGACAAGCAGCAGCTTACTTGGGACCTGTTCCTGTACCTGTGCAAATATCTCCAACACGTCGCCTACTCGCTTCACTGGCCGGAAATTAGAGATATGCATCACAATCTTTTCATCCGGATCGGCATAGTCTCTGCGCAGCGACTCCGAATCCCGAGGATAGTACACCCTAGGATCAACGAAGTTGTAGGTCAGGTCAACATCTCGGCTTATATCAAGCAGTTCCCGAGTCTCTCGGATCAGATCCTGAGAAACAGCCGTAACCGCATCACTCTCATTAATCGCGAGCCGGATTAGATCCTTCAGCGATTCATCCTGTGCCAGCACGGTAATATCCGTCCCATGCAAGGTGGTCACGACTTTAAGCTGATCCCCGACCATCTGCTTCGCCAAGAAAGCACATACCGCATGCGGCACCGCATAGTGGACATGAAGGACGTCAAGCTGCTGCATTTTTGCCACCTGCGCCATTTTCGTTGCTAGCGATAGATCATATGGCGGGTACCTAAACACATAATAATCGTTCACTTCAACTTCATGATAAAAAATATTTTTATGAAAAGTCCCTAACCGGAACGGGATGCTATGTGCTATAAAATGAACCTGGTGACCTTGCTCGGCCAGAAGCTTTCCAAGCTCCGTCGCCACCACCCCGGACCCGCCCAATGAAGGATAACAGGTAATTCCGATTTTTAATGGTTGTTGATTCATGTCAGGCCTCCTTTACCTACGCCTCTATATATTATGCCTGCTTGGAGCCGAATAGATGAACAACATATGGACTTTTACAAGCAAAACCTTCTGCATAAGGAATAAGCCTGCGCGCTCCAAGCAACGAATCCCTGGCCCGCACACGCTCTATGTATCCCTCTGTCAAAGGGGTAGAGACTGCATCCTCTTCAGCCTTCTGGAATTGGGAACGGTAACAAGACAAGGCTTGCTCTTTAACTCCGTAATAATCCGTAACGTCAACGACCAAATCCGCTCTTCCTATGTCATTGATGAAATAAAAATAAAGCTCGTCCACTTTGACCGGTGAGTGCTCCGGCATATAGCGTCGAAGTTTTGCATTGAACACCGCTTCTTCTACCAAACGACTGCAGGCCACATGATCGGGATGACGATCTTCCCAATAGGGTGCAAACACAACCGAAGGAGCAAACCTGCGGATTTCTGCTGTCACCAGCTCAATATGCTCAGGTGTGACGAATAAAGCTCGATCCGGCAATCCCAGATTCGTACGGACCTTGAGATCCAGCACACTGGCAGCATGATCTGCCTCTGCTTTGCGAATGGAGACCGTTCCATTGGATGACATCTCTGCCTGCGTCAGGTCACAAATCCCGATAGACAGTCCTGCCGCCGCATGCTTCGCAATCGTTCCTGCCATTCCAATCTCGGCATCGTCTGCGTGTGCCCCGAAGATTAAAATATCCAGCTTGCTGTTCATTAGCTGTCCACGCCCGGTTTGTATTTGTGCACAAGCTCTCTCCATGCAAAATCCCCGCGGTCCAGCGCTTTGACGAGAATTTCTGCAGTGGCTACATTGGTTGCAAGCGGAATTCCCTGCACGTCGCATAAACGAAGCAGCGCGTTAATGTCCGGCTCATGAGGCTGTGCCATCAAGGGATCGCGAAGAAAAATAATTAAATCCATTTCGTTATCCGCTACGAGCGCTCCAATCTGCTGGTCGCCGCCAAGCGGGCCCGAAGCAAAGCGATGTATGCTGAGCTGGGTTTGTTCCATAATACGGGTACCTGTCGTGCCTGTGGAGTACAGTTTATGATCTTCAAATACACTTTCATATGCAATAACGAAATTGACCATTTCCTCTTTTTTACGGTCATGAGCGATAAATGCAATATTCATAGTCATTTCTCCCCTATGTTAGTCAATAAAATGATCAAATCCATAGACCAAGCCGGTATAACTCATTACCTTCTCCATTGCCATCTTTACACCTGGCATATAAGCTGCACGCTCATAGGAATCATGACGGATCTTCAGACTTTGACCGTATCCTCCAAAAATAACTTCCTGCTGCGCGAATACACCCGGCAAACGGACGCTGTGTATGCGGAAGCCGTTATAATAACCGCCTCTGGCACCTTCAATTACTTCCTCTTCCTTCGGATTGCCTTGGCGAATTTCCTCACGGTTCTGTGCAATCATTTCTGCTGTTTTTATCGAGGTGCCGGACGGAGCATCCAGCTTCTGGTCGCCATGGGTTTCAATAATCTCAACATGTGGCAAATATTTTGCCGCTTGGGCAGCAAACTTCATCATGAGGATGGCTCCAATGGAGAAGTTCGGGGCAATTAAACCGCCGATATTCTGCTCCGCACACTGCTTGTCCAACTCTTCGATTTGCTCCGGAGTGAAACCGGTTGTGCCTACAATCGGACGCACACCATGCTTAATAGCCAGCGCCGTGTTGCTGTAAGCAAATTGCGGAGTTGTAAAATCAACCATAACATCCGGTCTGGATTCAACCAGCGCCATTTCCAAATCGGATGTTACGCGGATGCCGCAGGCTGGCAGACCAACAAGTGTCCCTGCGTCTGCGCCTGCATCAGATTTTCCTACGGCTGCTACCAGTTCCAGTTCCTCATCACCTAGCACCAGCTTCACAACTTCTTTACCCATACGGCCGCCGGCACCGACGACCGCTACTTTCATTTTGTTTGCCATCTACATTTCCTCACTTTCAATCCGATGCTGAATCCTGCAAATATGATCTCAAGCGCTGTTTAAGCTCCTCCATAATATACTGAAGACCACTTTCCTGAGGATACAGCGCAATGACTTCTTTAAGCGTGGATATGGCAAGCGCGTGCTCGTCGAGTTCACTATAGACAAGGGCCAGCCATACATACGCCTGAGCATATAAAGGGTCCATCGCTACGGCTGATTTCAGATGCGATATGGCCTGATACAGCTCCGTCTTGGTGACATCCTTGCGGTTCTCCACCATTTTTCGGGCTCGCTGCACCAGTTCTGCAGCCTTAATATGCTGTAAATGAACACCATACTCCGGTTTGTCAGGCTGCAATCTTACGGCTTCTTCCGCGTGAATGATCGCCATATCCAGCTTGTTGCTTCTGCCATAGGTGATGGAGCATCGGTAGTGGACTTCAGCATCTCCGGGATTAGCGGCAATCGCTTGCTCAAACCAACGCAACGCCTCGTCGAAATCATTTTGAAGGATGCATCGATATGCTTTTTGTATATAGCTTTCAGGTTTCACTGGCTGTCCCTCCCCACAGCGGGTTTGGTACAGCATATGTAGCAGCAGCCTAATCGGTGTTTATTTTCGTCCAACGATCGGCATCACGCGTCGAAAATTTATGCATGACTTTATTATGGGCCTCCGCCAGATCAATGCCAAGCGAATTGGCAAAACAGATGGTGATAAACAGGATATCTCCAAGTTCCATTTCAATGGAATTATCCGCTTCATCCGCTTTCTTCGGCTTCTCGCCAAACTGATGATTAACCTCTCTGGCAAGCTCGCCGACCTCTTCCGACATCCGGGCCATCATGGATAAAGGACTGAAATAACCTTCCTTGAACTGTGATATATATCGATCGACTTCCTGCTGCATTTCAGCCATTGATTTTTCCAAGATTCCGATAACTCCCTTCACTGCGCAGTAAGCTTCCAACATGAAGTCTTCAGCAGCTTTCACTTGTCGTCAGGGCGACAGGTTTTAAACCTATGTTATCGTAAAGCCCATTTGAAAACAAATAATTTTTTATTGCTGCAACATTATCGGCACATACTAGTTAGGGATACGAGTTAACCAGACATACGGATACAGTCCACTACAGGAAATTCAGGAGGTCTTATGAGAACACCCATGTTGATGCATCAGCTTCGAACGATGATTCCAATCATCATCGGTTCTGCCATATACGCATTCGGTCTGCTCTATTTCATCATTCCGAATGAACTCATGGAAGGTGGAGTCACCGGCATTACCGTCCTTCTCAATTACGCCTTCAACATTTCCCCGTCCATCTCGACCATGGTATTAAATATTCCGCTATTTTTGGTTGGAATGAAAATCCTCGGAAAGCGCCAGTCCATCTATACGGGTCTCGGTATCGCCTCACTAACCCTGTTCCTCTGGTTATTCGAGATGCTGATCAATCGGGGATATATTGTGCCGTTTCGGACAGAGCATGATTATATTCTCGCGTCTCTCTATGCAGGCGTAACGCTTGGGGCTGGGCTCGGCATTGTGTTTCGATTCGGCGGAACCACCGGCGGCTCCGATATTATCGCCAGAATCATTAATCGCAAGTTCGGCTTCAGTATGGGTCAGATCATACTGTCACTTGATATTTTGATTATCGGGCTTTCGTTATTCTTTATCCCGCTCGAACGGATTTTATATACCCTGGTTGCCGTGTTCATTGCTTCGAAGGTCATCGATTTTATACAGGAGGGTGCCTATGCTGCCAGAGCTTTTACCATCATTAGTGATCATGCCCCCGAGATCGCCGAACGCATCACCATCGATATGGAACGCGGGGTTACGCTTATTCCCGCCATCGGTGTCTACTCCAAACAAGCCAAACATATGGTTTACTGCGTAGTGTCCAGACAGGAGATCCGCCGACTGACCGAAATAGCCAAATCCATTGATCCTCGTGCGTTCATGATCATTAACGATGTCAATGATGTCCATGGGGAAGGATTTAAAGAGGAATAGCCCGGTTTGCACCGGGCTGCTTCGAACTCATATCATATGTTGCTTACAATTTACGCGGAAACATCGGTTTAGAGCTATACTGCTGACCGCGATATTTGCGATAGCCAACAAACGTTAAAGCTGCCAGGATGAAGGCACCGATGACCAGCTGCCATGTCCAAGGCTCCCTAACCTCTGCCAGAGGAGCAAGGGCCGGCTCATCCTTCTTCTTGCCAAACAGCATATTCATCATTTCCTCGCCCTGCGGCAGCACTCTTTGTACTTCGGATGTTTCTCCAGAGGTCACCAGACCACCCGCATAGGAAATCCAGGATTCAATCATGTTCACATCCTCAGGCTTTCGCTGAATAACGATGGACGGGCGTATGAGCTCATAATGTTCTTCCAGGCTGTCGTAAGCCCTTTTCATGCCGGGTTTATCCTGCTGCGCGGCATACTGCCCCATTACTCTAAGATCTTCACGAATCACCTTGAAGTACTGGAGCCATAATGCATCCCTCGAATGAATCAAGCTGTCTGATGCCATGCGGAGTTTACCTGCAGACCTCATCCAGTGCTGAGGTTCCTGCACGGCTCTTGCAGTAGCTTCTTTCATCTCCAAAATGCTCTCGGCCAGTGCATGAATACCTTCAACTCCGATCAATCCCTGAAATGAGGAAGCTTCAAAAAGGCTGGATACCCGGCGGGTATCCTCAAGCACGGCTTGTACATTGCCTTCCTCCACATGACGGTACAGCTGCTCTACTTCCTTATTCAGCGCTTTGGCCTGAATGGAAGCAGCGGGCGAGTTTTCCGTATCTCCACTCACGGGATCAGCCCATATAGGATCACTGATGCTGATGGCATGCAGCAGCAATAGTGCAGACAGGACCAGCAGGAGCTTGCGAAAGGTTCGAAACATGGGACATCCCTCCTACCGTATATGTATGGCAGAAGGGATGTGCATAGAACTGTATTGCCGAATTGGCTATAGTCGATTGGAATTACCGTATTTCATGAATATCCAGGCAGCAAAGCCGCTAGAAAGAGTCAGGAGGTAGGTAAAGAGCTCTACAGCGGAAAGATCATCATATAACTCCCCCGGCAGCCAAGGAAACACTCCATAAGTATAATCCACTGTATCATTCAATAGAGTCCATGCGATGGCCCCGGTAAGCGCTGTCCAGCGGTAATGAAACAACCGGACAAACAGCAGCGCCTCCACCGCCATCGCCGTATGCGAGGCAACCAGCATCCAATCCTGCCATGCCAGCACATCCCCTTGGGCTTGTCCTGCAAATATGATGGCAACTGCCCATACCCCGTACTTCACTGAGGTAACAACGGCCAATGCCTCAATGAACTGCTGAAACAAGGCACTGCCCAATCGCTTAGGCGGGTATAGAAGCAGCAGTACTGCCAAACAGAAGAACAAACTCGCCGTCGGACTGTCCGGTACAAATATGACCTGCCATATGTAGCCGTGGTTCACCGTGTCAACCATTTGACCACCGTACCATATGTAGCCATAAATCGTTCCAAGTGCATTGCATATGAACAATAACCACAGAATCGATCGCTTACTTAAAAATTCCCGGCTCCACAGATGTGAAATTGACAAACTCCGTCCTCCTTGTCTCATATGACTGTATTCTAATTACATAGCTACAGCCGATTATACCTAAACGCCCGATACATTTCATCTAAACCCTTCCTATTTAAAAAAACCTGACCGCATCAGCGGTCAGGTTCTTCTGTATATCATTACTCTCCAGCTGCTTCTGCTTTCTGGCTTGCAAGCCATTCAGCCAACTGATCAAGCTCTGCTTCGGTTACACCAGCACTTAAAGCCTGGTCTTTCATTCGAGGCATAGTACCTTGGCCATTTTCAATGATAGCCATGATCTCTTCCTTGGTGTGGGTATCCCCAACACCGCGAAGCGATGGACCGGATGCCCCTTTCAGATCTGCAGCATGACAGGTGATGCATGTAGCTGTCTTAAAGGTTTCCATTGCCGGATTATCCTTGTCCACAATCGCTACAATACTATCTTCCGACTGCTTGCCGCTGGTTGTCGGCAGTCCCGCTGCATGTTTCTCTTCTGCTTCTTCTTCCCGCTGAATATGCTCAGGCTTCTGTCCCGTAGCTTCCAACTCATGCACATAGTGCGTCCATGCTGCATTCGTCAGATAAATGACGGCAAACAACGACAGAATCATAAGTGCCGAAGTAATCGGCCTTTTGTAGAAGCGCCGTTCTTTCCCTGTATCAAGGAAAGGAACCAGCAGCAATGCACCGAAGGCGACCCCTGAAACCCCAATTGTACCTAGAACGACATAATCACCGGAAGCGTAAGGAAGCTTCAAGTATTCATACAAGAACAGGAAGTACCAGTCCGGCATCGGGATTACAGAAGCCCCCGGATCTGCCGGATAACCAAGCGGAGCCGGTTCCGAGATGGTCAGCACAAGAAATCCGACCAACACAACGACCCCAACCATCCATTCCTTCAGCAAGAAGTTAGGAATGAACGCTTCTGATTTACCGGGATAAGCGGTGTAATCCGGCGGAGTAACCCATCCGCTGCCTTTTTTCACACGCGAATCGCCGACAAAAACTACTTTCTCATCAGATTTATGACCATGTGCCATAAATATGCGCCTCCCTTCTTCTTATAGTGGACCGGAAATACCTTGTCGGCGGATCATAATAAAGTGTCCTACCAATAGGGCAAGAAGGACAGCCGGAAGGAAGAATACGTGAATAGCGAAGAAACGTGTTAGCGTTTCGGCACCAACAATCGTACCGCCCTGCAGCAATTCTTTAATGATTGGTCCAAGCCAAGGTACGGAGTTCGCAATCTCCAATGTAACTTTTGTAGCGAAGTAAGCTTTGTTATCCCATGGCAGCAGGTAACCTGTCAGACCAAGACCGAGCATAACAAAGAAAATGAGCATGCCGACTACCCAGTTCATTTCACGCGGCGCTTTGTAAGAGCCTGTGAAGAACACGCGCATCGTATGCAGGAACATCATTACGATTACCAAGCTTGCGCCCCAGTGATGCATACCGCGGACAATCTGTCCAAAAGCAACCTGTGTTTGCAGGTACTCGACACTGTTGTAAGCGTTTATGATATCGGGCACATAATACATCGTCAGGAACATCCCCGACAGAATCTGGATGACTGTGATAAAAAACGTCAAGCCGCCGAAACAGTACACAAACGCGGAGAAATGATGCGCCGGGTTTACGTGTTCCGGTACCTCGTGGTCTGCAACGTCTCTCCAAATCGGCGTGATATCGAGACGTTCATCAATCCAGTTGTAGACATTCTTCAACATCTGAATCTACGCCTCCTATTTAACTACGGTATTTGGCACGATGGCGCCGAGGTAAATCCAGCCGTTATCAATTTTCGTCTCGTACTGGTCAAGCGGCTTCGGCGCAACTGCAAGATTCTTACCGTCCGGTGTATAACGTGCACCGTGGCAAGGGCAGTGGTACTCATCCGGGAAATTCTTGTTGTTATTCCATCCAACAAGGCATCCCAAATGTTTACAAATTGGTGAAAGCGCTACAATCTCACCTTGATCGTTCTTACGAATCCACGCCGTCAAAGTGGCTGTACTGTTGTACCAGCCGTCCTGCTGTTTGAGTTCAAAATGGAATTCTTGTGGATCGTTGGTAATTTTGCTCTCTTCCGCTACCTTTACAAAAGATCCTTCTTCTTTATTCTGAAGAATCGGATCAACGGCAAAGCGAAGCATTGGCAAAACTACCCCAGCAGCCATATAAGCTGTGGCACCGCCCAACGTGTATGTAAGAAATTGTCTGCGGGACATCTCTTTCAGACGGGGTGGATTGTGCGATTCTTCATGCTCGTCATTGTGGTTGCTGCTCATTCTGTGTTCAACCCCCTTTGTCAACCGTTCTTAAGTGTCATCAATGATCAAAATCACACGACTTACTAGGACATACTAATAATATATTAGGCACCCAAGACCGTCAAGAATTTGAACCCCAAATTTGGGTTCGCTTCCAATAGCCCTTTCATAAATTGTTGGTTTTTTGTCACATTTCGATACGGCTTTCCTGCTGCCACATTTCACTGATTTGTTCGGAAACAACGGCCGCCAAGGGGGTATCTCCATTGTCTTCAAACCTGCGCCGGGACAGCACCAGCGAACTTTCAGGCACATCCTCTTCAGAAAGCTCACGATCGGCTGTCATGACAACAACGTATTTGAACCCGATGGATTTGACATTGTGACAAACTTCATTTAGAAGCTTTATATCTTCAGTCTTTCCATATTGTATGGCTGGATATGTAACCAATCTGCCCTTAAACGGAATTTCTGCCAAATCCATAAAATCCCGAAGCCGCTCCAGTGCAGCAGTCACTTCCCACGGCGACTCCAAACCTGATAATCCGGTATACGGAATGAGGCAGGTATCATAGAAAGGCTTCAGTTCCTCCCAAGTTTGCTCGTCCACTTCACTAAATTTCATGCAGGGTACATCCTTTCTGCTCACTCATTATGATTTTTCTTCATTATAAGAGTGAATCTGCAGTAAGGCAAAAAAAAGAAGAAATGCGATAAAGCATTTCTTCAATTCAAAGTCCTCAGTTCATCCGTCAGGTTTCGGAAAGCCACTTCGTCGCCGGAAGCCAGCGCTTCGTCAATTTCTTTATACAGCTCTTCACTCCGATGCTTGCGCAATGCTTCGTCCCACACCATCTCGGCCGCCAGACCTAACATAACCTCGTAAGTAACCTTCATCTTATCCATTAGGATGCACCTCCAAACTAAATTTGCATATAGCTTATATTCTTTCCCATTAATTGCTTTACTCTCATAAAATCATTTTGGCTGTTTCGACTACCTAACCATGCTAGAGGATCAAATCGTTCGAATCGCTGATATGTATACTGGCTTCCGCAGCCTTTAAGCCAAGCGCGGTCATTTTGTACGAAGTTCCCATCGTTTGGCTCTCCCCTATACGGATCATCCCTAAATGCATCAGCATACGGATAATCCGATGCTCGAGCATATTTTGCGGACTATCATAATAGAAAGGACGGATTAGCCAACCCAGCGATTCATAAAGAGATGCAGCTGTAACCCAATCTCTTGCACATTGACTGATCCAGTACACAAGAGAAGTGATATTGGGAATTGCGCCCTTATACAGTCTTAACCAAAAGCGGAATATCTGTATCACGCTAACTTGATTTCCTTCCTCAATAAACGAAGTTCCGCTTTCCGTCAAGATTAACCGTGCATTGCTTTCCGTGATCCATTTTCTTGCGTAAGCATAATCGTACAGCAGTGCAAATCGATCGGGATATTCAATGCAGGATCGGCCGTACCCAAAGCGCCATGCACCTTTCGTGATCAGCGGCTCCGTAATATGCAGCGTGCTCATCAGCTGCTGCTGGTTCCGCCTGTACATAAACCCTTCCTGATTCAATTCAATATCATGTCCACCGACATACTTAAGAATCAGCATCAAATCTTCCGCGGCCAGTCCCTGCTCGTCCCGATATACTTCCGGATCATCCGTCAATCGCTGCAGGTT
Source organism: Paenibacillus sp. LBL (assembly GCF_029893715.1). Classification (NCBI taxonomy): domain Bacteria; kingdom Bacillati; phylum Bacillota; class Bacilli; order Caryophanales; family Paenibacillaceae; genus Paenibacillus; species Paenibacillus sp. LBL. Next base: position 253,455 of record NZ_JARXYU010000004.1, on the reverse strand, counting down.
TTCATGGAGACGTTCACGAAGCACGTCCCGAAAGCGCTCCTTCAAATCCGAAGGTACTTGAAACAAATATTTGGTGGAGTGGGTAAAACCGTTAAACAGCCACCCGCTTCGGCGATAGCGTGCAACAGCCTCACGCGGACTTTCCGTTTTCTCGGAAGCCTTCTTTTTCACAGGGGCCTTTGCACCCTTCTCTTCCACATCCGCCGTAAGGCGTATCGCAGCAGTCAATTCTTCCAGGCTGTAGCCTGTTCGAGTGTCAAAGACCAGGTTGTTCAGGAAACGCAAATCGCTTGGTGTCAAGCTGCTAACCTGCTCCTCGAAGAACTCTCTTCTTCCGAGCTTGGACAGGATGCTCTGAATCAACTCATGCTTCGAATTTCTCTTGGCGTCACAATCGTAATGATTCGCTATATTGCTAAGCTGTCCAATATCGGCATATGTGAGCATATCCGCTAGATTCATCTTCCATCGCCTCGCCGTTTTACAACCATTATGGGAAGGTTTTGAACATTTGATACCTGTTTGCTTCAGTTTACGAAATTATTTTTTTGTATATAAAAATGACTATGCTCTCTTATATAATGATAGAATGCCTATAGAGTCAAAATATAACATTTATGAAGCGCTCATCTAATAAAATGAAATGCACGTTGATATGAAAGTGATTTTCAAAATTCAGGAAGGGGAATTATTGTGAGAACACCAGAGCATGAAATATAACTTGGCACCCATAGAATTCGAGGGCCTCCATATCCAAAGCAATTTCAGATGCAGTTACAACTCATTATAAATTGTTATGGAGGTTGTCAAACCATGATTAAAGACAGACAGTTTATGGCCTATATCCAAGAAGTGGATCAGCATTTTTCTGGATGGGACTTTTCACATATCACGGCTTCAGGACGCATGCAGTCGCAGCTTCTTCCCTGGTCCTTGGGCAGTTTGGTCATTCCCTTGTTGCGGAATGCCAATACGCTGCTGGACATGGGTACGGGCGGTGGGGAGTTCTTATCCTCTCTTCAGCCCTTGCCACAGTCCGTCTACGCAACTGAAGGATATAAGCCTAATGTACCGGTGGCGAAGAAGCAGCTCGAGCCGCTGGGGGCAAAGGTTGTGTATTTCGAAGACGATGCTTCCCTTCCTTTGGAAGATCATTATTTTGATCTGATCATCAATCAGCATGAATCCTATTCCGTCTCGGAGCTGCGGAGAATTTTGAACGATCGCGGTATATTCATAACCCAGCAATCCGGGGGAACAGATTGCGCAGGAATCAACGAAATGTTTGGAGTCCCGCTGAATGAAGAGTTTGCTCATTGGAATCTGGAAACGGCGATGGAAGAGCTGCTCGATCATCGTTTCAACATCACTCTCAGCCGGGAAGACTTCCCGCTGCAGCGATTTTATGACATCGGTGCGGTGGTGTATTACCTGAAAGCCATTCCGTGGCAGATCCCTGATTTCACTGTGGAACGCTACCTGGAGCCGCTGCATCGAATCTATCTTGTCATCCAGTCCAAGGGCTACTTCGAGGTTCAGCAGCATCGATTCATCGTGAAAGCAGAAGTTTAAACGACAGTCCTTATAATAAAGAGGAGCCTCCCCCGGGGAAGGCTCCTCTTTATTATAATTCAATGTACTTACGACTGCTTTGTCAGCAAATGCTTGGTACAGTTAAAGAGAAGGGGCGACCAATCATCGTCTTTTCTCTCCAGGACGGTGAGCGACAAATTGCCAATGCGTTCACTCAGAACACCACGACATACCAGTTTGTACAATTGCGCCAAAAAACCGCCATGACTGACAACCAGAATGTTTGCATCCGGATGCTTATGCCACATATCGTCAAGGAAAACAAGCCCCCTCGACTGCAGCTCAATGTCTGATTCCTGCCCTAAATCCTGCAGATGCCAGTCGGCACCGAACCTGGATTCACGTTCTTCCGCTGTTAAACCCTCCACCTGTCCGTATCTGCGCTCACGCAAACGGTTATCCGGTGGTGCCAATGGAATATTCAGCATGGATGAGATGATCTTCGCCGTCTCCTCGGCACGGGAGAGACCGCTGCTAATCGCAAAATCCCATCGACAGGACTCCTGCAGGAGTCTTTCCCCTAGCAAACGCGCTTGATTACGACCTTCCTCGTTAAGTGGAATGTCCGTTTGGCCTTGTATTTTGCCTACAGCATTCCAATCTGTTAAACCGTGACGAACCAAGCCGATCTGCATGCCACATCTCCTCCATCCTCATGTATTTTATCTTCTCACCCGATTTAATCTCTTCAGGAAAAACAAGGCGAAGCCGATTCCCAGCAGGGACAGGATCATCCAGTATTCTGGCTGAGTTGGGCTCATATCAACCACAAAAGGATCAATAATTCCGCTGTTGGTTTTCGGAATGTTGTAATCGTCCTGAGCAGCCAGGCCTTGGGCTGTGTCAGCCACTCCCGTAGGCATTATTCCTGTAGTTACCGCTTCCGGTACGGGCTCCGGCTGATTGCCCATCGTTGCAAAATAGACAAAGCTGCAAACAAACAATGCCAGAAACCCTGCAATCATTAGAGTCAACCGTTTACGAGAAACCCGGCTTACCGCGCGGCTCTTGGATGTTTCCTCCACCAGCCACGGGAAATCACGATAGATCCGGTCCATTACATTGCGGTTGATTTGGTCAGCGTCCATATCCGGAATTTCATGCTCCAACGCATGGACCAGATCTTGACTCTCCACCCACATTTCGTACTCCTCTGCACATGAACTGCAGGTTTGAACATGTGCTTTCAGCCGTTGTCGCCGCAGATCATTGTCAGGCAAATCCCAGACACTTTCCATCAGCTCTTGGGCTTCATCGCAAGTCATCTGCTCTTCATCCCTCTCAGATCCTCAAAAACCGGCTCATGAAAATAAGGTTCGAGCTGAATTTTGACACTGCCACGGGCTCTGAACAACAACGATTTGACCGAGCTGACACTCTGACCCAAAATATCCGCGATTTCTTGATAATCCAGTTGATCGTACTCCCGAAGAATCAGTGCCGATCTTTGTTTCTCCGGCAAATTATTAATGGCTTCTCTTACCATATGTACTCGTTCGCTTCGCAGAATCGCCTGTTCCGGAGCAACCTCCAGCGGAGCCACCGGAACGACTCCACTCTCCTCAAGCGGCAATGTGCCGCTGCGATGCTTGCGGAGCTCGCTGAGCACGGTGTTCCGTGCAATGGTGTAGAGCCATGTTGAGAAGGATGCATCTACTTCTCGGAATGAATGCAAGCTTCGGAAAGCCTTGTAAAATGTTTCCGAGCATAAATCCTCAGCCATAAGCTCCATGTGCGAGCTTTTTAACATATGATAGACAAATGCTAATATTTTCCTCTGATAACGTCGCATTAATTCGGAATAAAGTTCGGTATTGCCTTGCTTGATTTCCTGGATCAATTGGGAATCCGTCATATGATTTTTCGTTCCTCCTTCACCCACCGGTGCCTCTTCCTTGTCCTGTACTTGTTCAAGGATGCAAAATCAAGGATTTGCAAAAGTACCGTCAAACCATATATAGTTACGCCTCATGTTGTCTGACTATTCTATGTATTTGGCAATTTCCCCAAATCTTCTACACTAGTACTCTAGCATTATAGCACAATTTGGAGAAAAGTTCAGGTTTGTGCCAGGAGGTTTACCACGGCTAGGAAAATAGACAAAAAAAATCCGCCTTCAAATTTGAAGGCGGTTGCACAAAGTGCAATATTTTGGATAGGAGTGGAGAGAAACCATACTGTACTCTTATTATATGTATACGTTTACATTTTGTCAACACATTAAACACATTTATTTCCGGTTGTTTTAAACAACCGGAAATATCACTGGTAAACCGAATGTCCTTGCGATATCAGCAGCTCTTTAGCACGCTCCTGTTCCATTTCATTGCGGAAGGAAAGTCTCATAACGCCCGGAACATCTTCCCGGCTCTCGATAATCTGCATGTTGCTGAGGTTAATGCGGTTTGTTCCCAAATCAGTTGCGATTCGACCGATGATCCCTGGATGGTCAGGTACGTCAAGATACAAATCGTACCGGGATACAATCATACCCTTACGTCTCTCAGGAAGCACACTGCGGAACTCCCCCGCTCTGCGGAATGCCTCTTCGATAGCAGGTCCATCTTGATTCTCCAGCATATCCATAAACCGCTGAATTCCTTCATTCCAGTCCCGAAGTAAAGGAAGCATTACATTGCGATTGTTTAATAAAATGTCCCGCCAAACCACGGGATCACTGGATGCAATTCGGGTAATATCCCGGAAGCCACCTGCAGCAAGTGTGCGGTACAGCGGATTCTCCTCATTATAGGAGCTGATTTGGTTCACCAAAGCCACTGCGATCACATGGGGCAGGTGACTGATCGCCCCTACAATCTCATCATGCAGTCTCGGCTCTACCTTCACAATATGCGCCCGTGTATGAGCAAGAAGCTCCACAAGAGTATCCAGCTTCTCCTGAGGCACTTGATCTGGAGGGGTGAGGACATAATAAGCATTCTCGAACAAAACCGTCGAAGCAGCACCTACACCGGATCGCTCCGACCCAGCCATTGGGTGTCCTCCGATAAAGCAAGCTTCCTTAAGTGTTAGCTGTGCTGCACATTCCGCAATGCTGGCTTTTGTACTGCCTACATCTGTGATAATGCACCCGGGTTTAAGCGGCAATTCGCTTAAACGCTTTATATATGTCTCCAGGCTGCCTACAGGAACGCACAGGAATATCACATCCGCATCCTGGGCTGCTTCTTCTACCGATAGGGTAACCTTGTCAACAACGGACTTGGCCGTAACCTGATCGGCATATTCCTGGGTGTGGGCATAACCCGTAACGGTTATGCCTGGTTTTCCTTTGAAGCATAATGCTAACGAACCGCCGATCAAGCCGACGCCAAAAATAGAAATGTGCATTGTCATGTTCTCTCTCACTCGTTTCAAGCTGCGATTATTTGTGGTGTCATTCGATCAGGCTGGAGAATTCACTTCGTGGAGCACTTGCTCCAAAGCGCCGATAAAAGCCTTGTTCTGTTCCTCGGAACCTACGGTTACGCGAATGTAGCTCGGGTAGACCTCAAATCCCGGTCGCACGATAATGCCTTTGCTAAGCAGTAATTTGAACACTTCGGTACCCGGATTCTGTACATCCACCATGATGAAATTACCGTTCGCAGGGAAGTAGGACAGCCCGAGGCGATCGAATTGCTGCTGAATATACGTAATGCCTTCGGCATTCCGCTGGCGACATTTGGCAACAAACTCCTGATCCTTCAGAGCAGCTTTCGCGGCTACTTGGGCAAGGCGACCTGTGTTAAATGGCTCGCGTACCCGGTTAATCAGGGAGATAACTTCCTGTTGACCGATGCCGTAACCGATGCGAAGCGCTGCCAATCCGTATATTTTGGAGAAGGTACGCAGAATAACCAGATTAGGATAGCGTTCCATCAGCTTGATGCTGGCTGGATAAGAAGCGTCCGTAACATATTCATAATAAGCTTCATCCAGTACAACCATTACGTGGGCAGGAACCTCATCCAGGAAGGATACCAGTTCACTCTCGGATACGATGGTTCCCGTAGGGTTATTCGGGTTGCACACCCATATTATTTTCGTTTTGTCCGTAATGACATTGACCATGCCCGGAAGATCATGCTTCCCGTTGATCAGCGGTACCTCAATGCTCACGGCACCTTCAATGTCTGCATTGGTTTTATACACGGAGAAGGTCTGATCCGCCATAATGGTCTCATCCCCCGGCTCCAGGAACGCTCGAATAATGAGAGCAATAATCTCGTCGGATCCGCATCCGAAAATAATTTGACTGCGTTCAATTGCCAGCTGGTCAGCAAGCTCTGCCGTTAAATCAGCCGCGCTTCCGTCCGGATACAAGCTGAGTGTTCCCAGTTCAGCGGTAATCGCTTCGGTTGCCCGCGGCGAGCAGCCATAAGGGTTCTCATTGGAGGCCAATTTAATGACAACATCAAGTCCTAATTCTTTTTTCACCTCTTCAATCGGCTTGCCCGGTTGATATACAGGAAGATTTACAATTTGCGCTTTTGGTTTCATTCGATATTCGCCTCACCTTTCATAACTGCTGTACACAACGCTAACCTTTTAATTGTGCCACAAACTCTCTAATTTGCAAAAGTCCCTGCTGACGCGTCTCTTCTTTTTCCAAGAGAGGTATATTGGATTCAATCTGGCGTACAATCGCGCTTCCGACAACCACACCGTCACAGATTTTCGAGAATCTGGCCACTTGCTCGCCGGACGATATGCCAAAACCAATCGCTATCGGAACATGGCTGTATTGCTTCACCGTTTCAAGGAAGGACTCAATTCCCGAATAAAAATCGGAGCGCTCTCCCGTCACACCAAGCGAGGATACGCAATAGACAAAGCCGGTCGCCTCTGAAGCAATGCTCGCAATCCGTTCATGCGAGGTTGGTGCCACCAGCGGAATCAGGTGGACGCCTGCAGCATGTGCCCGGCTCCTGATCTCTTCGGATTCCTCCACCGGAAGATCCGGAATGATCAACCCGCTGATATCATTCTTCAGCACTTCCTCAAAAAATGTATCCAGCCCGGTTTGCAGAACCGGATTGTAATAGGTAAAGAGAATGAACGGCAGCTTGCTTCCGCGGTCTCTAGCCAGACGCGCAGTTTCCATGCAAGTTCGGATCGTTACCTTGCTCTTCAGTGCACGCTCGGAAGCGCGCTGGATGACCGGGCCGTCGGCAAGAGGATCCGAATAAGGAACGCCGAGTTCAATAATATCGGCTCCTGCAAGTTCAAGCTCGTGAATGATATCCAGCGTCGACTTCACATCGGGATCGCCGACAGTAAGATAAGGAATCAGGGCGGTTTTGTGTTGCTGTTTCAACGATGCAAAGGTCTCATCAATACGGTTCATTCTGTTATCCCTCCCGTGTAAGCCATGATGGACTCCACGTCCTTGTCACCGCGACCAGATAAATTAATCACCACGATATCGTCCTCAGACCATGTTGACGCCATCTTCACCGCTTGTGCCACGGCGTGGGCGGATTCCAGAGCCGGAATGATGCCTTCCGTGCGGCATAACAGCTGCAGGGCATCCAGTGCCTCTTGGTCCGTTATCGGCACGTACTGCACACGCTCAATATCTTTCAGGTATGAATGCTCCGGGCCAACACCCGGATAATCGAGGCCGGCAGAAATGGAATGCGCCTCCTGAACCTGACCGTATTCATCCTGGAGCAAATAACTCATCGATCCCTGGAACACACCATGTGTTCCTTTGGACATGGTAGCCGCATGAAAATCGGTATCCACACCTTTACCTGCCGCTTCAACGCCGATCAGGCCCACTTCCTTATCTTCGAGGAACGGGTAGAACATCCCGATGGCATTGCTCCCTCCCCCGATCGGAGCGAGAATCACGTTCGGAAGGCGTCCTTCCGTCTCCAAAATCTGCTTGCGGGTCTCATCCCCGATAATTCGCTGGAAGTTCCGCACCATCATCGGATAAGGATGCGGACCTACGGCAGATCCCAGAACGTAGAAGGTATCCTCCACGTTGCTGACCCAGTAGCGAAGCGCTTCGTTGCCCGCATCTTTCAGGGTACGGCTTCCCGAAGTCACCGGAATCACTTCTGCCCCGAGCATTTTCATACGGAACACATTCAACTGCTGCCGCTTGGTATCTTCCTCGCCCATGAACACTTTGCATTCAAGACCCAGGAGAGCAGCTACCGTTGCAGTTGCGACGCCATGCTGTCCGGCACCCGTCTCGGCAATCACCTTGCCCTTGCCCATGCGCTTGGCTAATACGCCCTGAGCGATGGCGTTGTTGATTTTGTGGGCGCCTGTATGATTCAAGTCCTCGCGCTTGAGATAGATTTTGGCCTTGCCCAGATGCTGGCTTAACCGTTCTGCATAATACAGAGGCGTTTCCCGCCCGGAGTACTGCTTAAGCAAATAAGCGATTTCTTCCTTGAATTCAGGATCCTCCGAAAAGCGATTATATTCCTGTTCAAGCTCTATTAAAGCGTTCATGAGTGTTTCCGGCACAAACCGGCCTCCAAACACCCCGAAACGTCCATTACGGTCCGGAAGCTGTGTCATTTCCCCTTCACCCTTTCTACGAATGCAGTCACTTTGTTTATATCCTTCACGCCAGGTTCACTCTCTACACCGCTGGATACATCCACGCCGTATGGAGCATATTGGCCGATTAAATGCGATACATTATCCGAATCGAGCCCGCCTGCTATAAACAAGGGAATTCCTTGCTGTGAGGCCCACCGCTGGTAAGGTGGAATCAGGTCCCAGGCAAATGTCTTGCCAGATCCACCGCCGTACACCGGATCGTAGGTGTCCAGCAGCAATCCGTCGATGCAGCCAGCGTACGCATCCAGTGAGGACAGACGATCCGCTTCCGAACGGTCACTCTCGATAGATACAGCCTTAAAAACGGAAACCGGGAAGCGCTCCTTCACTTCCCGGCAAAATTGCGGCGATTCCTGACCGTGCAGCTGCACGACATCGAGCGCCGCTTCTTGAAGGAGCTCTTCCAGCTCATTCAGATCAGGGTTAACCAAGACGCCGACGGCGGCAGGAGTCTTGCCCGTATCCCATTGCCGCAATACTTGAATCAGCTGTGCAGCTTGCTTGGGCGATACGTTTCGCCGACTCTTCGCAAATACAAATCCGATATAATCCACAGGTAAGTTTATCATAGATTTTAGCACTTCAACGCTTTGAAGTCCACATATTTTTAGAACCGTACTCATCAGCGAATGCTCCCCTTTATTCTGTGTCTGCAGCAATCGGCAAGGGTCCCATCAGATCATTAACCGCCCGGAATACATCCTGCTGACGCATGAAATGCTCTCCTACCAGAACACCATGTGCCCCGACATAATGCAGGTAAGATATATCTGCGGGTCCTGAGATTCCACTCTCGCTGATCAAGGTGATTCCGTGAGGAACTTGCGCTGCGATATCAGCCGTTGTCTGAAGCGAAGTTTCGAACGTACGGAGATTTCGATTGTTAATCCCGATAAGCTGAGCGGTGCCCAGCTCAAGAACCGTCTCCATCTCCTTCTGATCGTGGACCTCGATCAAACAATCCAGACCGATGGAGCCCGCGGTCTCAATGAACTCCGCGATTTGCTGCGGCTCCAGGATGCTTGCAATCAACAGAACCGCATCCGCCCCCAGGAGGCGTGCTTCGTAAATCTGGGCCTCATCAATCAAGAAGTCCTTGCGCAGCAAGGGAATATGAACAGCTGCTCTAACCGCTTTTAAATATTCACCGCTACCTTGAAAATAGTCTCTGTCTGTCAGCACGGAGAGGCAATCCGCATCGGCCGCCTCATACGCTTTAGCGATCATAACCGGATCAAAATCCGGCCGGATCAAACCTTTGGAAGGAGATGCCTTCTTCACTTCGGCAATGAGCCCCATGCTGCGTTTTCGTCCTGTGGACAATGCCTTCTCGAATCCCAATGTGGGCGGTAATTCCGCGATCTGTCTCAGCGCCTCCGAGACGCTGAAGGTTTCGCGCAGCTGAGCAACCTCTTTGCGTTTCGTTTCTACAATTCGATCAAGATACATAACTCATTTCCCCCGTTCTTGAGATCAACTGCTCCAGCTTGGACTGAGCCAATCCCGTGTCGATTGCTCCCGCTGCCCGCTGTACGCCTTCTTTCAAACTGTCCGCCAGCCCCGATACGTAGATGCATGCTCCGGCATTGGCAAGCACAATATCCCGGTAAGCGCTCCGTTCACCGCGCAGCACTGAACCGATAATCGCTGCATTTTCCTTTGCGTCTCCGCCCAGGATGTCGCTCATCGGATGAACCGACAGTCCCAAATCATGAGGGTGAATATCGTAAGTATGGACTTCCCCGCCGCGAAGCTCAGATACACGTGTAGGCGCCGATATGCTGATCTCGTCCAAACCATCATGGCTGGTTACCACCATTGCGCGTTTTAGGCCGAGTTCTTTCAGCACTTGAGCAATAGTTTCCGTTTTATTCATATCGTAAATGCCGAGCATCTGCCGATCGGCGCCGGCAGGGTTCGTCAAAGGTCCAAGCATATTAAATACGGTCCGGATACCCAGCTCTTTTCGCGGTGCAGCGGCATATTTCATGGACGGGTGATAGATTTGTGCAAACAAGAAGCAAATACCGATATCATCCAGACATGCAGTTGCCTGCTCGGCGGTAAGGTGAATATTGACACCCAATGCCTCCAGCACGTCTGCGCTTCCCGCCCGGCCTGAAGCCGAACGGTTGCCGTGTTTTGCCACTCTGACCGATACCGAGGAGGAGATGATCGCGGATACGGTAGAAATGTTGAACTTGTGAATGCCGGATCCTCCGGTACCGCACGTATCCAGCAGTTGATTCCGCTCGGTAACAACGCGCCCACCCGCTCCTCTCATCGCTTCGGCAAAACCCGTTATCTCCTCTACCGTCTCCCCCTTCATTCTCAAGGCAGTGAGCAGTGCGCCAATCTGCGAATGTGTTGCTTGGCCTTCCATGATGGACTGCATCACCCCACGGGCTTCATCCCGATTCAGGTCTTGACCCGCAATCAACTTCGTAAGACTGAATTGTACCGGTTCCATAACGTTCATAACGTTCTCCTCCTTCAGGTTAGGGTGTGTATTGATACAGATAATCCTGATTGATCAAATCGTTAGCGCCTGTGCTGGTCGGAAACATCGCCTCCGCTACGCGGATCGCCTTGAGCATGCCCTTGGCTTTATTGACGGTCTCCTCGTACTCCTTCTCCGGAACCGAGTCCCATACGATACCGGCACCTGCCTGCACATAAGCCTTGCCCTGACGAAAAATAATCGTGCGGATCGTAATGCAGGAGTCCATATTGCCGCCAAATCCCAGATAGCCGATGGCTCCGGCATAAGCCCCCCGGGCTTCCCGCTCCAGCTCGGCAATGATTTCCATAGCTCGGAGTTTCGGAGCCCCTGATACCGTTCCCGCCGGAAGACAGGATAGGAAAGCGTCAAAGAAATCTTTGTCCTCGCTCAGCTGACCGGATACGCTGGATACCATGTGCATTACGTGAGAGTATTTTTCAATCTCCATAAACGTGTCGCATTTCACCGATCCAAATTCCGATACACGCCCCAAGTCGTTCCGGCCCAGATCCACAAGCATCAAATGCTCCGCCCGTTCCTTCTCATCGCTCAGAAGCTCTTCCGCCAATGCCTTATCCTCGGCCTCGTCGACGCCTCTTGGCCTTGTACCCGCAATCGGCCTTGTCTCGAGCCTCCGTCCATCCACCTTCACCAAGGCTTCAGGAGAGGTTCCAACAATAATGTCATCATCCATTTTGAGATAATACATATACGGCGAAGGGTTCAGCGTTCTCAGCACACGATAGACGTGGAGCGGCGATACTTCCGTCTCAATATGGAAGCGCTGGGACAATACGACCTGAAATATGTCTCCTGCTCGGATATACTCCTGGGCTTGCTTCACATTGGCCATGTACTTCTCCTTGGTCATGTTGGATTTGATATCCCCCATGTCAACGTCTGCCGGAATGCCTCTGGAATTTACATTCTCACGCGGTCCCTGTTCTTGCAGCTGCTCAGCTGCCGCTTCCAGTTCACGGCATACGTCGATATAGCTTTGACGGATGGTTTCATCCGTATCTCCGGGCTTGACGTGTACATTGCCAATCAGCATGATCTGCTGCTTCACATGATCGAACACGATGACCTGGTCACAGAACATAAAGCGAATATCATCCATTCCCAGATCATCCATGGCATGCGCCGGGAGCTTTTCATAATATTGAAGCAGGTCATATCCAAAAAAACCGATAGCCCCTCCGGTAAAAGGAGGCATATCCTTCAGCTGCGGGCTGCGGTACGTTCGAAGCAGCGCCTTCAGCTCCTCAATCGGCTTGCCTTCGAGCAAAGTTCGTTCCCCGTTCACTTCGATTTCGATCTTGCCTTTCTTACCCGTTATCATTAAGAAGGGGTCTGTTCCGATAAACGAATACCGTGCCCACTGTACACCGCCCTCAACGCTCTCAAGTAAAAATGCCCGCTTCCGCTCCGCATACCGCTGAAAAATGCGAATCGGGGTCTCCATATCGGCTAACAGTCTGATCGCTACCGGAATCAGGTTGTATTCACCTGCCATTGCCACCACTTGCTCCATTGATGGATTCGCCATGTCAATCCCTCCTTAATGAGTGTAAACAACAAAAAAACCTCTACCGAAGTAGAGGTTAACGTTCAGAAAAAGTCTATGAAAAAAGAGCGTGGTCAAGAGAAAGTCAAATCAGTCACAATGACAAACTACAGCGGCTGCGTTCCATTGCCAGGTTCACAAATCCTACTTATAACCCAACGTACGAACAAGCTGTACTATTCGTCATGAATACTAATCATTCTCTAACCCGATTGTGTTGTTACCTTAATGCCTCAGCTCTTCTCAACTCAACTCATCTGTAAAACCTAACTCTACTCAGCTATTCTGATTTCACTATACAGGATAATACCCTTATTCTGCAACCCAAAATTTTAGTCATCAGGCGTTCGAGCCCGATAAATCCGGGCGCAGCCGCTTGGCTTCGTTCAAATACACATGCTTAATCTCGCTTTGGCTTTTGTCCGTGTTGACCTGCACCATAAACCGAATGCAGCGCGGAAGACTGCCCTGAACCGGTATTTCAACCGAACACATCAAAGGGACGAGATCCCAACCCTCCAGCTGGCGTATCGCTTTGGCAGGGAACGCTGCGTCGAGATCCTGAGTCATTGTAATCCATATATTGCTAATATATTCCGGTTGAAGCTCATTACGTCGTACCATCTCTTCAAGCAGTCGCAATGTCTCCTGCACTATTTCTTGTTCATCATTCTGAGTGACGGTTGTCGCCCCCCGGATTCCCCGATTCATCATGAACTATCCCTCTCCCTTCAACTGTTCAACCACGGATCGAACAGCTTCTACCGGCACATCCTTGACAATGGCTACAGAACCGACAGCTTCCGGTACAATAAAGACCATTTGCCCTTCGGTGAACTTTTTATCGTGCTGCATGGCTTCCATAATTCGTTCAACCGAGACATCCTCCGGCAAGGTTACAGGCAGGTTCACTGCCTTCAACATGCTCACGGTCTCGTGATGGAGATCGGCACTTCTGCCCAGCAGCTCTGCGAGGCGAGCCGATCCGGCCATGCCGATCGCTATGGCCTCACCGTGCAAAAAGCGTCCGTACCCTCCGACGGCTTCAATCGCATGTCCAATGGTGTGTCCCAGATTTAGAATGGCACGCAGGCCGCCTTCCCGCTCATCCTGGGATACAACATTTGCCTTAATGGCGCAGCCGCGCTCGAGTCCATAGATCAAGGTCTCCGGGGCCAAGCTCAGCAGCTTCTCCCCATTGTCCCGGCACCAATAGGCAAAATCACGATCCAGAATCAGGCCATGCTTCACCATTTCGGCCAGACCCGAAGACACTTCGCGCGGAGGCAGTGACGCCAGCGTATTCACATCGTAAACCACCATCACCGGTTGATGGAAGGCGCCGATCATATTTTTGGCTAACGGATGGTTGACCGCTACCTTGCCGCCAACACTGCTATCATGCGCCAGTATGGTGGTTGGAATTTGAACAAATGTCACCCCGCGCATGTAAGTAGCCGCTACAAACCCCGCCAAGTCACCAACAACGCCCCCGCCTAGCGCAAATACAGCAGAGCTCCGGTCCAGTTTGCCGTTGATGGCTGTGGTCATAACCTCTTCATAAACTTGAAGCGATTTGGAGGATTCACCAGAAGGTACGATATGAGAAATGACCGTGTACCCTTCTGATTTTAACTGCTCCTCAACTTGAGACAGATAATGAGGCGCAACTTTATCATCCGTTACGATCAGATGCGGACTCTTCCGGCTAATCCCATGCTTTGCACTAAGCGTACCGATGGAATCCAGAATTCCTGCTCCGATATAGATCGGATACGAACGCTCTCCCAGTTCCACCTGCAGTGTTCTCATATTAGTAGTTCTCCAGCTGCTTCAGGTAGTTTTGGTAGTTCGCATGGATTTCTTCCATTGAGTCACCGCCGAACTTCTCAAGAAACGCTTTGGCTACCTCCCAAGTGACAACATGCTCCATCACAACGCTGGCCGCTGGAACCGCACAAGCATCCGAACGTTCAACCTGTGCCGTAAAAGCTTCCTTCGTATCGATATCTACACTCTGAAGCGGCTTGTATAACGTCGGAATCGGCTTCATGACACCGCGAACGACGATCGGCATGCCATTAGTCATTCCGCCTTCAAATCCGCCCAGGCGGTTAGTTGCACGGTAGTACCCCCGTTCCTCGCTGTACATGATCTCATCATGCACTTGGGAACCGCGCAGCTCGCCTGCTTCAAACCCGATGCCTACCTCGACGCCCTTGAACGCATTGATCGACATTACGCCTTGTGCGATGCGGCCATCCAGCTTGCGATCATATTGGACGTGGCTGCCAAGACCAACCGGCAAACCTTCGATGATGCATTCAACAATACCGCCTATGGAGTCGCCTTCTTTTTTGATCAGGTCTATGTAGGCTTCCATCTTCTTCTCCGTCTCTTCATCCACAACCCGGACCGAAGACGCTTCCGTACGCTCAATCAGCTCATCAATCGAAAGGTTATGCGGAGGAGCTTCAATCTCACCGATCCGGATCACCTGGCCTGCCACCTTGACACCGAACTGTGCCAGGAATTGTCTGGCAATTGCGCCAACCGCTACGCGGACCGTCGTCTCACGTGCGCTGGAGCGCTCCAGCACGTTGCGCAGATCCTTCAGGTTGTATTTCAAGCCGCCGTTCAGATCGGCATGTCCCGGTCGTGGACGGTGCATCCGTCTCTTCGCCTCGTCATTGCCTTCAATCGGCTCCACATTCATAATGTTCTGCCAATGCTTCCAGTCGTTATTCTGAACGACCAATGCAACCGGGGCTCCCGTGGTATATCCGTGCCGAACACCGCCAAGAATTTGAGCCGTATCCTTCTCGATTTGCATGCGGCGTCCCCGGCCATATCCCTTTTGTCTGCGATGCAGTTGAAAGTTAAGTGCTTCAAAATCAAGCTCCAAATTGCTCGGTAGCCCTTCGATTATAGTTGTCAGCTGAGGACCATGTGTTTCCCCAGCAGTTAAAAAACGTAAACTCATGATGCTTTTCCCCCTTTAAACTTTTAAGCGTTAAACCGCTAAACTCCGTAAACATCTTCTGCTCATTATAGTATAGGTCCAACGCTTTGACAAGAATGTTGCCGGACAAGCAAAAGCGCCTCTCATCCTCAGGATAGAAAAGCGCTTTATGCGTTAATTATTGCCATCTCTATTGAACTTTGCGGTAGAAAAAGGTTTCATTGCTCTCCAGGCCGTATTGCCCCGGATTAAATATCTGCTCGGTGCTGCCCACAAACAGAAAGCCGCCCGGTTTCAGGCTATTGGCAAATTTCGTATACAGCTTATGCTTAGCCCCTTCCGTGAAATAAATCATCACGTTCCGGCAGACAATCAGATCATAACCGCCTTCAAACCGGTCGGTCAGCAGGTTCTGTTTATGAAAGGCAACTTCCTTCTTCAAGTTCTCATTGAAACGATACAGAGAACCTTCTTCCTTGAAGTAGCGAAGGACGATATCCGGAGGCACATCCTTCAATGACCTCTCGACATACAAGCCTTCCGCCGCTTTATGTAATGCGCCATCATCGATATCTGTGGCCACGATGCGTGCACGGTTCAGCATCTTCTGCTCAGCCAGAATCATGGCAAGTGTATAGGGCTCTTCGCCTGTGGAACAGGCAGCACTCCAGATCTTCAGCACACCCGGATTCTGATGCGACAATTCAGGCAAAATCTTATCCCGGAAAACTTCCCAGCGGTTCGGATTACGCCAAAACTCTGAGACGTTAATTGTCATCCGGTCCAAAAATTCATGGAAAAGCGGCTTGTCCTTCATCATCGCGTCATAAAAGGCCGAGAATGTTCCGAAGCCCTTCTTCATGCGCAGCGTTGTCAATCTTCGCTTCATTTGCGTTTCTTTATAATCTGCCAGATTGATCCCTGTGCTTCGTTCGATGCTTCGAACAAA
Organism: Paenibacillus sp. LBL; assembly: GCF_029893715.1. Lineage (NCBI taxonomy): Bacteria > Bacillati > Bacillota > Bacilli > Caryophanales > Paenibacillaceae > Paenibacillus > Paenibacillus sp. LBL. The sequence continues at coordinate 237,293 of NZ_JARXYU010000004.1, read as the reverse complement.
GCTGATATAATCCGGATCATCCAGCACGGGTTCTTGTTCCGTCATCCGTATCATCCTGTTAATCAGATTATTCGCTCCCGCGCTTACTCAATACGTCTACAGCCAAGGGGATAGCGTCTTGTTATACTCCACCAACTCATTCTCTTCAAAAAAATTGGAAATCTCACGTTGTGCACTCTCCGGGGAATCTGATCCATGGATCAAATTATGCGGCGTATGCGCTGCAAAATCACCACGAATTGTTCCAGGCAATGCTTCCTTCACGTTTGTTTTGCCGATGACTTGGCGAGACAAGGCGATAATGTCGTCCCCTTCCCAAACCATGGCAAATACCGGTCCGGATGTTATAAATCCTACGAGGCTGGCAAAAAAGTCTTTCCCTTCATGCTCAGCATAATGGCGCCTCGCCTGCTCGTCCGAAATCTGCACAAACTTGCCTGCAACCAGCTTAAATCCTTTATCCTCCAAACGGCCGACGATTCGGCCGATCAGTCCACGCTGTACACCATCCGGTTTAATCATTAAAAAAGTACGTTCCATAGGCCTCATCACTCTTCCCCTCACTCTAGGATATTGAACAATCATTCCATGCTCATGTGATGTTACATGTTTGTACCCGTATTTTAACAGAAAGCTTCCTAATGGTTAAGGCTAATATGACCGTTTCGTAATAAAATTTGCAATATCTCTAAGCTGTTTCTTGCTTCTGATGTCAGGCAGCGTATCCAATGCAGCCAGTGCTTTACCGATGTAGCGATCGGCAAGGGCTTCAGCTCTTGCGATCCCTTCACTCGAGGTTACAAGCTTCACGGCATCCGACACGTCGCATTGGCCGTTCAGCGCATGAATTCGATCCAGCTCCGCAAGCAGTGCTTCCCTCCGCTCGCTATCCTTCAAGGCAAATATAACAGGCAGGGTAATGTTCCCCTGACGCATATCGCTGCCCGGCGGCTTGCCGATCTGTTTCTCCGTTCCGCACAGATCCAGAAGATCGTCCTGGATCTGAAACGCCATCCCCACGTTGTATCCGAACCGATACAGGCTGTTGGCCACCTGGCGATCCGCATCCGCGGCAAGCGCTCCGAGCTGGCAGCTGACCGCAATCAAAAGCGATGTCTTGCGGCGAATGCGGAGAAGGTATCTTCTTACATCCTGCTCCGTATTAAAGAAATCACGAATCTGTTCCATTTCGCCAATGGACATTTCAACCATCGCTTTGGCCAGAATCTGATGAATTTCGGGCTGCTTCAGGTGAGTCGTCAGTTCGAGCGCTTTGCCGTATATGTAGTCACCGGTATACATGGCGATCCGATTGTCCCATTTTGCCTTAACAGTTGGCTTCCCCCGTCTTGTATCGGCATCGTCAATCACGTCGTCATGAACAAGGGATGCGCTGTGAATCAGCTCAAGCGGCACTGCCACATGCTTCAGCTTATCGATATCATAGTCGCCGAACTTGCCGCCCATCAGCACAAAGACCGGCCGGAGACGCTTGCCGCCTGCTCTCAGCAGATGCAAGGATGTTTCCGTCAGCTCAGGGCTGTCGCCCTCCACACTGAGATAAAGCTCCTTCTCAATGACATCCATATCTTTTTTTAATGTTCCGAATATATCAAATCGTTTCATTTGTTCACCCGTATGCTTAGTTTCTCGTTCCATAACTCCGGCACCACTTCACGCTCCAGCAGGCCAAGTTCATATGCGAACTTGAAATATAAGCGTAACCCTTCCTGTTGTCGTTCGTCAAAATGGTAGCACAGGTTCGAAAAGTATTTCATCCAGTAGCCGCCAGTACCTCCAATTCGCCGAACCGCTTCATCGACAATAGGGGAGAGGTCGCTCACACTCCGCTGCTTGCTCTCGAGGAACATGGCGGCAATCTCAGCCATGCCTTCGGGATTCTGCTTCACAGCATGCCTGTTCACCGCCCAGACGGCAAACGTCATGCTGCAGCCGGTCCATTCTTTCCACCATTGGCCGAGATCCGTCTTATAATAATCTGAATGGCTCCATGAAGCCCGAATCGCATGGTCCCCAATCAGAAGTGCGGCATCCGCTTCAGCCATCATCTCGCTTAACACCGGTTCACAAGTGCGATAGGAATAAGTGCCCCCCAGTGATTTTTCCAGAAGAATCTTCAGCAAGTTGACGGAGGTTGCCGACGTATTGGTTAGCGCAATGGTTGCGTTCTTCAAGGCATCCAGCGGCTTTTTCGAAAACAGGAAGATGGAGTTAACCGCCCCATCTGCGCTCACGGATAAATCCGGCAGCAGCAGGAGCCGGTCCGACATTTCAGCATAGGCAAACGAAGAAAGCGCCCCGATATGGATTTCACCACTGTGCATCCCGCGGTTCAACGCGGCCGGGACTGCCGTTATCATCTCTGCAGGAGTATCCAGTATTGACGGATGTACGTAATGAAATACCGGCCAAGCGTTGGTGTAACTGATTTTGCCGATGATAGTCTTGCTGTCTGCTCCCGGCATGTCAGTCACCCCATCTTTTGTACAATTGATGTTCGATACGCAGGCTGTCCAGCACCTTGCCTACCAGAAAATTCACAATATCATCGATGGTTTTCGGACCATAGTAGAACGCCGGCATCGCAGGAATGATTTTGACGCCAAGCCTGGCCAGCTTCAGCATATTCTCTAAGTGGATCGCATGCAGGGGCGTTTCCCTCGGAACGAGCACCAGCGCGCGGCCTTCCTTCATCATCACATCGGCTGCCCGCCCCATCAGATTATCGGAGGACCCGTGTGCCACCGAGGATAATGTACCCATGGAACAAGGCATAATGATCATGCCTTCAACGAGATAGGATCCACTCGCAATCGTAGCTCCGATATCAGCGATCGGGTGATATATCACCTTCCCCTCATATCCACCGAATTTTTCGGACAGCATCTCCTCGCGGTTGCCTGCCTGAAAATCCATTTCCTCCTTCAGGACACGCCAGCCTGCATTCGAAATGATCAGGTGCACATCATAGCCCAGCGAGAGCAGGCTTTCGGTAAGGCGTACACCGTATATGCTGCCGCTGGCCCCCGTAATCCCGACAACCCAGCTTTTTCTGCGCGTGGCTTCCATCAGATATACCGCACCACCAAATCAATCAAAGTAAACACAAACAAGATGATGCTGAGCGTACTGTTCATGGTAAAGAAAGCTGTTTGCAGCCGGCTCATGTCGTTTGGCGATAAAATGTAATGCTGATAGAACAAGATTCCGCAGGCAATGAGCATGCCAATCAGGTACCACCAGCCGAGCGGGGTGACAAAGAATAGAATAATAAAGCCAGCCGCGGTCACTACATGGAATCCCCGGGCAAACCATAACGCTTTATGCAATCCGAACCGGGAAGGAATCGAGTACAGCTTCTCCTTCGCATCAAACTTCTCGTCTTGGCAAGCGTAGACAATATCAAATCCCGCTGTCCAGAACGCCAGCGCTATATAAAACACGATCGCTTTCCAGTCGATCTGACCGGTTACCGCAACCCATCCGCCTAGCGGAGCCAATGCGGTTGTAAGTCCGAGAACCAAATGGCACAGCCATGTAAAGCGTTTCGTAAAGGAATAAATAATAAGCATAAAAATTGCAATAGGCAGCAATCGAAAAGCAAACGGGTCCAGCATAAACGTCGCCCAGAAAAATACTGCAAAAGACAAAATAATAAATAAAATCACTTCAAGCGGCTTGAGCAGTCCTGCCGGAATGGCCCGGTTTGCGGTGCGAGGGTTCTTGGCGTCAATGTGTTGATCTGTCAGCCGATTCAGTCCGAACGCGGCGCTGCGTGCCCCGAACATGGCCAGAAAGATCCAGCCGATATCTCCCCAGGAAGGCAGCCCGTCAAACACAACAGCCGATCCCACTAAAGCCCCCATAAAAGCGAAAGGCAGAGCAAACAGTGTATGCTCCACTTTGATCATTTCAAGATACGTTCCTATTTTCTTAAACATCCAGATTCTCCTTGATCCCAATATGTAAGGCTGCGATGCCACCAGTCAAGGGATAGGCCTGAACCTGTTTAAGTCCGGTCTGACGGAAAGCTTCGGCAAGCTCCTCTCTTCCGGGGAATAATGCCAACGATTCCGGCAGCCACTTATACTGCTCATATCGCTTGGCTACCAGTTTCCCCATCCGAGGCAGCACTTGTTGAAAGTAGAAATAATAAATGCCTTTGAACGGCTGCCAGGTGGGCTTGGACAGTTCCAGGCATACAACCATCCCTCCAGGCTTAACCACGCGTTTCATCTCTTGCAATACCTGCATATAATCCGGTACGTTGCGAAGACCGAAACCAATCGTTGCGTAGTCGAATTGACCATCTTCGAACGGAAGGCTCATCGCGTTGCCTTGAACCAGATTGATCTGCTGTTCCAAACCCTCTTTGGCCACCTTCTGCCGGCCGACGTTCAGCATCCCCTCGCTGAAATCAAGTCCGACTATGTGTCCGGATTCACTTGCCTGGGCCATACTGATCGTCCAGTCGCAAGTTCCGCAGCATAGGTCGATGGCCGTATCGCCTTGACGCATATTCATTTTCCTCATCGTATACTTGCGCCAGGCTTTATGTCTTCGAAAGCTGAGAATGTCATTCATCAAATCATATTTCCCTGAGATGCTTTCGAAGACGGAATGAACATACTGCTCTTTCGGATTTTTGCCGTCATGCTTATTCATGTCCAGCTTGTTCGTTTGATTATCCACTGCATCCCCCTACCCTTCACTTACGACGGACCGGAACGTGCTGAGCCGTTTCAGGAAAGGGTCCAATATGCCGGCGTAAGGGCTCTCTTCTACGCGGCTTGCCAGCTGCTGCTGAATGGCACTTACCGATTCCCGGAGCTTATCCAGCAGCTTCTCTGATGCCTTGTGCTTCAGAATCAGCTTCTTCCAATCCTTCATATCCGTCCTCTTACCGACCAGCATTTTCCGTTCCTCATCGCTTCCCGCCTCGATCAGATGCCAATAGGCGTAACCCCATCTGCCGAATTCAGGCGTTGCACAGCGTTCCATCTCCTGCACAAGTGTTTCACATTCCGTGATTTCCCTGAGCAGCTTCTCCCAAGTCTCTTGCACGGATTCCTCAAGCAGCGGAGTAAAAGAAAGAAACAGCTGCATGTTCAGCTGTACCGTTAGACTTAAATAATCTTCCGAAGGCAGCAGTGCTTCTTTCATTTTGCCGTACAAATTCATCTTCATCACGTTAACATCGCTCACAGCCTTGCTAAGAAGTGAGATAACAGCGATTTCGCCCTTCAGGGCAAGAAGTTGGTAAAATCGGCTGCTGAAGTAATCCCCTGCGAGAACTTTTAACTGCCGGGATCTCATCAGCGCCTCTCCTTGATTGCCCTCCGTAACATCGATGCTCTCATGCGTATCGAGTCCCACTTGAACCAGTGAGGTAACCAGCGCGTACAATTCTTCGTGTCCGGAAATATTTCGTCCCGAATCCTTTAAAAATATGTATAGCAAATGAACACGGGCATCCGGGAATTCCGGAAGATCCGTGTGGTTCTTAATCATATCATAATTCATATATTTCTCTGCCAGTTCTGGTACGCGATACGATTTCATTCTCAGCCTCCGTGCACTTGATGTTCTTTTGTCCAATTGAGCCCACAATCCAATCTATTATAACACATGTTCAAGGCACGTACATGCCCTGTCATCTACTAATTTACCCGTTTCAAGGGCTGCTGAATTGCTTCAGCCAAAGATTCGTAAATGTTATGTTGAGGGAGCTTGTTAAGGCCGGCGGCATATCGCCGTTCTCAAGTTGGGTGAGTGCTTCTGCATACCGAGGATCCCATGTTTCTCTGCTCATGTTCGATGCCAACAGCATGTATCGCTTCCCGCCCCAGCGATCAATGGCTATCACTCTCAAATACAACTGCTGTACATTATCGGTACCCTCAAACGAGAAGGACATAACACTTGCAACATCCTCATAGACGTCGGTTACGGTATCTGATTGATCGTTTAATTTGATATCCAGAGTCAGAGCGCCGTCATCATAATCCGCACGGCTAATCCTAAGATGGAGAGGGAGCTCCATCAGCGCATCCACTAATCCGGCATCGTTTAACTCCCGGGAATGATAAGGGATTGCAGCGGTCACAGCTCCGACCTTATAACGCGTTTGTGACTGCACGCTAATAAGCAGCGCAAGTATCATGCAGGCGATAGCCGCCGGCACAAGAACAGCTCGTACGGATGGCCAATGCTTCATATTATCTACCTCCTCTGTCCATAGTTTCCTCCGCTCCCATTAAGTCCATACCTCATTGTATAAAGAAAAAAAGCAGGCTATGCCTGCTTTAAGATATAACGATTAGTTTTCGGACTAGAGGATCGATAGAGCTGTTAGCGTCACTGCCACCCCGAGGGCAGCAATTCGGGCCATATTCATCAGAACAAAATTTTGTACCGCGATCACGAATGTCTTCTCTTTAGAAGGACGAGCCGTAAATTGCACCCCTTTTTTATAAACCGGAATAATCGTTACAAACACCAGAAGAACAAGCACGGGGTGCACCTTCAACATAAGAAGGGCCAGCAGATCAAGGTATGCGAGACCGTAGAAAATACGGAACAGCGATAAGGAATGCTTGAACCCGATGTATACCGGCAGCGTGTACCGCTTGTTCTCCATATCCTCATCCATATCACAGATGTTGTTTGCCAGCATGATGTTAGCAATTCCGAGAATAGCCGGAAGGGACACGACAAGCAGCAGCAGGACTTCGGGAAGATTCACCTGAAGCGAGAGCATCCCTCCATGTATATCAAGAACCGCCAGTCTGTCCTTATCCACGTGGATCCAAACCGAGATAAAAATGATGACAAATCCCATAAACAATCCCGAGAACAGCTCTCCAAGCGGCATTCTTGAGATCGGAATCGGACCGAACGAATATAAGATCCCTACCGCAAAGGACAATCCTCCAAGCAGCAGGATCAGCCAGCCCGTGGAGAGAAAGAGCGCGATGCCGGAGCCGACTGCCGTCAGCAAAAGCACCACAATCACACACAGGACAGCCGTCTCCTTTAGTTTATAACGCACAATCGCATTATGCTGCTCATAACCGAAACCATTCGTCTTGATCGCTTTTTTGTAATCATAGTAGTTATTGATCGCTGTCGTTGCCATATCAAACGACAATAATGAAGCCAGCATGAGGACAAAATGATACCCTTCAAACTGCTGAAAGCGAAACAGCGCGTACAAGGTTCCTAACAGGAACGGGATCATGCTGGCTACCTTTGTCTGAATTTCCACCAGTTTAAAAAAAGATCGGACTCCCATCTTCATCACCCTTTATCATAAAAGTATCTAACTCCAGATTAAAGGATGTGAAAACAGGAGGCTGTTCGAATTGTACTTGACAAAACAGCTTCAAAAGTGACGAATGTTACTTTCTAGGGGCAAACACCAACCTAGTCGGATGTATCCTTGTCTATTCTTCTACGGCTCCACGGTGTTCCCAGCAGCGGCAGTGCCCAGCGGTCCAGGCCATACCAGCCCGCTAGTATATCCATCGTAAGTTAACTCGACCATAGGACTTTTAACAATGTGTTTACGCACTTCCACGTCAAAAAAACGTTCCATACAAAAAAAGCCGCCACCGATCATGGTGGGGCTTCTCAAAAATGCCAAGTGAAAATTAACTGCCAGATTCGATTTTCCCGTGTTTCGTCATGACTTCCGCTTTACCGCGTATTTTCACTGCCGATGTATGATCCGTGAACTGTGCGATGATGACTTCGCCTTTATCCAGCTTCTCGGTATGATGAAAACGGGTGTCCTGTCCGCGGGTAAGACCGATGACTTGAACCCCGTGGTCAAGTGCTTTGACAACAAAATAATCTCCGTTCTGAACGTTCTCCATTTCCAGACCTCCTGACCGTAAGTCTAAAAGAAAAGGCCGTGAACGAATTCACGACCTGTGCTCTTAGGTAATATGTAGAAATCTTTATTTGATTCCGTCTTTGAGCGCTTTACCAGGTTTAAATGCAGGAATTTTGCTCGCAGGGATTTCGATTTCTTCACCTGTCTGCGGGTTGCGGCCTTTCCGTGCGGAACGCTCGCGAACCTCGAAGTTGCCAAAGCCAACCAGTTGAACCTTGTCTCCACTTTGCAGTGCTTCAGAGATCGCATCGAAAACGGCATCAACCGCTTTAGTTGCATCTTTCTTCGACAGCTCAGTAGATTCAGCTACTTGTGTGATCAGATCCGATTTATTCATTCTTTCACCTCCCTAACAAGGATGTGCTCCACTTGCTATTCACTGTTTCCGTTTTACCGCAAATTATACGTGCAATCGGGTATTTTACCCCTATCTCGCGTTTAGAATGCATGACGCGGAACAAATTTATAGTAATACAGCCATCTCATAATTTCAAGCGTTTTGCTTTATTGGACCAAAGAAAACACGAAAAACAGCCGCTAATCGGGACTTTTGACCCGCTAGCGACTGCTTTTTTCCGCTTCCTATCAACGCCTGGATTAGAGAATAATGGCGATCAAACCGCCGGAACCCTCGTTAATAATGCGACCGAGCGTTTCCTGTAATTTGTATCTTGCATTGTCTGGCATCATGGCAATTTTGCCCTGAATTCCTTCGCGGACGATCGAGTGCAGCGAGCGTCCGAATATATCGGATTCCCAAATTTTGATCGGATCGTTCTCGAAATCCTGCATCAGATAGCGGACAAGCTCCTCACTCTGCTTCTCTGTTCCGATAATCGGCGAGAACTCGGATTCCACATCGACTCGAATCATATGGATGGAAGGCGCCGTCGCTTTCAATCTTACCCCAAAGCGGGTGCCCTGGCGGATAAGCTCAGGCTCATCGAGAGCCATCTCAGCCAGCGAAGGAGCTGCAATACCGTAACCTGTTGTTTTGACCATTTCAAGAGCTTCAGCGAAGCGGTCATACTCCCGTTTGGCATGGGAGAACTCCTGCATCAGCTGCAGCAGATGATCTTTGCCACGAATCTCAACACCAACGACCTCCATCAAGATCCGATCATACAATTCGTCAGGAGCGAAGAGATCGATCTCTGCGACGCCCTGCCCCATATTCATACCGCTAAGACCAGCGTGGTTAATAAAGTCATACTCCATGAACTGGCTGACAACACGATCCACATCGCGCAGGCGACGGATATCTTTCACGGTGTCTCTAACCGAGTTCTCGTAGTTGCTGCGCAGCCAGTGGTTCTCGTTGAGCACCATAACCCAGCTAGGCAGGTTGACATTCACCTCATGTACAGGGAACTCATACAATACTTCGCGAAGAACGCCGGTTACATCATCTTCGGTCATTGTAGCCGCGCTCAGTGTCATTACCGGAATGTCGTACTTCTCTGCCAGCTCATTACGCAGTTGAAGGGTTTCTTCACTGCGTGGACGCGTGGAGTTAATCACAACCACGAATGGCTTGCCAACTTCCTTCAGTTCCTCAATGACCCGCTCTTCCGCTTCAACGTAAGAACTGCGCGGGATCTCAGCGATGCTGCCGTCTGTCGTTACAACAACACCAAGTGTTGAGTGCTCCTGAATGACTTTGCGTGTTCCGATTTCAGCCGCTTCCTGGAACGGAATCGGTTCTTCGAACCATGGTGTCGAGATCATTCTAGGGCCGTTCTCGTCCTCGTATCCCTTGGCGCCTTCAACAGCGTAGCCTACGCAATCCACCAGTCGTACGTTGACCTCAAGACCATCCGTAACCTTAATCTGCACCGCATTGTTTGGCACAAATTTCGGCTCGGTTGTCATGATCGTTTTCCCTGCAGCACTTTGAGGCAGCTCATCGACAGCTCTTACTCGATCCGCCTCGTTCGTAATGTTCGGGAGAACAATCGTCTCCATAAACCGCTTAATGAAAGTTGATTTTCCCGTACGGACGGCACCGACAACACCTAAGTAAATGTCCCCTCCGGTCCGTTCGGCAATGTCCTTAAAAATGTCCACTTTTTCCAAAAGAGATCCCCTCCTCAAATTACTCCGAAGGAAAAATGCTTTAAGAGCATCCGCTTCGTGTTCCACTCATAGCCAAAGCCATTGCAACAGATGAGCAGCCTTTACAATGTCGCCAGCATCCCGCCGCCGGTATTCCATGAGTTTTGATGGAAACGGCAAAGCGGCGTAACTCGTACATGCATTTGGACTAGTAACATCATATGTACCGGGTTCAAAAATATGACGGTTGCCCCTTAAAGTCCGTCCAGTTTTTTTTAAGATATCGAAGATGTCTAAACAAACTAGACACGAAAAATCAAATATCCCAAGAAAAAACCACCGCATGGAGCGGTCTGTTCTCATGATGCGTCCCCGGACGTTGCCCTGAACCTCATGATGTGGGCAACCGACTCTTGCCCGCACTACTCTTTCAGATTATGAATATGCGCGCACTTTAATAGATATTCCAAATAGATTCATTCAATTTCAAAAAATCATCAAAAGGAGTGCATGGCCGATCCTTTGCTGCTAAAACAAAAAAATACCCGCCGGGCTCGACGGGTATTACAGATAGGAGTCAGGATTGCGGCTGGGCCACGGGCTGCCCGTCCTTCCACGTGTAAGCGACTGATTTTACGGGGACATAGTAGGATTCTTCCTCCAAAAACACCCGTAAATCTTGTCCTTCTTGGGGATCGGCCCCATTTTTCTGGATGGCCTGCATAATATCGAAGGCGTAATCCGCATAAACGGTACCCTCTTCATCCATGATGAAGGTCATCTCCTGACCCGAATACACACTCATCAGTTTCAGGGACTTGGCATCGGTCTTGGACAAGTCCACCGCCGTATAACCCGGATAGAGGGCTTCGCCTGCCGGCAGGGCGTTGTCATGGGACATTTTATACAGATTCACTGCTCTTTGAACGTCATTCACCTTCTGGGTCGTGGTCAAGTCCATGACCTTCACGGTTGGCTTCGTTTCTTCATTAATAATAAGAAAGTAACCGCTGCCACCCTGCTCGAAAGCCGTGTTCGGAATCTCATCGAGGTATCCTCTGCCCTTGAGTTGATCCAGATCGACCCGGTACTTCTCATACCGCGGAATCTCCTGGCCAGCCGTTATAATCGGCAGTATTCCCTGCTCCTTGTAAAAATCGTCCACTGCCGATTGTATTCTCTTGATACTCTCCCTGTATGAAACCTGGTTCTCCTGTAATTTCTCATCAGGGTACAGGCAGCCGGTCAGCAGCATCGGAAAAAGTACCAGGATCAAGATGGCAGACATCCGCTTTGAACGGCCCCCTGCTTGGGTCATCCCATTGACAATACTCAACTAACATCATCCTTCACTTTAAATAAAATCATCCAAATCTCGGCTCCTCGCAGCCTCCAACTGCTTGCGTACCGCAGCTTTGAGCTGATCCTCCGGAATCATGACCGTTACATGGTCTGTTATTCTTGTTTGACAGGATAACCGGTAGCCTTGCTCGATAAGGGTTGAACCCAGCTTTCGAATTTCCTTGGATTCAGGGGGCAAGCAGTGCCCACGCTCCTCCTTCGGTATGATAACCTTGCACATCAAACAGCCGGCTTTTCCTCCACAACGGGTCGGAATACGTACACCAGCCCGACGAGAGGCATCCAGAACATTCGTATGTTGACGAACCTTGGCTTTTTTCTGATCTGGCAAAAACAACACCTCGTAGTCCACCGGTAAACGCACCCCCTTTTCTTCCTTATGTACACTAACCTTCGTAATTGCATCTACATATGCAATGCTAAAGCTGCAGTCCCATTAAACGATTCAGTATCTCAAGATGCTCCACGCTCAGACGATTACGGCTTATTAACTGCTGGAGAAGCGGAATGTGATTGTCCTTGTCCTTCAGGATAGCCTCCCCAATAGCTTCATAACGATCCTGCCTGTCCCGCAGCACGTTGAACACCAGTTCATGGGATAACGGCATCAGCCGTACCGCAGCGTCCCGTATACGGCTCTCTGGCGCTGCTTGGTACAAGAGTGACTCAATCTCTACCCTATAGGAGGATCCTGAAGAATTGATCTGAAAGCTGCCCACCAGCTCGATAGGGACTTCGTTAATGACATAGTGGCTCAGAATCGAGGAATACATTCCTTCCTGATCAAGGCGGGGAGCATCAACTGCCGCTGAAGCCAGCGTCTCATGCAATGGGTGAACACCCTCCGCATCGGTATATAAATCGATATCCCTCGGCGGTTTATCCAGCTTCACGTCCTGTAGAAGCAAGCTGCAGCTCCCGCCAAGCAGCCATGCGGTATAAGCCCGATTCAGTCTGTGAATGGCGGCAGCTAGTACCGTCTCCAATTCCGGCAGATCATTCAGCGTCATGCTGCACCCCTTTTACCTTATCATCCCTGACGGCTTCCTTTGTTATATGATGGAGGCCAGTCCAATAATAAAACCAAAAATCATCATCATAAAGGCCACAAACGACAAAGTGCCGCGCAGGAAACCCTTCGTCTTGCTTCGCGCAAGTGTAACCACGATGACAGACAGCGCCATAATCAATAATGCGACAAGGGACAGCCACATCTTTTGCATTGGATCCATGTCACGAAACTCTCCAATCTCTCATCAAATTATTCAACCTATTATATCACGAAAACGGTACCGCCTCACCCCAGGTTTGTCGAAAAAAAGAACAAAAGCCGCCGCCCAGCCGGACGTGGCTTTTGTTCATCATTGCTGCAACTTATTTGTTCATCATCATTTTCATCAAGGCTTCCATATTGCTTGGATTCATGCCGCTCTTCTTCACGGCTCCGACAATCTCCTGGATTGTATCCTCACTAACCGGTATGTTCGCCATGGAAGACACCTGTTTGATCAGTTGACGGAGCTGGGCTTCATTTTGCATTGTAGACGGCTTAACCGTGCTAGCCAGCTTATTGACAGCCCCTGAAGAAATTTTCTTGCCGCTTTTCTTGTTAATCGCATTCAGTACATCCTTGTGAAAGCTTTTGCTCATTTCCACCCCTCCTCCGACATCCTCACAACAATATATGAGAGAGCTATCGGAATGGTGAATAAGCTAGGTGTGCCACTGTTCCCAAGTTTCAAGCGGCATCAATTCCATCTCGGTCTTGGGATCCCGGCCCATTAAAGCTTCCACAGCAGTACGGGGATTGCGATCCTGGAAGAGCACATGATACAGCTGATCGGCAATCGGCATCTGCACGCCATATTTCTCAGAAATGGCATGTGCCGCTTTGGTCGTCCGAATTCCTTCCACAACCATCCCCATGGAGCCCAGAACTTCGTCCAGCTTCTTGCCTTGGCCCAGCATAGAGCCTGCTCGCCAGTTCCGGCTGTGTTGACTCGTAGCGGTAACCACAAGGTCCCCGATGCCGGCAAGCCCGGCAAACGTAAGCGGATTTGCTCCCATCTCCATACCGATTCGCAATATTTCCGCCAACCCTCTGGTGATGAGCGCTGCCTTGGCGTTGTCACCAAAGCCCAAGCCATCTGACATCCCGGCACCTAGTGCAATGATATTCTTCAAAGCCCCGGCAAGTTCCACACCGATCATATCCCGGTTCGTATATACTCTGAAATACGTGTTCATAAACAAATCCTGGGTAGCTGTGGCGGCCGCAGCATCCGATGATGCTACAACAACGGTAGTAGGACAGCGTCTAACTACTTCTTCCGCGTGGCTTGGTCCGGATAATACCACCACACGTCCTTCCTCACAGCCAAGCTCCTCGGAAATGACGGTAGACATCCGCTTCAATGATTCAGTCTCGAACCCCTTCGTCGCATGGATGACCAGCATATCCTCAGTCCAATATGGCTTCAATTGGCCCGTGACCTCCCGCATAGCGGATGAAGGTGCAACAATGACCACAGCAACAGCCGAAGAAACCGCTTCTTCCATATGGGTTGTAGCGCGGATATTCGATGATAACTCCACACCGGGCAAATAACGGTTATTGGTATGAGACTCGTTAATTTCACGAGTCTGTTCCTCCGTTCTTGTCCAGACTACAACATTCAGATGATTCGAAGCGAGAACACTTGCCAAAGCGGTTCCCCAACTACCTGCCACCAGAACAGCGACTTTGTCAGACAACACGCTTCCCTCCTTTGTCTTTTCCTTTTCCCGAACCCAACTTATTCTCACGACCCTGTACAAGCTTCACAATATTCGTACGATGCCGCCAGAAGGCGAACACACATATAATCAAGCTTGTCCAAAAAATCGGCCAAGAATATCCTGCAATTAAAAGAAAAACAGGGGTGAGAAGTACAAAAATAAGGGAACCCAAAGATACATAACGGGTAAAAACAATCGATAGAATTGCAATAATGCCTGCTATAAACGCCGGTAAAAAGCAAAGTGTGGCCAGCACACCAATGGCGGTTGCAATCCCTTTGCCGCCTCGAAAACGGAAATAGAGCGGCCAATTATGACCGATTATGGCCGCAATCCCGCATAAACCAGGCAGCCACTCATTGTCTCCCCCGAGCCATCGTCCGATCCAAACCGCAGCGATGCCCTTCATTACATCCAATGCCAACACAAGTATGGCAGGCCCTTTCCCCAAGACGCGGAGGGTATTGGTTGCCCCGGCGTTGCCGCTGCCATGCTGGCGAATGTCGATCCCTTTGAGGATTTTGGCAAATAGTACGCTAAAGCTCACCGAACCAAGTAAATAACACACTACAATCGCTACGATCTCCAGAATCAAGCTATTCTCCCCTAACTCTCATCAGACTTTCTTCGTGTAAATATCCTGATGGGTGTACCTTCAAAATCAAACGCTGCCCGAATCTTGTTCTCGAGATAACGCTCATACGAGAAGTGCATCAATTCAGGATCGTTGACAAATACAACCATGGTTGGCGGTTTAACCGCAACCTGTGTTGAGTAGTTAATGCGCAATCTTCTTCCTTTATCCGTTGGAGGCGGATTGATGGCAATCGCATCCGATATCACATCGTTAAGCAGATGTGTCTGGACGCGAAGTGAATGCTGATCGGCCACATGTTTAACCACGGGGAGCAGCTTCTGCAATCTCTGCTTTGTTTTGGCGGACAGGAATACGATCGGTGCGTAGGTCATGAACAAGAAATGATCCCGGATCTTCTTCTCGAACTGCTGCATCGTCTTATCTTCCTTCTCAACCATATCCCATTTGTTGACAACGAACAAAGAAGCTTTACCAGCCTCGTATGCATACCCTGCAATATGCTTGTCCTGCTCGATGATGCCTTCCTCGCCATTAATGAGCACGAGCACCACATCTGCACGCTCGATGGCACGCATCGCACGCATGACACTGTATTTCTCTGTCGTCTCGTAGACCTTGCCCCGCTTACGCATACCTGCGGTATCGATGAGCACATAACGCTGCCCGTCTTTCTCGAACGGTGTATCAATTGCATCACGCGTAGTCCCGGCAACGTCGCTGACAATAACACGTTCTTCTCCCAATATCGCGTTAACGAGGGAAGACTTGCCGACATTCGGTCTGCCAATCAAAGCGACGCGAATAACATCCTCGTCATATCCGTCATCCTCAAGCTCCGGCAAGTTCTCCACGACAACGTCAAGCAGATCCCCGATTCCGGTCCCGTGGCTTCCCGATATGCCCACAGGATCGCCAAATCCTAAGGAATAGAATTCGTAGATATCATCAACGCGCTTCAAATTATCCACTTTGTTTACGCTTAGAATAACCGGCTTGCCGGATCGGAACAGAATTTGTGCAACTTCCTCGTCCGATTGGGTAACCCCCGCTTTAGCATCGCACATAAATACGATGACATCCGCTTCTTCAATCGCAAGCTCTGCCTGCATGCGTATGGATTTCAATATCATGTCGTCACCGTCGATTTCGATACCCCCGGTATCGATGACGCTGAACGCTTTGCCGTTCCATTCGGCACTTCCGTAAATCCGGTCACGGGTAATGCCCGGTTTATCTTCAACGATGGCTAATCTGTCGCCAATCAGTCGGTTAAATATGGTGGATTTACCGACGTTAGGTCGTCCAACGATAGCCACTACGGGTCTTGCCATAGTCACTCCTCCTGTCAATTCTTACGATTATCATCATAGCAAAAAACGTTACAATTGGCTAACCTTTCATCTTATTTCTATTATGCTCTACCCCATGTTACAACATCCGTTCACGTTAGTCCCCTAAAAAAACAAATGGCGAACCCAGGTTTCTGGGTTCGCCGACTTCGTTATGATAGGTCAATAGACCGAACAAAACTGTTCCCGGGCTTACTTGAATTTGCTCAGCTTATCGCCAAAACGCTCTCCAAGCGTAACACTCATGCCTTGATTGTTCAAAGAAACGTTAGGGTTGTCTTTCAGATCGATTTTAGGACCTTTGGACGGTTTTTCAGCTCGTGGAGCTTGAGCTGGTGCCTCTTCAGTTTCTTTGATGCTCAGGCTTACACGCTGCTCGGAAGTGTTGATATCAAGCACTTTAACCTGAACTTCCTGGCCTTCTTTCAATACTTCTTGCGGAGTACCGATATGCTTGTGGGAGATTTGGGAGATATGAACCAAACCTTCAACACCTGGAGCCAGCTCAACGAATGCGCCAAAAGTAACCAGACGTTTTACAACCCCTGTCACGATGTCGCCAGTGTTGAATTGCTCTCCAGCTGTTTCCCATGGACCAGGAGCTGCTGCTTTGATACTGAGGCTGATTTTGCCTTTTTCAGGATCAACTTTCAGCACTTTCACGCGAACTTGGTCGCCTTCGGACAAGACATCGGCAGGCTTCTCAACATGGCTCCAAGCAATCTCGGATACATGAACCAAACCGTCAACGCCGCCCACGTCAACAAATGCGCCGAATTGGGTAAGACGTTGTACTGTACCTTCCAGCACTTGACCGTCTTGAAGCTCGGACATTACTTTTTGTTTGTTGGATTCGAACTCTTCTTCCAGAACATCCTTCTGGGAAAGAATCACTTTGTTGTTCTCGCGGTCCAGTTCTTTCACTTTTACGCGAAGCGTGCGGCCTTTGTAGTCGCTGAAATCTTCAACAAAATGACGTTCTACCATAGACGCAGGAATAAAGCCGCGTGCACCAACATCGGCTACAAGTCCGCCTTTCACCACGTCAGCCACCGTTACTTCGAATACGTCTTGATCTGCAAAATGCTTCTCAAGCTCTTCCCATGAATTCTCGGTGTCGATCGCGCGCTTGGAAAGAACCAGGCTTTCCTTGTCGTCGTTAATGCTAACGACTTTGCACTCTACCTCTTGGCCAACCTGAACCGCATCAGATGCATTATCAAGTTGTACAGAAGACAGTTCGCGAACAGGAATTACGCCGTCATATTTATATCCAATGCTTACGTAAGCTTGGTTGTCCTCCAGTTTGACGATCGTCCCTTTCACGGTGTCCCCTTTTTTCAAGGATACGATTTGGTCCAGCTGCTCTTGGTTTTCAGCAGCCTCTTGATTTCTTGTTTCTTCCGACATGTCAAATAACCTCCTCAATTCAAACCCCATTTATTTAAACTCGCATTCGCGAAGTTCAAAACATAATTGCTGTAGTATCTTTCCAACTTTCCCATGCTTTTTATGCATGGAGCGAATAAATCAGTTCACGGTTGGTTTGCCGCTTGTACGCATTTCATGAATCTTCGCCATGATCATTCCAGTTGCCGCATCCAGTGCCTCTGGTGATTTATCCCCCTCAAACTGGGACAGATCCACAGGTGCGCCGTAGATGATCTTTACTTTTCTAAAAAGCTTATAATCACCGATAATCGCAGCTGGTATGACCGTTGCCCCGCTGCGGAGAGCAAAGCTTGCTGCACCCCGTTTCGCTGCGGTAGCATCCGAGTTGCGTGTCCCTTCGGGAAAGATGCCCATGATCTCGCCGGAACGCAAGATGGTAAGGGCCATCTTGATGGAATCTTTGCTCACTCCACCGCGCTTCACCGGAAAAGCTCCAAGCTGGCGGACCAGCCATCCGAACACCGGAATTTTGAACAGTTCCGCCTTCGCCATGAATTTCACCTGGCGTTTGACGTGGATCCCGACAGATATTGGATCTCTTATGCTAATATGATTGCTGCAGATTAGCACGCCGCCTTCTGAAGGTATGTTATGTACGCCGACAGATTCAAATCTGTAGAGAATAGCGAACAAACCGCGGACCACCGCTCTGCAAAAAAGATAAATCATTGCTTTTTCTCCCCATCCCACTTAAGTTTCGCAATATGAAAGAATCGCTTCAACAACCTGGTTGATATCCATATGTGTCGTATCCAGAATGATGGCATCCTCTGCGCATCGGAGCGGCGACACTTCACGTTCCTGGTCAAGCCTGTCACGTTCTGCGATATCTTTTTCCAGTTGTTCCAGCGTGATGCCTTCATCACTCAACTCATTGAAGCGGCGGAGAGCACGTTCCTTGACACTGGCCGTCATGAAAATCTTCACCTCAGCATCCGGCAAAACCGTCGTGCCAATGTCACGCCCATCCATGACAACGCCCTTCTCCAGCGCCATTAGCTGCTGCAAACGGACAAGCTTTATCCGTACGCCCTCGATTCGTGCATATTTGGATACCACTGCACTAACCTGGTGTGAACGAATATAGGGTGTGACATCTTCCCCGTTCAGCAAAACCATTTGACCATTTTCATGCGGTTTTAATTCAATCACCATGTTTTGTGCATATTGAAGCACTTTTTCGGGATCTTCCGGAGAAATCCCTTGGTTCAGCATGAACCAGGTGACTGCCCTGTACATGGCTCCGGTATCCACATAGATGTACTGCAGCCTGCTGGCCACCATACGTGCTACTGTGCTTTTACCCGCGCCTGCCGGACCGTCAATGGCAATATTGATTCTGTCGCGATAACCTGTCCCCTGCATAACCAACGGGGCATTCCTCCTCAAACATATACCTGGAAATCGAAAGGGCTTACCATCCAGATAGGACGGAATCACACTTCCTGAGAAAAAATATACAAGAAAGCGCGAGATGAATTCTGCACCATTCTTATATTTCAAGAAAAAAGCAGGCGCCCGCCTGCGACGTGAAAATTATACCACACTAGCTAGAGTGATGCAAAAGAGAAGGGGTGTTTTCCCCCATCCAATCGTTTACATTTGGCTCGTTGACGGGAACGCCCTCCATTTGCTGAACCGGCGAAATATAAGGTCTGCTGGGCTCATAATGCAGCAAAAGCTGGGTAATGACCAAAGACACTACAAGTCCGATCAGCAGCTTAAACAGCGCTTTTCCGTAACGGTCATGAAGGGCTTGTCCATTCTCATGGAGCGCAGCATTAAGTTCTGTTTCTTCATTCAACGGGTCTTGATGAGGCTTTGCTTCTGTCATGCAAACGGTCCCTCCGGTACAAATTTCGGGTAGTGTACCACCGTTATACCATTTTTATGCATCATCGATTGCGAAAATCGAACTGTCTTTCGAAACAGTACCGGATCAGCTTTTGACGTTCCATATCTACGATATGATTGAATTTCAGCATAACGATGCTTCGATTCGTGGGCAGCTGCTTAACCCGCACCACCTCGCCTTCAAAAGGGACGTGCTCCACCGCACCATTCTTGTACGGTATCAGAACCCAGCAAGTCAGCAAGCTTCCTTCCGAAATGGATTGGCCCGGTTTTAGATGAAAGGATACCCCGCCGCCGCCGACATCATCGGTTTTGGTTAAGAACTGTGTGCCGTCTTTAGCAATAACAGCAACTTCGAGCTCTGCCTGCACCCTCAGGAAACTTCTTCTCTGAACCTTCGTTATCTGATCGGGATCCGGCTTCTTAATACGAACCAGCCGTATAATGTCTTCGTGATGGCTCAAGACGTAGGAATTAAAGTAGTTCTTCACGCCGCCCTCACTTAAGAAATACGCTGACAGCTCGTCCCCAATGAAGAGCTTCTTCAGCCTCCCGGTGCCTTCCTGCAGCGGAACCTCCATATACATGGATTCATCATCCATGTCGGAAATGCGGGATTTATATACAATCTTGGCTTCCTTTTCATCCCCCGTATCCAACTGGATATAGAGGACATCATTGATCTTTGGATACAATGCGCTCACCCACTAATTCATGATAATCAATATTTACCATTATATCATGCGAACCCTGGGTCTATGGGATAAAATCTTCGATTGAAAATGTAAACATGTCTCCCCTTCGCAAACAACGGTTTGTCTGAGGCACTATTCAAGCGCTGATTCCACTGCATCTGCACATTAAAAAAACCGGTCAAGGAGTCTCCTTAACCGGTTCATGCCACCATGTTTAGCGCCGTTATTTAATGCCTGCCTGTGCATCCTTCACGACTTCAACCGTTTCCTCAAGGCCGGTATCCGAATTAATATAGATCCGGTATTGCGAGCCGTTGATACGTCCGCCAAACTCGTAGCACAGCACATCCTCCGAACGGTCATTCTTAATTAATGCTTTGCGGTGATAAAGCACCTTGAATTCAGGGTTCAGCACTTTCTCCGCTTCTGCAAGACTCATCTTCGGCTGTGGAATTTGCCGCTTCATCTGGTGCTCATATACAAAGTCGCTGGCCTGAAAACCAATGACATCCCCGTTGTCCATCGCCGAACGAACGGTGATTTTCTCCGGATAGATCAGGACGCCGTCCTCTTCACGGACAAAAGAGAAGTTGGCGAGGTTGTCGTATTGGTCAGCTGAAACCACGGTCATGTCGGAGTAACCCTTTTTCGTCAGGAATTGCTGACCTTTGTCGATGGCATCCTGGACCGATACTTTCTTCGCACCGACCTTGCGCTCATCCGTATAGGAGATCAATTGCCCTCCTTTTTCGGTAAAATCCAGGCTGAGCATATGACCGTTCGGGTGTTTTACCTTAGCTGTATAGGATACCCATTCCGTGCCGCTGCCGTTCTTCGTGACTTGGACTTTGGCCTGGTTGCCAGCATCCGAGAACTTCAGCGCTTTCCGCTTCACATCCTCTTCCGAAATCGGCATGCCTGCCAACTGCTTGACAGAGCGTCTGTCATAAATGCTGCTGACCGACGGACCCCAGTCCAGCTCAGGGTAAGACTCGACTTTTTTGTCTACCGTTTTGAAACCATCGATAATGGAGTTATCTCCTACCTTGTTCGTGGCAAGTGCTGTTTCTACATCCATCCAGCGCAAGCTGTTGGTGATGACTTTGTTCTGCACATGCTGCAAATCCTTCGTAATTTCGCCGGAGTTGGCATATAGGGATTTCAGCGTTTTAACCTCATTGTCACTTAGCGGTTCCTTGGTGAAATCTCGGACACCTGTTTTATAGGCAAAATTCGATATCCGGGATAAGAATTCTTCGGTCTTGTTGAATGGCAGCAGCGTAAGCGGCAGCTGGCTGATCTCATTCTGTGCCTCGCTGGTCAGACGCCATACATTCATCAAGCCCTTCCGGTGCATCCCCTGGGAAGTAGAACTGACCGCAAGTGTGTTGCCGAGCTCGGAATGGATCCTGTCCATATTGTAGGACAAGTCGTGGAATGCCCGTTGGTATTGGTTCTCGGCGTTAATCAATATTGCGTTTTTCTCTTTATTCTCTTGATATCCCCATACCAGAGCCCCGATCAATAAAATTGTGGCCACAGGAAACAGAATAGCACTTAATCGTTTGTACATGATGCGATAGTCTCCTTTCTTCTACTCACTGAGGTTAGTTTGACTAGAAGGAAGAAGTCTTATGCATATCTGTATAATTACTTCATCATTTAGAAATCTTCCTCAATATCGAAGTGATCCCGGTTGTTGCACAGGCACTGCTTAAACCCGGTTTCGATCCGGCCATCTTCCTTCTTCCCGCGCAGAATAAAGCGCTCACCACAATCTTTGCAAAGGATTTTCACTTTTATACGCAAAAAAAAGACACCTCCCACTCTATATTTCCTTGGCTGACAGCCAAGGCCTATAGAATGAAGTGTGCCCTTATTTATTACGTGTTAACCTCTTCCTCCCGTTTTATGAAACGAAAAGGAGAACGGTTGTTAGCCCTTGAGATTTTACCCATGCCGCCATACCATAACAGCACCATCAGCGGCACGATGAACCATATCCATGAATGGGCCAGCAGATTCAGAATCAGGTCGTACAGACCGTGCCACATCCAAGGCAGGAGGAGGGACAAAGCTAGGAAAAATCTTCTCCGCTTTCCTTCCGTGAATCTCGCATGCCCCATGTAGTAACCCATGATGACACCGAACATCGCGTGCCCCGAAACGGGTAGCAGTGCCCGCAAGAACATGGGACCAAAAGCAGCCTGACTGTACCACGCGTAAAGCAAGTTCTCTACAGTAGCGAAACCCAGCGATATAGCCGCTGCATAAAGGATACCATCATAAGGCTCGTCAAATTCCTTGTGTTTGAAAATAATATGGTACATCATAAACCATTTCAGAAACTCCTCAACGCCCGCTGAAACGAACAGTGAGTTGACTACCGGATGATCGCCAAGCCATAGTATCATTCCCCGCTGCAAAATCATAATCGGGAAAACGATCAGAACCCCAAGCATAAACACCTTGATCACCATATGCAGGGGTTCTTGATCATACCTATCTTTCAGGTAAAAATACGTGAGCAATGCGAGTCCCGGCGCCAAAGCTGACGCAATTACCGAGAACACCAGCACTAAAAAATTCCCCTTCCGTTAGTTGCGGGCCTGAAGTCCGGCACGCACGCCCACATTGATTAACGCTGACGCTGGAAGTGTGTACAGATTACCTCAACTGCTTGCTGAGGCATCACTTTCTTCCCGTATTCCTCCAGCACAGCTTCCGTTACTGAGGAGGATTCGCCGAATTCAGCCAGCATGGCAATGACCGCCGGCAGCTTCTCGCTGTTCAGTTCCTCAGGATCGAAATACAAAAACCATTTATCCATATAGTGATAGAGCTTACCTGCTCCGTCTACAAGTTCCTTCAACATATGCGATGCTTCAATGAGCACTTCAAAATCTTGAAAAACATAGACGATGGTATCACTTTGATCCAGCGTTACTTCCATTTCATAAATCTCGTCCGGCATATCTTCTTCGGACAAGCTGCTAAAATGGTGATCGTATTTCCCTCTCGTCACAATAACCACCATGCCCTGGGCAGGCAGTGCAAACACCTCAACGGCAAGAGGTCCGGTGGCATCAAACCCGAGTTCACTGTAGGCCTGATCCATCATCTCCGTAAACAGGTCATAAACTTTCGGTATTTCCTGCCACATCTCTTCCTTCTGGATCCCACGCTCACTCAGATCGTCAAACGTGAGGAAAATCCGTATCTTATCTTGACTCAAACGCTCTATTTTCATGACAGGATCCTCCTTACGTAAACAAAAGTTTATAACAAATTATGATGTCTGGATTATGACGTGATAAAAATGGTTTTATATAATTGATTTTATCATTTAATACCCACAAATGCACGTAAATATGTAGCTGAAGAAAAAAGAATCATTCACAGGGATGTGAAGTCCACTCCCCGAGAATGATTCAAAAAGGTGCGTGTCGTTTACAAACCCGGTATGACGGTGTGAGTCTCTTTGAGAATCTGTTCGACTTCGTTCTTCACGTCTGGATTGTTGCGGATAAAGTCCTTTACTTGCTTCAGGTTGGCAGCTTTCGAATGGGTCGATGTCTGTCCACCAGAAGTTCTGTCGGAATGAGTGGAGCCGTTACGGCCTGAACTGGGAGACACGCTTTCATGGCTTGAGCCGTAGTTATGGCTTTTTGTGCCTTGAATTTTACTCATCGCGGTATCCGCAAAGCGGCCCAGGTTCACATCTTTCATCATGGAAGAGAAACCCATGTTTTTACGGGAAATCATCCGGCATGCAACGGCACCGATAATGACACCATATAGAAATGACGAAGTCTTCACAAATGATACCTCCTTCTATGTTAAACTCGAGATTATTGTTCTCGCACCGCCAGGAACTCATGCTACATAAATACAGGAAAGTGAGATGGAATCATGGTTAGAACACGAACAGTCCTTCTGCTGGCCTGCTGTCTTATGCTCAGTGCGTGCGGCAACAACGGCGCTGCTCAGAAGCAAGACGCGGCTGCGGAAGGCGGTAATGTGCCGACAACACAGCAAAATGAAACCGGGCAGGTGCCCCCTCCAAGCGGGAGTACCGACGCTGTAAACGAAACGGACAAGCCTGATCCGGAATTGAGTGCGAATGGATCTCAAGAACCGCCGACGGATGAACCGGATAAAAAGCCGGATGCAGTGGCTTCCGCCAAACCGCAATATCACATGAATAAAGTGTACCGGATTGTACCGAATGACGATTCTGTGCCAGACAAGGTGGTGCTGCTCACGTTTGACGACGGCCCCAAGGATGAGGACATGATTAACCAATTAATTGACACTCTCGACAAACATGAAGCCAAGGCCATCTTCTTCGTTAACGGATATCGAGTGAAAGAAAATCCCGAATTGCTGAAACTTATCCACGACCGCGGTCAAGTGATTGGGAATCATTCCTGGGATCATATCGATCTGAAAAAAGAGAGCAAACAGAACGTAGAGGAACAAATTGGGAATGTACAGAAAATCGTAAAGGAAACGATTGGTACGGAACCGAAGTTCTTCCGACCTCCTTTCGGCTCTGGCGGGGATACCGTCAAGGACATTGCCAAGGATCATGATTTGTTATTCATGACTTGGTCCAACGGCTCGCTGGATTGGGAAAGCAAAAACAAAAACAAACCCGATGCTGTGGTTAACAATGTACTGGAGCAGCTTCATCCCGGCAGCAACATCTTGATGCATGAGCTTCCCTGGACCGTCGAAGCACTTGACAGCCTGCTCACCAAGCTCGAGTCTAAAGGTTATGGATTTGTGGATCCTGGATTGATCGAACCGAAAATAAGATAACCCTCAATACAAAAAAGCCTTAATTCCGCCGTCATCACTTTGACGAGTTGGAATTAAGGTTTTTTGCGCAATGTAATGACATGATATTCGGCCGGACACTTCAAGCGCAGCGGGATGTGCGAGGTGCCAAATCCGCGGCTGATCAACATTCGGGAAGTGTGAAGGCTGTCGCCAACTTTTCTCGGCAGTGAATACCAACCTGATTTAAACTTCTTATAGAAGCGCTCCAGCCGTACGGCACCGGCAAAAGGAAGCACGATCTGTCCCCCATGCGTATGTCCTGCCAGCAGGAGATCACCGTTCGTTTCCTCCCTGTCCTTCACCCAGATCGGATCATGGACAAGGATGATGTGGTATGAATCTTCTTTTGGATTGCCGCGAAATTGCGTATACGGATGCTTTTTGCTTGCTGGCTGCCGAATTCCGCTCAGCGTTATACTCTCTTCATTCTTCTTCAGTGTAATTGTCTTATCACTCAACAAGGCAACCCCTGTCTCGCGCAGAACCTGACGAACCGCATCCTTGCCTGCATATAGATCATGATTACCCAGGACCGCATATACGGGGGCTATACGGAGCAGGACCGACATGTTATGCCTCATCCGCTGAAAGGATACCCCTTTTTCCGTAATATCTCCTCCAAGAAAAACGCAATCCACTGGCAAGAGATTGGAGGTCAGCTTCTGTTCTGACAAAACTCTGCGATGTATATCGGTTATGAACAATATTCGATACCCGTCAAAAGACTGAGGAATACGGTCGGATACAACTTCCTCTTCACGTATGCGATATCCTCCGGCTTCGGACCTCATCCAGCCGATTGTGCCTGCACCAACAGCCGCAGCACCGGCTAACCACATCAACACACTCATAATAACTCCTTTAATAATTCGCTTAATGGAGGCGCGCCGATCAGTCCCCACCACAACAGTCCTACCATTAATAATATGAATATGACAATCAATGAGTTCACAAACCATTTGCTCATTCTGACACGATAGGAGGAATACGTATTCGTTCGTTTAGGCGCCGATACCTCTTCCCCGGATTGACCTGAGCGTGACCTTGTCGATCTGGACCGGCTCAGTCCTTCAGTCGGACTGTCGTCCTGAAGTTTCTGCTCCACCGGTTCTTTATGTACCGATGATTTAGAGCGATTTAATGTATCTTCTGCACGTTGTGACTTTGATGCAGTTCCTTGTTCCGAAGCAGCGGGTGTCTTGTTCTTCCGGCCTTTATTGCGGCTCCGATGTCGTTCCATTCTGCTAAGCTCGTTCATTTTCCTCTTTCCTCCGAAATCGAATCAGCATCCCTGAGATGAAATCAATCAGAAAATGGCACAGTATAGGCGCCCACAGAGTACCTGTATGAATATAGACGTACCCCAGGCCATAACTGCTCAAGAAAACCCATCCTGTAGGAAGCCAATGCTTTAGATATCTGACATGTATAAGCGCGAACAAAATGCTGGTCCAGTAGGGTCCAAATGCATGCTGTACCGCTCCACGAAACAGAAGTTCCTCACATACAGATACGATCAGGGCAATCACCAAAATATGCCATACCGGCCTGTTCCGAAACAACATTTCATTGATTCCGCCGTCATCCATACTATCTTCAGATACAAAACGGGACAACACAAAATCCACAATCAGCATAGCTGCAGCAAGACCAAGACCCCAATATACAAACTCGACTTCTTTCGGAATGACAAACAGCTCAAACGGATTCCTCTTTTGAAACAAGATCCAGATCAAACCCACAATGAGGGTTAAGGCTTGGGTAAGATACAGATTGATAAGCAGCAGTCGGTCATTCAGTTGATGGGCTTCGATTCTTTTTACGCGTATTTTAAATTTTTTCATAGAAGATGGGCCTGTCTTTCATCTTGATATTTTAGGATAATCTTCGTGTACAACCTCAGTGATATAAGATTGATTCCATCATAGGCGGGCATAAGCATCATAGCAAATTACCGGCATGGTATTCAAGGCTATCCCCTGTTTCTTCGCTCTAAGGACGGAATAAACACCTATTGACACAATGTTAGAGCCATGATACATTATGAAAAAATTAATCTGTGAAAACCGATGATGGAAAAAAGAAGCTGCAACGTCCTCAGAGAGCCGATGGTTGGTGGAAATCGGTGGCGGTAAAGTATTCTTGAGCGTTCCTGAGATATTTCGCTGAACATTGAAGTAGGCGTAAATCGGATGATATCCGTTACCAATCATGGTCTGAACAGACCGCTTGAGGCTGCAGCAAGACAGCAGCGAATAAGGGTGGCACCACGAATAACTCTCGTCCCTTACTACGGAAGTAGTATGCGGATTGAGAGTTTTTTATGTTCCTGATTCTTTGTCACGACACCGCGTCAAACCTGTATAGAATTCTTCTGGCTTTACTAGGCAATCTTTGAGCGTGTATAACGGAATGCGCGCCAAGCGTAATCCTTATTCAATATTGCAGTACCGCATTTATAGAGGATTTTAAGGAGGAAGAGAAACCATGTTTAAAGTATTGGTATCGGATCCGATCAGTGATTTGGGGATTCAGCAGTTGATGGATGCTGCCGATGTGCAGGTAGACAAAAAAACCGGGCTCAGTGAAGATGAGCTCACTGCCATTATCGGTGAATACGACGGACTCCTCGTACGGAGTCAGACACGTGTAACAGAACGCATTATGAATGCAGGAACAAACCTCAAGGTGGTTGGCCGGGCTGGTGTCGGTGTTGACAATATTGACCTGGAAGCCGCTACGAAGCGCGGTATCGTTGTCATTAACGCTCCGGATGGCAATACGATTACAACGGCCGAGCATACCTTTGCTATGATGATTGCCCTTGCCCGCCATATCCCGCAAGCCTATGCAAAAACTATAGGCGGATCCTGGGATCGCAAATCCTTCCTCGGCGTCGAGCTGCGCAATAAAACGCTTGGCGTTATGGGAATGGGACGAATCGGCAGCGAGGTTGCCAAACGCGCCAAGGCATTCGGCATGAACATACTTGCCTTTGATCCGTTCTTAACGGAGGAGCGTGCAGACAAACTCGGCGTGAGTCTCTCCTCGGTGGATAACATTATCCGCAATGCGGATTTCATTACGGTCCATACTCCGCTTACTCCTGAGACCCGCCACATGATCGCAAGACCGCAGTTTGAAGTGATGAAACGCGGCATGCGTATCGTGAACTGTGCACGCGGCGGTATTATCGACGAGCGCGCACTGGTCGAAGCCATTGATGAAGGCATTGTAGCTGGAGCTGCTTTTGACGTATTCGAGCATGAACCGCCGGAAAGCGACCATCCGTTCCTGACCCATCCAAAGGTGATCGTGACTCCGCATTTGGGTGCATCTACGATTGAGGCTCAAGAGAACGTAGCCATCGATGTATCGGAGCAGGTGCTGCATATTTTGCGCAATGAGCCGTTTAAGAATGCCGTCAACTTCCCGCTTGTAGCAGCAAGCGTCATGAACAAACTCCAGCCATACTTCTCCCTCGGTGAGAAACTCGGCAGTGTAGCCGCGCAAATTACCGCGCACGCTGTGAAGGAGATTCATGTCGACTATGCGGGCGAGCTGGCTGAAGTGGATACCCAAGCGTTGACACGCTACATCGTAAAAGGCGTGCTTGAGCGTCATCTCGGAAACGAAGTGAACATTGTAAACTCCATGCACCTGGCCAAAAGCCGTGATCTGCATGTCGTTGTATCTCAAACACCAAAAACGAAAGACTTTACCAATCTGGTTACCGTTACGCTTAAAACCCAAAACGGTCTGGAGCGGATTGTAGCCGGTACACTCCTTCTCGGTTATGGGGAACGGATTGTCCGCCTTGACAAATTCCCGGTCGATATCTCGCCGGAAGGTCATCTGATTCTGATCTCGCATAACGATAAACCGGGCATTATCGGTCGTGTCGGGACGCTGCTCGGCGAGAACGATGTCAACATCGCCTCCATGCAGGTGGGCCGTAAAGTCATCGGCGGCGAGGCTATCATGCTTCTGACCGTAGATAAGGACGTGCCTAAAGATGTTCTGATCAAACTCACAGGGCTGGCAGAACTGAACACCGCGCAACAAATTGCACTGGGCTAAACAACTGATCCAGATAAACGCGGGTTAGTCGATGTTCCACGTAGAACAAGATTAACCCCTTTATTTCAACAAAAAAACACGCTCCATGTGAGCGTGTTTTTTCTTTTGTGCGGGCATTCCCTATGATTCTACCGCTTTTGTGGGAATGATCATCGTAAATATGGTGCCTTTGCCAACCTCACTCGTTGCGTTAATCGTTCCGTGATGCGCAGTCACGATGTTTTTCACAATGGCGAGACCAATACCGGTACCCACCGTTTCACCTCTTACACGCGCTTTGTCCGCCTTATAGAACCGTTCGAAAACAAAGGGCAGATCTTCGGGCGGAATGCCGACACCCTGGTCGCAGATTTTCACCTGAAGTGCTTCATCGTCCAAAAGGGTGATCCGGTCTGCGGTGATCTGGATTTGCTTGCCTGAAGGGGTGTGACGGAAAGCATTATCCAGCAGATTCGTAAGCACCTGCTCCAGCTTATCTTCGTCTGCTGCTTCAAGCATCAGATTCGGATGAAGTTTATTCAACTGAAGATCAATTTCCCGCTCCTTGGCACGCACGGCGAATTTCCGGTATACCCGCTCGCACAATTCACCGGCATCCATTTTCCTCAGTGACAACTCCGCGTGTCCCGCTTCCATGCGTGTCAAATCAAGCAGATCCTTCACCAAGCGCCCCATCCGTAGAGATTCCTCATGGATGACCTGGATAAGCTCCCTGCTCTCTTCCGGTGAAGCCGCCATGCCGTCAAGCAATGCTTCGCTGTAACCCTGCATCATCGACAGCGGTGTCCGGATTTCATGTGACACATTCGCAATGAAATCCGTACGCATCTTCTCCAGGGTCACCTGCTCGGTAATATCCCTGAGCACGACAACAGCGCCCCGGATCATATCGTCCGCGTACAGCGGGGCCATATGGGCCGACCATATCCCCTGCTTGACATGCAGGTCTGCACTCTGGTCCCTGCCTTCGTTCACGGTGCTGTAATAGAGCTCGCTCAGCGGCTTCGGCATTACATCAGCGGCCCAGCCGCCCCCTTGCAGCTCATCATCCCACTGCAGTCCCTTCCAGGTCTTCATGATTTCCTGTCCGGGCGGGTTCACCAGTATAACTTGACCATGATGGTCAAAGGTAATGACCGCGTCACTCATACTTCTCAGCACGCTGGACAGATGCTCCTTCTCATGGTTCAAATTACGAATATTTGTCTCCAGTTCGGCTGCCATATGGTTAAACGTATTGGCCAATTCACCGATCTCATCACTGGTTACCAGATTCAATCGTGTTCCGTATTTCCCTTTCCGAATATCATTGGCAGCCTCAATCAATTGCTGCATGGGCTGCGTGATCTTGGTTAACAGAAACAGTCCAAAAAAGGTGGTCATCGAGAATCCAATGATCGCCACATAAGTAAATAAACGTTTGATGGCATCCGAATTCGCAAACGTGGTGTCGATATACGGCAGCAAAAATAATCCGAGCGTCAGCAGTACGCACGCAACCAAACAGGTTATCGTAATCCACAGCTTGCCGACGAGTGATCTCCAGAAACTCACGTTACTTCGGTACCTCCAGCTTGTAGCCCACTCCCCACACGGTTGTAATCATCGCTGCGGAATCGGAGGATACCTTATTCAACTTCTCGCGCAATCGCTTCACATGGGTATCCACTGTGCGAAGATCACCGAAAAACTCATAATTCCATACATCCTTAAGCAGTTCTTCACGAGAAAACACTTTATCTGGCGAGGATGCCAAATAGTGAAGAAGTTCGTATTCTTTCGGCGTCAGGCTGATTTCGTGTCCTCCTGCCGTCACGCGGTGAGCGTCGTGCTCTATGACGAGATGCGGGAATACGATGCTGTTGCTTGGATTCGTTTCCTTGCTCAGGTAGGCAGTCGCTGAAGACCGGCGTAAAATAGCTTTTACACGATAGATAACCTCGCGCGGACTGAACGGCTTCACGACATAATCGTCGGCCCCCACTTCAAAGCCCTGTACGCGATTGATCTCCTCGCCCTTGGCAGTCAGCATCAGGATCGGCGTAGACTTCACCTGACGAAGACGCGTGCACACCTCGACGCCATCCATGCCGGGCAGCATGACATCCAGAATAACAAGTCCATAATCTTCTGAGCTGGCTTTGCGAAGCGCGGTCTCCCCATCCTCCGCCTCTTCGATTTCATAACCTTCCTTCTCCAGATACATCTTCAACAATCGACGAATCCGTTCTTCATCATCTACAACAAGGATACGATTTCCGTGCTCTGACATTGGCAGCAGCTCCTTCATGTTTATAGGGAAAATCAGAAGTGGCCCTCTTGAATAGGAAAGGGCCCTTCTGATTGTTAATTCATTGCTATTAAGTTAACCATTAATCGGTTCCGGCATAAGAGTGCAGGCCCGCAATAATCAAGTTAACGCCCACCAGCGTGAACATGACAACGATAAAGCCAATAACGGACAGCCAGGAGGAATGTTTGCCCTGCCAGCCCCGTGACAGCCGCAGATGGAGATATACGCTGTAGAAGAGCCAGGTGATAAGCGCCCATACTTCCTTTGGATCCCAGCCCCAGAATCGGCCCCAGGCAATTTCCGCCCAGATCATGGCGAATATGAGTCCGCCGAGCGTAAATACCGGGAAACCAATCGCAATGGCGCGATAACTGATCTCATCCAGATCATCCGGATCCAGTCTGCCGAGCGCAGGCTGGATGAACTTCGCCAGCGGCTTGCGCAGAATGAGACGGAGCAGACCGTACAGGATCAAACCGCTGAGCAGCGACCATATTACTGTATTCAGCTTACGTCCTGCATTCACCCCGTGCATCCATGACGGAGCTTCCATGAGCGGAGATTTCATGCCCAGGAAGGATTGCATACTCTCCGTCTCACTCTTATACGGTGCAACAAGTGGAGGCATGTTATATTCCACTTTTACTATTGTACTATTTTCTGTCTTCGGGTCAACCAATGTCTGGTTAAACTCGGCCTGATATCCGCCCGCACGGAAGCTGTATACCGACAAAATAAATCCGATCAGTACCACGATGGCAAACATGCAGAGCTCAAGCCAGCGCTGTTCCCTGCGCGAGCCCTTGTCAGTTCCGCTAAAGTTAACGGTACGAAGCAGGTGCATCAATCCGGCTATAAAACCTACGGCAAAAAACGCATCACCCAGCGCCGCCAATGTCACGTGAATCCCCAGCCAGTAGGATTGAAGCGAAGGAATGAGCGGCTGTACCTGCTGCGGAAATACGGCTGCATAAGCCATGATCAGTATAGCCAGCGGCAATGCAAACAATCCGAGCAGCGATTTTTTGTAGATAAAATAAAGGACTAGAAAAGCAATCATGATGGCCATCGACAAGAAGGACATAAACTCATACATGTTGCTGACAGGCACATGCCCCGAGCCTGCCCATCTTGTAAAGAAGTACAGCAAGTGGCCGATTAAACCGATCGTTGCTGTAACAAATGCAATCTTGCCCCACTTAGCCAAATGAGCTTCCGGATCCCGTTTACGGAACCGGCGTCCCATAACGGCAAGTGCATACATGATGAATGCCGCGCAGTATAAGGTAAAGGCTACAATAAAGGCGTCGCCGCTAAACTCAATTAGATTCATCCTTACTCCCCCTGTTATTCTCCAATGACTTTTCATCGACTTCGATATTCATTTGCTTGAGGATCGCGGAGATTTCCTTGCGAAGCCCAAACCAGTTTTTGTTCGTATGTGCGCCGAGAGTCAGTGTTTCGTTATCAATACGCAGCCAGATCCGGCGATGGGTGAAATAAAAGCCCATAATCAATCCAATCATGCCGATAAAACAACCCACCCATATGAATGGCATCGCTTTATCCACACGAATATTCAAATACGTCGTAGATTCCGAAAAGTCCACATCATCCATGCTGAGCACGTCCAGCGATACGAGCGACTCCCCACCCGCCAGCTGTGCATTGATTGCTTCCTGATTGAACCGTTCCTTATCGAGCTGCTTGGGAAAGTAGAAGTATTGAATGCCTTCCTTCGGCAGATCAGGCCCCTTAATCAGAAATAAGAATGCAGGCGCATTCGGGTTGGGTGACAGGTTGACCGGATTACCGTTATCGCCAAGTCCAAAATCAGTAAAGGATTGTGTAAGCGTTAACGTATATTCCCCTGCCTGATACTCCCTCTGGGGATCATTGATCGACAATGTAATCTTGCCAAATTCTTTACCGCTCTTACTATCAACCAGCACCGGCGAAACCGTACGAAGAATCGGGGTCAGGTCATAATCGAATTGGTAAGCTTTAAACCCTTTGTAATTGAGCGGATGATTAACCTCAATGTTATGGCGTGTCAATTCCACGAGTTGAGGCTCTTTATCCAGTCCATCGCAATTGGCCTCACACATATACAGAACAGCCTGGGTTTGGAATTCTTTTGGCAGCACTTTGTTCTTGCCTTTGAATTCTTCAGGCATATCCTCTTCCGTGTAGAATTCAACCTTAAATCCATTATTCAACAAATAATAACTGGTGTTCTTGATGTGCACAGGTTCCCCCTCGGGAAATGCCATGTGCTCGTCCATGTGCAGTCCGGGCAAATTCCGTCCGAGAACTGCAAGCAGGAATATAATGAGACCGATATGAAGCACATAAGGACCCCAGCGACTGAACCGCTGCTTCTCTGCCAGAAGCGTCCCGCCGTCCGTGCGAACCCGGTAGCCCTTCTTCTTGATTATCGGCTTCACCCGTTCGACCCACTCTGCTCCATCCTCCCCGACCTGCCCTTGATAGACAACTTTCTGACGGGTAAGAAATGACATATGCTTCGGGATACGCTGTCTGCTGAGTGCCTTGTAGAGTGGCAGCACACGATCAAGACTGCAGATGACAAGCGATGCGCCGATCATGACGAGCAGCAGCACGAACCACCATGATGTGTATGTATGTGACAGCCCGAGCAAGTAGTATATATGCCCCAGCTGCCCGTACTCCTCTTTGTAATAAACCGAGGGGTCAATATTGAGGAATGTGCTCTCTTGCGGAAAAATGGTCCCCAAAGAGGAGCCAATCAGGGTCAGCAAGATCAAATAAATGGCTACCTTTACCGAAGAAAAGAAATTCCATACCCGATCAATAATACCGGGATTTGCTTTTTGTGATCGACGGGCCACCCCGTCATAACGCATTTCCAGAACCGGCTGGGCCTCTGCTTCTTCGGTCAACGGCTTGCCGCAAGCCTCGCAAAGGACCGTCCCCGTCGGATTCTGGTGTCCGCAATCACACTTTGTGTTTTGGATCAAAGGCTTGGAACCTTGACTCATTTCGCATTCACCAACTGTTCAATTTGTTTGTCAAGGGTGTTCAAATCCAGTTCGCCTATACGAATATGGTCTATCTTGCCGGAGGCGGAAACAAAGAAGGTTGTTGGCATGGGTCCGACGCCAAAGCTGGCAACTGCATCCCGCTTAGGGTCCATCAAGATGGGGAACTGAACTCCCGTCTGAGCCACAAAATTCTCAACGGTCATCTTGTTCTCTCCCACATTTATGCCAATGATCTCAACGCCCTGACTGCTCCATTTCTCCCACTGAGCTTGAAGAGCCGGCATTTCCCGCACGCATGGCGGACAGTAGGTGCCCCAGAAATTAATAACCCTGGCTTTACCTTCATATTCACTCATGGTATGTACTTTGCCATCCATGCCTAGAAGTTCAAAATCCGCTGCCTTCTGTCCAACTTTGGGAACCTCGTCAGAGCCGAATACAACCGTTGCAACGGCGTACACTCCGACCAGGATGATGGCAAGCAGAATAACAATCTGTACGCTTTTCTTCGATTTGCCCATAAAGCAGCAGCTTCCTTTCTATGACATTCATCATATCGTATACTACGGGTGTGAACATCCTATGAACAATTATAACGAAATTTGTCATAAACGCCGCTCGCCATTTTGAATATTATGTGTCGGGTTTAACGTTTTTTCTTCGGATTCCCGCCTGGCTTCGCGGCTTTGGCCATCTGCATGAGCTGGTTGATTTCATCCGCTGTTAGATGGCGGTACAAGCCACGTTTTAAATTTTGCAGGAGCAGATCCCCGTAAGAGATCCGTTTCAAGCGCAATACCGGATGGGAAATGGCCTCAAACATCCTTCTCACCTGACGGTTACGGCCTTCGTGAATGGTGATGGATATAACGGATTGCTTATTATCAGGATCAACATCCTTGTATTCCACTTCGGCTGGCGATGTCATGCCGTCCTCCAGCATAATCCCCTGGCGCAGCTTGTCCAGCTCAGTACCATGAGGCACCCCTTTCACAGTAGCCAAATAGGTTTTTGGCACGTGATATTTGGGGTGGCTGAGCAGATTGGCAAATTCGCCGTCATTGGTCAGCAGCAGAAGTCCTTCTGTATCGTAATCCAATCGTCCAATCGGATAGACGCGCTCTTTTATGCCCTTCAGATAATCCGATACAATTTTTCGACCTTCGGGATCAGAAGCACTCGTAATGACTCCCTTCGGTTTATTCAGCATGACATATACCTTTTTCTCATGCTTGATCGGTTTGCCAGAAACCGTGATCATATCCTGGGCTGGATCGGCCTTCGTGCCGAGTTCGGTAACGGTCTCTCCGTTCACCTGCACCTTGCCTTCAAGAATCAATTCCTCGCACTTGCGGCGGGAAGCGACTCCGGCCTGTGCCATAATTTTCTGTAATCTCTCCATGTTCGTTAGGTCACCTCATCCCTAATGATAACCATCGACAGGATAAATCACAAGCGCGTTCCATGGAAAATGTGCTCCAGGGCAGGAGTCGGAGTGTGGAAATAAGTATAGCGGAGAAATATCATGAAGCCTGGACAGCTCCAAAATGATTTTGCTGGCGGTAAAAAGCTGGGTTTTCTGATCCAAATTCATGGACTCGTAACCGAGATTGAAGTCTCCTTCCAGGCAGATGTGTATGTGATCCCGCCGCATCAGCACAGACGAGGAAGAAACCGACCCATCCGGGTGGATCTTGAAATCCCAATTCGGCGGCTCCTGCTCGCATACGGTATGATGAATAACAAAACCCTCGAATTCCACTTGCGCCACCCCCACTACAATTCGTAATTGCAGCAGTATATGACACCGTGAAACCAAGGGTATAGGCATACGTCCTGTTACATCGAAAAACGTCCCGTCTTGTTGCATACCTTATCATACCATCGCACACTCCATAGGATATAGGGCTAACCAAAAACCAGCAAACAAACGGCGATTGCGGCAATAAACCCAACCAAATCGGAGAACAGCCCCACCTTCAGCGCATAACGTCCGTTGCGAATACCAACTGCGCCAAAATAAACGGTCAGCACATACAAGGTTGTATCCGTGCTCCCCTGTATAGTCGAAGCGATCCGGCCAATCATGGAATCCGGGCCGTATGCCCTGATCAGTTCCGTGGTGTAGGCAAGTGAACCGGTGCCTGTCAGGGGACGGAGTATGCCTAGCGGCAGTATCTCGCTTGGCACTCCCAATGAATGAAGAAAAGGGCCCGTCCAGCCCACAAAAAACTCCAGCGCGCCGGAAGATCGGAAAACACTGATTGCCACCATCATGCCGACCAAATGCGGAATGATCCCAATCGCCGTGGAGAAACCGTCTTTGGCTCCATCCACAAACGATTCATATACAGGAACTTTACGTGTATAAGCGTACAGAGGAATGAAGGCGATAATGACGGGAATGGACCATGCGGATACGAGGTTAATCCAAGACAGCAAAGTTCATCACCCCTTTACGTCCGGGCCCAGGCTTGTACCGATTCCCGGCGCCTTCTGGCAACGAATCGTGCGTCTGCGGTACCACCTGTCAGCCATAATTGCTGCCGCAGTAGCAACGGCTGTAGCCAATAACGTGGTGCCTACAATCTCTGAAGGATTGGCCGATTCATAATTCAGCCTGATCGCGATCAGCGTGGTGGGTATGAGCGTAATGCTTGCTGTATTTAATGCAAGCAGCGTACACATTGCTGGAGAAGCCGTCTCCTTGTCCGGATTCAGCTTCTGAAGCTCTTGCATCGCTTTAATTCCCATCGGAGTTGCCGCATTGCCCAGACCGAACAAATTAGCGCTCATATTTGACAGTATATAACCCATCGCGGGATGATTCTTGGGCACATCCGGGAACAGAAAGCGAACAACTGGCCCCAGCAGCTTGGCAACCTTTTTCAGCAGGCCCGAATCTTCTGCCAGCCGCATCATGCCAAGCCAGAACACCAGTATGCTGATCAGACCGAAGGAGACTGTCACCCCTGTTTGAGCTCCGTCAAATGCGGCTTTTGTGACGCTGTCAATGTTCCCGTTAATAGCCGCAAAACCAAACCCGACCAGTATCATCCCCATCCAAATCAAATTAATCATCTCTTCGCCCCCAGTTCGATGCCTCGCTGCATGAGAGTGTAAACAACTCTTCAGCGAAGACTAGTTATGATTGGCCCTGAACAGATGCCTGATCACTTCTCCGGCCGACTGCCATAATGACAACGAACCCAGCGGTCCGGATGTGCTTCTGGACTTCTGCATGACGTCCGGGGTTTCAGGAAGCCTGCTTCCTTCTTCGTAAACAGGAACTTTACCGATGCTGACGTTATCCAGCAGCAGTTCAATATGGCCGCGAAGTCCGAACGAAACATCCGGCGCAGTCGCTTTATGCAGAACGAGTCTCTTCACCAGGCGACTCTCCTCATCATGCGCAAACGCATAGGTGAAGGAACTTCCCGTGACAAGGGTGTATCCCTGGATTTTCTGCCCCTTTTCGGTAACCTTCTTTAGAGGAAAATGGGCAAATCCGTAATCCAGCATGTTGGAATGGTCGTTCCAGTCATTACCATCGTTCAGCGTTACGGCTGCAATCTGCTG
This sequence comes from Paenibacillus sp. LBL, assembly GCF_029893715.1. NCBI lineage: Bacteria > Bacillati > Bacillota > Bacilli > Caryophanales > Paenibacillaceae > Paenibacillus > Paenibacillus sp. LBL. The sequence continues at coordinate 199,409 of NZ_JARXYU010000004.1, read as the reverse complement.
GCCATTCCGGGTGGCGGAGCTCACCAGGCAGCGGAATGCTTTTTTGGTGTAGCCAGTTTTAACACCGTCGGCCCCTTCATAGAAACGAAGCATTTTGTTCTTATTGTCCCACTTGTAGTCCCATGACTCGTTTGGATTAGGCGCTTTTTTGGTTGGTGTTTTGACAATTTCGCTAAAAACAGGGTTCTTGAGTGCGTAAGCCGTCAGTTTGGCCATATCATTAGCCGAAGAGTAATGCTCGTCATGATCCAGTCCATGCGGGTTCATGAAATGCGAGTTCGTCATGCCAAGCTGGGCTGCCTTTTCGTTCATCAGCATCACAAAGCCTTCCTCTGTACCGCCGACATACTCGGCAATGGCTGTAGCGGCATCGTTACCCGAACGAAGCATGAGGCCGAACAGTAAATTCTCAAGGGTCATCTCCTCGCCCAGCTTCAAAAAGATAGAGGAGCCTTCCTTGGCAAAAGCATTTTTGGAGATCTTGACACGATCGTCCAGCTTGCCATGTTCAATCGCCACAATGGCTGTCATAATCTTTGTCAGGCTGGCGATTCTTAAGCGCTCATCACCGTTCTTGCTGTAAAGCATCCTCCCGGAAGTCACATCGATCAGCGCTGCGGCCTGAGCATGGTTCGCTGGCCCTTTCTCATGATCTGCATACACCACGGGCGCAATCGTAACCAGCAAGCAGCATACAGCGATTAACATGGATAACAAGGACTTGCCTTTTTTCCATTTCATTTTCATCATCTTATCCTCCGGTGTTCAGAAATCTTGTACAAGTATATGTCGCCTTCGCTTAAGGTATGTCCAATTCATCAGAGAAACGTCTACAGACAGATTTATACAGTTGCCATGGGGCGTTATTTAGAGGAGGTTTTCCTGCACGCATCATCTTAACGGCAAAAATCCCTTCCGTTAGGAACGGAAGGGATATGCTTGCTCCAATCAGTACGCAGGCGGTGGTGTTGTGCCAGTGCTGTTGCCTGTTTGAAACATCGACTGAATTTGCTCAAGCAAATACGGGGTTGAATCAATGATCCGTTCGAACAGATGGGTCTGGTTATCCAGCGGCACGATGTGCACGCCTTCTTTTCCTACGACTAGAAAAGCAATCGGTCTGATGGATACGCCACCGCCGCTGCCTCCGCCAAAAGGATGGGAAATATGGTCGCTATGCGTCCCGTCTGTGGAATGATGGTGTGTGCCACCGGCTTCAACATTGTAGTCGCTGCCGCCAGCTGCAAAACCAAAGGCCACTTTACTGATGGGCAAGATTACGCTGCCGTCAGGTGTATTAACGGGGTCGCCAACGATCGTATTTACGTCCACCATTCCCTTGATGTTCTCCATTGCCGTTTGCATCAAGCCTTGAATAGGGTGTTCTGCCATGATCTAACTCCTCCTTTCACCTTTAACACGCGAACTATAAGTACCAGTCCAGCATACATAGCTTTTCCGCAGGAGATTTTCGCTATACAGTATAGTTCAGTGGAAATTTGCGGCGGGCCATTAAATATCGGCACTACATCGATTTGAGGCATGTCCTTCATGTTTAAACGGTGGGACATCCATCCAAGAAGCGTATGCTTCACCCCATGCAGCATCCCGGTTGCAACGGCCGTATCTGCCGCATGTTCCAAGGCAATCCGCGTCGACCATCGGACATCCATGAGATGAACCGCCGCCATCGTCTGCTTAACCCATTTTTTAAGACCTTTCGTCGATAATAATGCCCGCACATAATCCCTGTATCGAATGGTTCTGCTTGAAGAAATCTTCTCCTTGTTAGAACCTAACGGGATCCCCTGTTCTCCGGGAACGGTCTCCTTCTTATATTCAATGCCACCGTTGGCCAGATGAAAGGGGACTTCATATTTGCGCGTAATCAAACCGAAAATCATCTTAAGTTCCGCTAACGCTTTATATTCATCTTTTCTTAGAACCACATCCAGCTTAATCGTTATCTTGGAACTCAGCACAACGATCAGCAATACGATGAGGAGGACAACCAGACCGACCGCCAGAAAAATCCAAACCCTCACAAAGTAACCCCCAAAACGAACTTAGTAAAATGTAATCCGCTTGGCTTAGTATGGCAAAATCTCCTCAAAATGATGCGAAAACTATCCCAGGTTCCCGATTTCATGTACTTTCAATCAAAAAAAATCCCGGACGGTGAATTCACCACTCCCAGGATCAGCTCTTACTTAAGGCTTATAATATTGAATAATGGCTAGCTTTCCTCCACATCATCAAATGTAAGCTGACGACCATCAAGCTTATCAAACAGCAACTGCGTTTCCTCTTCCAGATTATCGGTATCCTCAAACTGCGACGGCTCCGGCAAATCCTTGATATTGGCAAGTCCGAAATATTCGAGGAACGATTTGGTTGTACCATACAGAATGGGTCTGCCAATCGCCTCCGCTCGCCCGACTTCCTCGATCAAACCTTTACTGACAAGGGTGTGAATTGCCCGCTCGGACTTAACGCCGCGAATATCTTCAATCTCTACGCGCGTAATCGGCTGCCGATAGGCAACGATGGAGAGTGTTTCCAGCGCTGCTTGAGACAGTGAAGACCGTGAAGGCGAATAGGCCAGGCGTTCAAAATACGGCGCATGCTCAGACAATGTAGCCATTTTGTAGCTTCCCGCGATTTGAACAATCTGAATTCCGCGCTCCTGACGCTCCCACTCCTCCTTCATATCCTCAAGCGCTTCGCCAACCAGGCCATCCGACTGCTCGGTGATCTCAGCAATTTGCCTTACCGACAAGCCCTCTTCCCCCGATAGGAACAGAAGCCCCTCAATAATCGATTTCAGCTTCGGATAATCCATCAACACGTTCTTCCCCTCTCCACTCCATGACAATATCTTCAAACAACTTCTCTTGATAGCACAATATCTGTTTCATTTTCATCAATTCCAAAATGGCCAGGAAAGTCACTACGATTTCATGCCGTTCCATCTCTTCGTGAAGCAGCTTGGAGAACAGCACACGTCCTCCCGGTCCCACTTGCTCCAGGGCATCCATGACTTGACGAATCCGATCCTTTACCGATATTTCATCCCGCTGAATACGGGCATACGATGTACGTTTGACTGCTTTGTTTAACGCTTTTTGAAAAGCACTGATCAAATCTGAAATGTGCAGCCCCAGCACCGGGTTCTCTTCCACCTCAGGCATAAAAGGAGTGAGGTCTTCCGCTTCCTTGGAGTAGATCAGACTCCGCTCCCATTCCTTCTCATGAAGATGGCGGGCAATGCCTTTGTATTTGCGATATTCGATCAGCTTCTGTATAAGCTCCGCTCTCGGATCCATGTCGTCCTCATCATAAAAATCGAACTCGTCCATTTCGATAACCGGGGGCTTCGGAAGCAGCAGCTTGCTCTTTATAGACAGCAGCGTTGCAGCCATTACCAGAAATTCGCTTGTAATTTCGAGCTCCAGCTCCTGCATATTGTGCAAATAGGCCATGTATTGTTCGGTAATCTCGCTGACGGGGATATCCTGGATGTCGATTTCCGCTTTATCAATCAAATGCAGCAGCAGATCGAGCGGTCCTTCAAACGTTTCCAGCTTGTATAATACGGTCACGGTGAATCCTCCCGCCAAAAAATAAAATGCAGTGCTCTGAAAAAGAGCACTACATTAAATAAGCACTATTTTAGGCTTTTCGTCAAGTTTGCCATTTCGATGGCCGCCATGGCTGAATCCCAGCCTTTGTTACCGGCTTTCGTTCCCGCACGCTCCACGGCTTGTTCGATATTCTCTGTCGTTACCACACCGAAAATGGTAGGTACGCCGGTCTTCAGGTTAATGGCCGATACGCCCTTAGCCACTTCGTTGCACACATAATCATAATGGGTAGTGGAGCCGCGGATGACGGTTCCCAGGGTGATAATGGCATCATATTTGCCGCTTTCTGCCATCTTCTGGGCAATGAGCGGGATTTCAAACGCTCCCGGCACCCAGGCCACATCGACTTCATTCTCCTGGGCTCCGTGACGCTTCAATGCGTCGAGTGCGCCGCTCAGCAGCTTGCTGGTAATAAATTCATTGAAACGACCCACGACAATACCGTATTTCAGACCTTCGGATACTAATTTACCTTCAAATATTGTTGCCATAATGGGATGACTTCCTTTCGGATTGGAGTTTATATAAGGTCTCACTGGTGTTTACAATTGCTCCTTGAAGCCCGCTGCGCTGACGGCTGCTGCTTCCGATCGCTGTTAACTCCTGATTTCAGGATTTATTTTCCAAGGTGGAAATCAGGAGTTAAAGGCGACCGCTAACGCTTCTCCAGCAGCATTCCGTCCTCTTCGCTCGGTCTATCTAAGAAGCAACCAAAAAACCAGATTGACCTATTATTTTGTTGGTGATTAGTTGGTGCTCTCGTTCTGCTCGATATCATCGAATTTCAGCATATGACCGAGCTTCGCTTGCTTCGTATGAAGATAGCCGGTGTTATCCTCGTTCTCCGGCATCTGGATCGGCACGCGTTCCACGACCTCCAAGCCATAGCCCTCCAAGCCTTTGATTTTGCGCGGATTGTTTGTCAGCAGGCGGATCTGCCTTACGCCCAGATCCTTCAGAATCTGAGCTCCGATGCCGTAATCCCGCAAATCGGCGGCAAAGCCAAGCTTTAGGTTCGCGTCAACCGTGTCCAGACCTTCTTCCTGCAGTTTATAAGCTTTCAGCTTATTGATCAGGCCAATGCCACGCCCTTCTTGACGCATGTAGAGAAGAACGCCTCTTCCCGCCTCATCAATTTGACGGAGTGCCGCCTCGAATTGAGGACCGCAGTCACAGCGATGGGAGTGAAACACATCACCTGTCAGGCACTCGGAATGCACACGCACCAGGACAGGCTCGCTGCCGTCAATCTCCCCTTTCACCAAGGCAATATGCTCTTTATTGTCCACATCGTTGGTATAGGCAACAGCCTGGAACACGCCGAAATCGGTAGGCATCCGTACAGATACCTCTCGCTGGACAAGCTTTTCCTTCTCATTGCGGTAATGAATCAGATCCTTGATGCTGATCAGCTTCAAGTCATGTTTCTTGGCAATCTCCACCAGATCCGGAAGTCGTGCCATTGTACCGTCCTCCTTGATCACCTCACAGATGACCCCGGCAGGATAGGACCCGCTTAATCTGGCAAGATCTACAGCAGCCTCTGTATGGCCGGCCCGGCGAAGGACTCCGCCGTCTTTGGCTATAAGGGGAAACATATGCCCCGGTCTGCGAAAATCAGCCGCGGTTGCGCTTGAATCCATGATGCCCCGAACGGTCACGGACCGTTCATAAGCGGAGATGCCTGTCGTGGTATGCTTATGATCAATAGAAACCGTAAAGGCCGTTCCATGATAGTCCGTGTTCTGGGTAACCATCGGTTTAAGATCAAGCTCCTGTGCCCGGGACTGCGTCATCGGCAGACATACCAGCCCCCGGCCTTCTGTAATCATGAAATTAATGACTTCCGGAGTTGCCTTGTCGGCAAGTGCGATGAAGTCCCCTTCATTCTCACGGTCTTCATCGTCTACTACAATGACAACCTTGCCTTCCTTCAAATCTGATAACGCCTCTTCGATGGTATGAAATGAAAAGCGCTCTTCCATTGCTACTCCTCCTTCTTCTCATGGAGATACCTGTATGAATATCAGCTAGGCAAATCCATGCTCGGCAAGGTAATCCCTGCTGATTCCCGGGTTCGGCCCACGTCTGCTGCCCGCACCCTCCGAGCCGTAATGCAGCAAGTGGTCCACATATTTACCAAGAATGTCGCATTCGATATTAATCGTATCGCCCGCTTTTTTATAGGCCAGCACAGTCTCGGCCAGCGTGTGGGGGATGATGGAAACCGTAAAGGAGGAATCCGTTGTTTTCACAACGGTCAAGCTGATTCCATCCAGTGTAACCGAGCCTTTGGGGATGATGTATTTAAACAAGTCATCTTGCGAAGGTGCAATCTCATAGACCACCGCATTCTGATCAGCCTGCACGCTGCGAATCACGCCGACTCCATCCACATGTCCCTGGACGATGTGGCCCCCGAATCTGCCTCCGGCCGCCATTGCCCGTTCAAGATTCACCTTTCCACCTGGTTGAAGCTCCTTAAGGTTGGTATTTCTATAGGTTTCCGGCATCACGTCAACCGTAAATATCCCTCGATCTATCGTCGTTGCAGTCAAGCATACGCCATTGACCGAAACGCTGTCACCCAGCTTCAAATCCTCCATGATCCGGCTGGCCGAAATGCTCAGCAGCATGGCTTCGCCTTTGCGGCCAATTCGCCTCATCTCACCTATTTCCTCAACCAATCCCGTAAACACAGGCTTCCCTCCTTCCTTCCCGATGTCTTACATCCAGACCGGAATGCCGGTGATGTAAATATTGTCGCCCAGTCTTTTACTTTCAAGCCCTGTCAGCACGATGGCTTGGTTCATTTGCTCATAACCGCTAAACATGAAATTCCCCGGAGCATCGTACCCTCCAATGATTTTTGGGGCAATAAACTGAATAAGCCGATCCACAAGCTTCTGTTCCAGCATGGCGCCGTTCAGTGTGCCGCCTCCTTCAAGCAGAATCGAGGAAATGCCCATCTGGCCGAGCTTCGCTATGGCCGCCTTCAGATCAACGCGCGGACCTTCCCCGCATGGGATCACTTGAATTTCCCGCTCCTCCAGCAATGTCCGCTTGCCTTCATCTGCCTGCTCCGTTGTCAAAATCCAGGTGGGTGCCGTTCCGTCCGATACCACATGACTATCAAGCGGCATTCGCAGGCTGGAGTCCACAATGATCCTGACCGGATGCAGCCCTCCAACACTCAGTCTCGTTGTCAGGCTTGGATTGTCCGCAATAACCGTGGACACCCCGACCATAATGCCTTGATGACGATGACGAAGTGTGTGAACTAGCTCCCTGGATTCTTCGCTCGATATCCACTTGCTATCACCGGTTTTCGATGCAATCTTGCCATCCAGCGTGCTTGCTGTCTTCAACGTGACGAACGGCTGACCCGTCGTAATGAATTTAATGAAGGCTTCGTATAAGCGAAGCGCACGTTCTCTCAAGATCCCTGTCACGACCTCGATTCCGGCTGCCCGCAGCATCTGGATGCCTTTGCCCGCAACGAGCGGATTCGGGTCCTCACACGCCACGACCACCCGCTTGACCCCTTCGGCGATCAACCTTTCGCTGCAAGGAGGTGTCGATCCGTAGTGGCTGCAAGGCTCCAGCGTCACATACACCGTGCTGCCAGCCGCTTTGGTTCCGGCCATGTTCAAGGCATGAATCTCGGCGTGCGGGGTTCCACGCTCCAGATGGGTTCCCACTCCTGCAAGCGCACCATCCTTCACAATGACACAGCCGACAACCGGGTTGATACCCGTCTGTCCTTGAGCACGTTCGGCCAGGTCCAGTGCAAGTGACATATAGAATTCATCGTTGACGATATCCATGGTACACATGGGCCCCCTCTCACAACCTCCATAAAAAATAAAGTGATCGATGTACATTCCACATTGTTAGACTGCAGTTAGCAGTAATTGGTCTTTCGATATCATAAAAGCCCCTGTTTCAAAGGGGGCATACTCTCTGATATCTAAAAAAGCCCTGCTTCAGATTCAGAAGAATCCGGAACAGGGCTTGATGGAAGTTAAAGGATGACAAGGTAAATAACCGTCATGAACGCAGGTTTTGCCTACAACAAACAACTCAAAGCCATACACAGCGACAACAAATAATCGCCAAAGCCTGCTTTGATTCGCATGTGAAAACCTGCACATAACGCATGTCACGATCTGTGCATAGACACGACTGCACTTGCTGCCGCCAATGTGTCTTTCACTCCTTCTCCCATCCAGACTATACTGTCGGTCCCGGATTTGCACCAGGTCCACCGCATACGGTGTCATTCACACACGTATCCGGGTCACGGACTAAGATGCAGTCATTGGCTAACATTACGTTAAGCCCACTGCATTCATCACCGCCGGTAGGGAATTTCACCCTGCCCCGAAGGATTAAACTTATGAAGTTGTTTTATCTTATGATGAATCTTATCACCACCTTTTGAAAATTGCAAGGAAAAACCACTAACTTTTTTTAAGCACATAACTTTAATATCCATTTCCCATGACCTGCTGTTTTCTTAAATGATGCGCTGGGAGCAGGAGTATCCTGTCGTAAGAGAGAACATAATTGATGGATAAACATGAGGTATTGATCTCTGTTAAAAAGGAGCAAACAACGATGAAAACATCCCTGGACATCATCGTCCGACCTACGGAAATTGACGTCAATGGACATGTAAACAATGCTAAATACCTGGAGTATCTCGAATGGGGCCGAGAAGAATGGTACGAGGCTGGGGACCTCCGGTATGACGTGCTAAAACAACTCGGTGTCCAAACCGTAACCGTCAACATTAATATCAATTATCGCAAGGAGTGCGGTCAAGGCGATCGGTTGACCATCTCGACCGAGCCGAAATCTGTCGGACGGACGAGTTATGTCATGCTGCAGCAGATCCACAACAAGGAAGGTGAACTGTGTGCAGATGCAGAGGTAACCAGTGTAGCCATGGATCCCCATACTCGCAAAAGCAGATCAGTTCCGGAGGAGCTTCGCAGATTATTTCCTTCGTAATCCGCATCCCCGATTTTCTAATTACCATCATCATAAAAACAGGCACACCCTAAGGTGCGCCTGTCCAATCCGGAAGCTAACAATTACGCTTCGTATACTTCTACTTTTTCCATTTTGTCGCGGCCCTTGAATGCATCCACGTACTCCATGCCTTCCACAACTTTACCAAACACAGTATGCTGACCGTCCAGATGCGGCTGCGGCTCGTAGCATACATAGAACTGGCTGCCGCCTGTGTTACGGCCTGCATGCGCCATAGCCAAGCTTCCACGCTCATGTTTGTTAGGGTTAATCTCACAGTTGATGGTATAACCCGGACCGCCGGTACCCGTTCCTTGCGGACAGCCGCCTTGAGCGACAAAGCCAGGGATTACGCGATGAAATACAAGGCCGTTATAAAAACCGGAGTTAGCCAATTTCTCAAAGTTGGCTACCGTGTTCGGCGCCTCGTTCTCAAACAGATCAAGCAATACCTCTTTACCGTTTTCCAGTGTGATCTTCGCTTTTTTTGCCATATAGGTGTATCTCCTTCCGTTATTAGACCGCTTCAGTAGTTTTGTTACATAATGCATTTTATAGTTTACTATGAATTGAGCCTCGAAGCAAAATGAACTTGTCCTCGCGCACCCGCCATGTCGAGCTGAACAGGCACACCAAAGAGCCCTGACCGCAGCTCTGAGGCATTGGCGGGCCCTCTGATGGAATGGCTTTTCATATCTAACTGAGGTGATTATTTAGCTCGTTACGGTTTCTTTTGCCACATTCGCAGGCACGATGTCGTTACTGATGATGTCTGCAAGCGACTCGCGGCGTACGACCAGATTGCTCTGGCCATCCTTCACAAATACGACTGCCGGCTTGCGGATGCGGTTGTAGTTGCTTGCCATAGAGTAGTTGTAGGCACCTGTACAGGATACAGCCAGCAAATCACCTGTCTCTACCTTCGGAAGATCCAGATCCCAGATGAGCATATCCCCGCTCTCACAGCATTTGCCAGCGATGGACACGGTTTCTTCAACCTTATCGTTAGCACGGTTGGCGAGCACTGCTTCATATTTCGATTCATACAACGCCGGACGAGGATTGTCCGTCATCCCGCCATCTACGGCAACATATTTGCGTACGCCTGGAATATCCTTGCTTGTGCCCACCGTGTACAGCGTGGTGCCTGCATCGCCAACGATGCTCCGGCCCGGCTCCACCCAAATTTCAGGAAGTTCGGAACCCAGACCAGCAAAGTGAGTTTTCACCGCATCCGTAATCGCTTTTACATACTGGGATACTTGAAGCGGAGTGTCTCCATCCACATAACGGATACCAAACCCGCCGCCAAGATTTACAACCTTGAACACAACGCCCAAGCCTTCTTTTACAGAAGAAGCAAACTCGGCAACACGCTGAACGGCCATCTGGAAGCCTTCCACCTCAAAAATCTGGGAGCCGATGTGGGAATGAATGCCCATCAAGTTAATGTTCCCTTGTGCTTCTGCAAGCTTTACCGCTTCATATGCGGAGCCGTTACCGATATCAAAACCAAACTTGGAGTCGGTTTGACCTGTGGAGATATACTCATGCGTATGAGCCTCAACACCCGGTGTCACGCGAAGCAGAATGTTAACGGTGCGGTTCTTCTCGGCTGCAATGGCCTGCAGCATGTGCAGTTCAATCACGTTATCCACTACAAAACAGCCGATATGTGCATCAAGCGCCATTTCAATCTCTTCCGGCGTCTTATTGTTCCCGTGGAAATGAATCCGTTCCGCAGGAAATCCTGCTTGCAGCGCTGTGTACAGCTCGCCATCGGAAACCACGTCAAGCGACATGCCTTCCTCATCCGCCAAGCGGCACATAGCCATGACGCAAAACGCCTTGCTTGCATACGCGACTTGGAATTTCAACCCGGAAGCATTGAATGCCTCGATATATTCCCGACAGCGGTTGCGCACCGACTGCTCGTCTACAATATATAGTGGTGTTCCATATTGAGCTTTCAAATCGGATGTGTCGCACCCGCCGATTTCCAAATGCCCCTGATCGTTGATCTTACTTGTACCGTGTAAAAACATGCTTACAATTCCTCCGATCCATTGTTTCAAAATAGGATAACCGAATAATTGTTCACAGTATAGCAGACAACGTAAGCGAAGCAAAATGGATTTTTCAACACAACATTTGTGTTATTGTTAATGCTCTCCTCGCGGATTCATGTCAGAGCCCATTTTTGTGTTGTCACGGGTTTTATTGATAGCCGGCCTTCTTCTGGACATCAGCAGCGGTTTCCGGAATAAAATTTCGCCCATTGCTTTTGCACTAAATGGTATGAATGGCCACAGGTAAGAGGAGTTATAGGAGCGGTGGGTGGTCAGAACCAGAATCAGAAGTGTGGTCCCTATGACAAAGCCCTTTACTCCAAACAAGGCCGTGGCAATCAGCAGAATCAGCCTGACCATCCGGTTGGCAAGCCCCAGCTCGTAACTCGGGGTCGCATACATCCCGATGGTCGCAACCGCCATATACAGAACGACCTCGTTGACAAACAATCCGGTTTTAACCGCGATGTCGCCAACCAAAATGGCAGCGATCAACCCCATCGCCGAGGCCAGCGGCGTCGGCGTATGAACGGCAGCCAGCCGCAGCAGGTCCACACCGAACTCAACGATCAGAAACTGCAGAATAATCGGAATTTCCGTATTCTTCTGCGGTCCGAGGATATCCAGTCCGGGTGGCTTCATTTCCGGATGGATCACCAAGAGCATCCACAACGGCAGCAGGAACATGGAAGCAAATATACCAATAAAGCGTATCCAGCGGAGATACGTTCCCATAAATGGGGTCTGTCGGTTCTCCTCGGCATGCTGACAGAGATCGAGGAACGTGGTCGGCATAATCATCACACTCGGAGAAGTATCCACCATGACCACGATCCGGCCTTCGAGGAGATGCGAGGACACTACGTCAGGCCGTTCAGAATACCTGACAAGCGGATAGGGGTGCCATCCCTTGTTCACAATCGCTTCCTCCAGCTGCTTATCGCCTAGGGGCAATCCTTCCAAATCCACTTCCTCGATTTTATTGCGAATAGCCTCAACTTGGGTGCGGTCGACTATGTCATCGATGAAGACCAGACTGACGTCCGTTCTCGTCCGCCTTCCCACTTTGATGATCTCCACGTGCAGTCCGGGATCACGAACCCGTCTCCTGACCAGATTCACGTTGGTCACAAGCGTCTCCGTAAACCCGTCCCGGGCGCCTCGAACGACACGTTCGACCGCAGGCTCTTCAAGTCCCCGAACCGGATATTTCCGGGTGTCCAGGATGATGGCGGAATGGGCATCCTCGATGAACAGGGCGCATAGGCCCGAGAGAACCTCGTCAATTACCTTGCTGAGCCTCGTATCCCGTTCCACCTGGACATGAGGAATATATCGGTTCATCATTTCGTTCAGCGCCTGGTTGTTTACGTCCTCAGGCTTCAGGTACGTCAATCGGGTTAATATTTCCGTCACCACCATATCGTTGGTGAACCCGTTCAAGAAGAGAAGCCCTGCATTTCTGCCAGCAAAATTCATTTCGCGGAATATCACATCAAACGAGACTCCGAGGCCGATCACTTCCTTAAGCGTTTCTTTCAGATCGCTCAGCTTCGCGGGAACATCGTCCGTCTGCTGCCAATAGATGACCGATTCCTTGGTGCTGTCAGAGGTTTCGGCTTCCCTCTTCTCCTTCAGCGCCTCTTCATTCAACTTTTTAATCTCCGATGGGGGAACAATCGGAATATCTTTAACCAGATCAACGTTGCCGTCATTATGTGCTGTTTTATCGTCCATAACCTACCTCCTAGCCATAAACTATCATTTGCTGAATACGAACCAGTCGAACAGGGAGCCCGCCACCTTGCCTGCCACCATGGCCATCAGAAGTCCGAACAGATACCCCTTTAACCGGAGCCGCTTGGCCAGGATTGGCAGCACATTCAGAACTTCCGTCAGCGCGGCTGCCAGCATGCCGATAAAAATGCCGCACATCAACCCGATTACGGTACTCACGATCGGACCCAGCGGAACGGACCATCGCCAGAAATCTGCCACCGTCCCAATGAAAGACCCTATAATCAGTGCACCTTCATACCAATGCACCCGGTTATAGGTTCCGGTCAGCTGAGACAGTCTGGGAATGATGTCCAGCACAATGATGAGCGCGATCACTCCGCCGCCGACTGCAATGCCTCCCGCTACGCCGAGAACACAGGTGAATATAGCCTGGAGAATGGACAAGATCATGGTTTTTCACCCGGTGGTTTAGCCGCGGTGTTCATTTTCCGGTATTCCTCGGCAACCACGAATTGGTCCAAATTTTCCTGGTAAAGATACATCTCCACCTCAAGCGGGGTCGGCTCCTCATTCCATTTTTTCTTGAACAAATGATTGAAGAACACCGTCATCCCGAAACCGAGACCCAGGGAATACGCAATTTGAAACAAGTATGGATGCTCGTCTCTTTTCCCTGTCACCATTTCGACGATTCGAATTTGTACCTCGAGCATATTGACGTCCGCATGAAAGTTCATGATGGTTAGTGCGGACCCGAAAAACAACAGCAGCCAGATTAGCGGAAACCAGAGTTTCGATCGTTTGCTGTCAGGTCCTACGAGCTCCACGAGGGTATGATGATTTCCCATCGTTTCAATATGGGCGCCCGGAATCACCTTCTGAATCTTCGGTATGATTTGAATCAGATCCATGACGAGCCGGTTGCCATCGATATCCTTCGGCTGCGTTAGCGGCAGGTCTCTAAGCCTTCTCTCCCATTCGGGTTCACAGACTATGAAGGCAACATCACCTAATTTGACGGTCTGATCTCTCGGTAACCGGATGCGGCTCCGGAGCTGCAGAAACACCGTCGGAGTGGGATTAACCTTCATCCGAAACACTCCTTTACTGCTAAATTACCGTTAGTATGGTAAATCCTCCTCGTTTCTACTCGGATTTACCATACTTTCTTTTTTCGGCCACTTGAAAAACAGCTTCGGAAACGCAAAAAAGCGCCACCCTAAGGGCGGCGCCGAATGGAGCAGGCTTATATAGAAAAAAGGAAGCGCTACTGCGCAATCTCGTTTCGAATGCTCTGCAATATTTTTTTCTCAAGCCGCGATACCTGTACCTGGGATATCCCCAGCCGGCTGGCAACTTCCGACTGTGTCTGATCCCGGTAATACCTCAGATACACAATGAGCCGCTCCCGCTCGGTCAAGCCGCCTATCGCTTCGTTCAAGGCCAGCTTGTCGAACCATCGTTCCTGCGATTCATCGGCTATCTGATCCATCAGCGTAATGGGATCTCCGTCATTCTCAAATACGGTTTCATGAATCGAGGTCGGCGGTTTATTCGCCTCCTGGGCAAACACCACTTCCTCTGGTGTTACCCCTAACTCTTCGGCAACCTCTTTCACCGTAGGCAGACGATCCAGCTGCTTGGACAGCTCGTCCCGCTTCTTCCTGACTTTGTTCGCCATTTCCTTGAGCGACCGGCTGACCTTCAGGGTCCCGTCGTCTCTCAAGAAACGCTGAATTTCTCCGATAATCATCGGTACGGCATAGGTAGAGAACTTTACGTCATAACTGAGATCGAACTTGTCCACTGACTTCAGGAGACCGATACAGCCGATTTGAAATAGATCATCAGGCTCATACCCCCGGTTCATGAACCGCTGAACGACAGACCAGACAAGACGAATATTACAGTTGACGAGCGTATCCCGGGCGACATTATCCCCGCTTTGGCTAAGTGCAATGAGTCGTTTGACCTCCGCGTCGTCCAAATAAGTCTGCGAAGTTTTCTTCACATCGGCATCCATTTGTCCAACCCCTAATTATATAAAGCTTTCTTAGATTCGATCCTCTTTTTCATTTTGATCGACGTACCGCTGCCTGGTTCGCTGACCACTTCAAATTCGTCCATGAAATTCTCCATGATCGTGAATCCCATGCCGGATCGCTCCAGCTCCGGCTTGGATGTATAAAGCGGCTGCTTGGCCATTTCCAAATCTTCAATGCCTCGACCCGAATCCTCAACGCGCAGCGTGATCATATCCCCGTCAATCGAAGCCTCAATCTTGACAACGCCCACCGGATCGCTGTCATAGCCATGGATGATGCTGTTCGTGACCGCTTCGGAAACCACCGTTTTCAGGTCACTGAGCTCATCCATGTTGGGATCCAACTGAGAAATGAACGCAGCTACGGCGACACGGGCAAAGGATTCGTTTTCCGACTTTGCGGCAAACTGCAGAGTCATAAAATTATGCTGTGCTCTTCCTTCACTCATGACACTACCTCCAAACCCGAGAGTGCCGTACCCTCGTTCTCATATATCGGCATGATTTTGAACAGCCCCGACATTTCAAGCAAGCGGTAAACTTGCGGCTTCACATCGCATACCGCCATCTTTCCACCCTTTTGCTTGATGAATTTATAGCGTCCCAGGATGACCCCGAGACCTGAGCTGTCCATAAAGTCCAATTCCTTTAAGCTCAGCACCAAGTGCTCTGTTTGACGTCTCTGAATGGCTTCTTCCAGCTGCATCCGGACATGATCGGCCGTGTGATGATCCAGTTCCCCGGATAGACGGACGATCAGAATATGCCTGTGATGCTCCATCTCAACCTGCAGATTCATGTTTGCTCACTCTCCTCCCTGACATGAACAAAGATTTCTACATTTGAAAAAGACATTCCTGCATCACGACAAAACTAGAAGAAAACTCCCATTAATCTACATGAAACAACTTGCCGGTTGTCCGTTTGAACAGCTTCCAGAAGCCTGCCTTCTTCACCTCAACCGGAGATGTCAGCTCAAACTCCTTCACCAGTCGGTCCCCCTGATAGACCAAGAGCTTGCCGATGACTTGTCCGGCGGAAACAGGAGCCTTCACATTCTGATCCATCTGAATTTCATGACGGATATCCGGGTCCTTTACGCCCTTCTTCACAAGCACGCTGTAGTCTCTGTCCGCTTGAATGGACAGTTCCGGCACATTCCCTTTCTGAACCTTCACGATGCCCAATACTTCGCCTGGCTTATAGATAGAATGCATCGTGTATTGAGCGAACGCATAGTCAAACATACGGGATACTTCATTATTCCGCGTCTTGGTGTCAGGAGCTCCCATAACAACGGCTACTGCGCGCAGTCCATCCCGTTTGGCCGTTGCGGACAAACAGAATTTAGCCTCTGACGTATATCCGGTTTTCAGGCCGTCTGCACCTGTGTAGAAACGAACCAGCTTATTGGTGTTCACCAGCCAGAACGGCTTTTGCGAATCCTTTCGCAAATAATCCTGGTACGAGCCTGTATATTTGGTGATCTGCTCATATTTCAGCAATTCCCTGCTCATGACCGCGATGTCATGAGCTGAAGTATAGTGATTCTCTGCCGGAAGTCCGTTGCAATTCACAAAATGCGTATCTTTCATTCCCAGCTCAGCCGCTTTGTCATTCATCATCTTGACAAAACCTTGTTCGGAACCGGCAAGCTTCTCCGCCATCGCAACAGAAGCGTCATTGCCTGATGCCATGGCAATGCCTTTCAGCATTTCATCAACGGTCATTTCTTCCCCAGGCTCAAGAAAAATCTGCGATCCGCCCATGGAGGCAGCATATTCACTGGTACGTACCTTATCCGTCCACTGCAATCGTCCCGCATCAATGGCCTCCATCGTAAGCAGCATCGTCATAATCTTGGTGATGCTGGCCGGAGGCAGCTTATCATGGCTGTTTTTCTCATAAATAATGGTTCCGGTATCCGCATCCAGCAATATGGCGGAACGAGCACTAGGCGCCAGTTCCTCTTGAGATGACCCTTCTCCGGTTTTACTATTTTCTTCTGCATAACTTGGAACAGCCGTACTGGACAACCCAACAAATAGAACAAGGAATCCAGCGATCAACGCTTTTTTCACTTCCGTCCCCTCCTGACATTCGTAATGGCATCCCGCAAGTATACGGGTCTGCTATTCATTGTCGTCAGGATGAAAACAAATTATTCCAGTATTTTACGGAAAAGTTAGGACTCTATACTTCCGGGAGCATAGCAAAAAGGCCGTACTCCGGTAGATTCGCATCTACTAGAGTACAGCCTTGTACTTGGAAATATTACATTTTCGGGATAATGGCCAACACAAGCGCAAGGAATTTCTCGCGAACCTTCTCTGCTGTCTCCATAACCTCATCATGGGAAAGCGGCTGATCCAGAATACCTGCTGCCATGTTGCTGATGCAGGAGATGCCCAGCACCTCAAGCCCCGCATGTCTGGCCACAATCACCTCAGATACCGTTGACATGCCTACCGCATCCGCGCCCAGTGTGCGCAGCATGACAATTTCAGCCGGCGTTTCATAGGTTGGCCCAAGCAAGCCGGCATAAACCCCTTCTCTAAGAACAACGCTCTGACTCACGGCTACTTCTTTTGCCAACTGACGGAGCTTCCGGCTGTAGGCCTGCGACATATCCGGGAACCGTACGCCAAGCTCAGGATCGTTAGGTCCGATTAACGGACTGGTTCCCGTCATGTTCAAATGATCGGAGATCAGCATAAGGTCGCCCGGCTCGAAGGAGGTATTGATACCGCCTGCCGCATTGGTAACGAGCAAACTCTTCACGCCCAGCTCTTTCATGACCCGTACCGGGAACGCCGTCACTTCCGGACCATAACCTTCATACATGTGGAAACGGCCCTTCATCATGACCACAGGTCGGTTGTGAATCGTGCCCAGGAGCAGCTCCCCTTCATGACCTTCTACCGTCGATACCGGAAAATGCGGAATGTCGGTGTATGGGATCGAAACCGGATCCTGAATCAATTCGGCCAGGACACCGAGTCCCGAACCCAGAATCAGGCCAACCTCGGGCTGAACGCCATTCTGTTCGCGTATGTAAGCTGCTGCTTCCTTAATGCTCTGTTGATTAACTGAACTCATGTTAATACCTCTCCTAACTGAAAATAAGTTGTAGATCAGTGGACATGTTGCGGTCCTTAAGATCTCGGGTGGTAATGATCATAAACTTCCTTCATGCTCTTCTTGGTGGATTGATACATGCCCGTGGTGGATAATGCCGAGTGACCCAGCATTTCCTGAACGGAGCGTAAATCGGCACCATTCTGCAGCAAATGTATGGCAAAGGAATGGCGAAGGGTATGCGGCGTTATTTCCTCATCGATTTCGGCCAGCTTGCCGTACTTTTTAATAATTTTCCAAAATCCCTGCCGTGTCAAGCGGGTACCCAGTGAATTCAGGAATAATGCCTCTTCCTCGGCATCTCTTATAAGCTGGCTCCGCATATCACGCATATAATAAGCCACACTCTGGGCTGCAATCTGGCTGATCGGAAGAATACGCTCCTTCCCCCCGGGTACGGCACAGCGCAAAAATCGCATCTCCATATTCAGGTCATGAATGCTGAGTGAGACCAGCTCCGAAACCTTGATGCCTGAGGCATAGAGCAGTTCCAGCATCGCCCTGTCCCTTGCCCCCTGCGGCGTGTCGGAATCCGGGGCGGACAGAAGCTTGTCCACCTGCTCAATGGTTAAAGCCTGTGGAGGCTTCCGTTCCGGCTTGGGACGATCCAGCAGCTGGGTTGGGTCTTGTCCGATAACTGATTGACGCACCAGATATTGAAAAAAGGACCGCAGGGAAGCCGTGCAGCGAAGCTGGCTCGATGCCGCCTTGCCCTGCTGCCTCAGTCTTCCCAAATACAATCCCAACACCGTCCGGTTCACATCCTGTGGATGGGTCACTTCCCTGTCCGCTGCATATTCAATAAATCCGTTAAGGTCTGCCCGGTAGGATTCAATCGTGCTCCGGGACAGTCTCTTCACTTCTTCCAAATAGGTTACATATTCGTCCAGATATTGCTTCATGATCACTTTATCTCCTATTCCGTGCACCTAAAAAAACACAGTCATTCCCCGTACCAATAATACAATCGCAGGCGTTCCGCCGGCGAATACCGGGAATCCATGGTGCTTTCAGGCTGAAATGCCTTTACAGCTTGGCCCGAAGGTGCACTGTAAGGATCCATCGGGGTCAGCCAGTCGCTTACCCAGCCCAGCACAAAATAAAAAAACATCGCCAGAACGGCAAACATCGAAATAAAACGGATCAGTGAGCCTATTTTCCGAATCGATATAATCACATGCAGCGCCTCTCTTTCATCATCGCGATATGAAAGCTGGTATTCCAGGTATCGCATCACGTAAAGCCTATGATACAAGCTGCAGGATTATGACGACATGACCCTTATTTTCCTATACGGAATAAGGTAAAGGCATCTGATATTTTGAAGAATAAAAAAAACGTCTGACGACGTACTTGTAAATGGTACAGATGGAATGCTCTTATGTGAACGAAACAGATGCGTGCATGTTTATGATTATAGGATTGCTATCTAAAAAACCCTCCCGGCTTACCGCCGTAGAGGGCTTGCCGTGATCGTCATCACTGCTGTTTGGTTAATTGATATAAAATTTATGATTTGTCCTGGTCATTCTTGCCCTTCTCTTTGCAACGGTAGCATATGCCATGGAAATCAAGCCGATGGTCATGAACGGTAAAGTTGAACTCTCGCTCCAACCGCTCTTCCAAAGGACCGAGCCAATCCTCGCGTATCTCATCCATGCTTCCACATTGAGTACATATCAAATGGTGATGGTGATGCTTCGAAGTATCCGTCCGCAAGTCATAACGGGCGACACCATCGCCAAAATTTATCTTCTCTACAACATGAAGCTCACTGAGCAGCTCTAGGGTACGGTACACGGTTGCCAGACCGATCTCCGGAGCCTTCTCTTTCACGAGCATAAATACATCCTCTGCGCTAAGGTGGTCGTCTTCATTTTCCAACAATACGCTTACCGTGGCTTCCCGTTGGGGCGTTAATTTGTATCCTTGGGATTGTAGCTGCTGCTTAATTTTGTCGATCCGCGCTTCCATCGTTTCCCTCCCCCTTGGAAATCACTGCACGTTATTGTTCACTTCCTTCATTATAGGGGGATTTGACAAACAAAGTCAAACGGTTTTGCTATATGGAAAAATTCGCGGATTAAAGCAACATTGGAGTGACCCAGCGCATCATAACAGGGGTAACCCAGGTTTCAAAGGATGCAACTCCGAGTGTCAGCAGGACCATGCAGAACGTCAACAAAGCATAAGATGCAAATGGCTTCATCATGCTGCCGCCGCGATTCATAATAAAACGGTCTCTGATGATATATAGAGAGAAGGTGATTGCTGCTACACTGCACATCATGAGCACCGGAATAATCAGCAAATTTTGCGGCGCAATCGACACCAGGGCAAACAGCAGTCCTTTCCACGAATATTGCCCGACCAAATAACCGACCGTGAACCCGATAAGAACTCCCTTTAAGAAATCCAATATCAATATTCCAGGAAGTCCGATGACGGACAATCCCAGAATCCATATCAAGCCGATCCATTTCAGATGAAGGGCTGCGATGCTCCAGTAAGAAGATTGACTCATGGCTTCTCCACCGTCCTGCACGTTAACAAAAAAGTGATTCAAATATCGGGCCATTTCCTGCTGCTGCTCCAGTGAAAGTGCATTGACCATCAACGCTCCAAACAGTACGCCGACTAAGAACAGGACGGCAACAAACACATAGAGCGTAGTCTGATCCTTAAAGGCTTGGCGGAATGATGACATAGAATAGAGTCTCCTTTCTGCGTCTCTACTCTACTCTATGACACTCGTCCTTCTTCTATGACTTTCGGTGAATGAAAGAGAGTCCCGTGGATTTATCGAAGCACTTTCCCGTAAGTGCCTCCCCCGCCTGCCGACAGGGACAGCGTCCCGTTTCGGGCCATGACAATGCTTGCCGCCAGCTGATCGCCGGCAACTGCCGCAAGCTCTGCCTCCGTCGCCTGATGAAGGATATTCATTTCCGTTCCAAAGGCTTGCAGCAGCTTCGACATGGCGGATTTGCCAAGCCCGGGAATGAATTCTAGCGGAACCTGATAGTGATACTCCGGTCGGCTGAGGGGAATCACGGGTTCTTCACGATCCGAGACATGAAGAATCCGATCAAATACCCCCTGTACCAACTTGGTGCTGCCGCAGTATGGACAGCACTTCATTTCTTTTATATCACTGCCCTCATCCAGAATGCTATCGCATCCGCTGCAATAGGTCCGATGGTATTTTCCCAGTCGGGGATTAAGCCCGTAGTTTGCGCTGATTCTTCTCCCGTCCTTGGCCCCGAGTGCCATTCGGAATTCTGCAAAAGAAGGCTCAGCCATGTCAATTCGGTTATACTCCCTGCCGATCTTACCAAGCGAATGGGCATCGGAGTTGGTCAGAAAGGAATAACCGTCCAGCTCGCTTATCCGCCCTGCCATCGAGGAGTCCGCACTGAGCCCAAGCTCGATTCCGGCGATCCCGTTCAGGTCGAATACCTCGCTCATACGATCCGCCATGCTGCCATACAGCCCCTTATGAGGCGTAAACACATGTGCAGGCACCAGCAAACCGCCGCGGTCAACAATCTCCTGCTGCAATTCACGCGGAGTAACGTAGATGCGCTGAGAGCTCAGCTGCACATTTTTCATATATCTCGCCATCCAGACGGTGAAATCCTGCATCGTACCCAGATCTGGAAAATAGGCCAGCACATGGGCTGCACCACGGCCGCTTTCACGAATTTCGATCTCGCTGCCAAGCAGGATGACCGTATCCCGGTACGCTATCCCTCCGCCATCAATCTCTTGCATGGCTCCACTGTCGAGACACTGGATAATATCCTCCTGCACCGAAGGAGAGTGGCAATCGATGATGCCAATCATCTGGATACCTTTTCGCTCCGATGCCTCGATGGCAATATTCTCAAAGGTCAGATTGTTGCTTGCGCTTATTTTCACAGCTTGCCCGCTGCTCGTGCGCCCGATGTGAATATGCATATCACCATAAAAAGAATGAAGCTGCCGGTCCGTTGTCTGTTCTAAAGATGACAGCATATCAGATTTTCCCTGTCAGTTTGTACATATTCCAGGCATACACAGCCAGGATGGTCTTCGCATCGCTGATTCTCTCTTCTTGAATGAGGGAATAAGCTTCTTCCAGCGTAATTTCCATCATTTCTATAAATTCATCCTCATCCGGATTCATGTCGCCGCTAACGAGATCTTCCGCCAAATACAAATGAATGATTTCATCCGCAAAGCCCGGTGACGTGTAAAAGGAATGAAGCTTCCGAATGGAACCGCAGGTATACCCCGTCTCTTCCTGAAGTTCGCGCTTGGCAGCCTCCAGAGGATCCTCCCCACGCTCCAGCTTGCCCGCAGGTATTTCAACCTCGCAGCGGCCCAGCGGCTGCCTGTACTGATTCACAGCCACCATTGTGTCGCCTTTTAATGCCAGCACGGCGACCGCACCCGGATGCCGGACAACTTCACGGCTAGCGGTCTGTCCATCCGGAAGTTTCACCGTGTCCACCTGCAGCGAGATAATTTTCCCTTCAAAAATCGATTGAGAAGACAACGTGGTTTCTTCCAGCAATTTATCCGAAGCTTCCCGGTTCTTACTGCCGATATCGCTCATAAAATGACCTCCTTTGTTTAAAAACGGCATGTCTGACCATGCTATTGCATAAGGTGTATTATATCAAAATTCCGCAGAAAGAAGGTAGCACCCATGAAAAGCTATAAAGGAGACCATTCGATTCATTTGGTAGGACAGGCCTGGCAGATTCGGATTATGCTGAAGCAGTGGCAGCAGCAATGGGGCTCAGAGACGAGAGTTATGGATATTATTTCAAAAAATACAATAAATAAACGCGAAAGCGGGACACAGAATTAGGTTCTAAGACCTATTTTTCGACTTTTTTCTGTTTTTTTCGAATATAGACCATGACCTTTTCACCTAAACGGGTGTTATACCATTGGGAGGCTTCGACATGCGACAATTACCTATTATTGAATCCGAACCAATTACAAATCCACCATCAACTGATTATGAACGCGGAAAATGGTACAAAAGACGCGGGTATCTCGATAAGGCTCTGGAAAGTTTCAAGGAAGCTGCGAAGTCCGATCCAACTGACAATACCCGTTCCGGATGGAAAGAGATTGACCTAAGCTGGCTTGAGTACGGGTTATTAAGCATGCGTATGCGCGCCTTCCACAAATCTGAGGAGGCCTTTAAGACCGTCCTGCATCACGCGGGTACATATGCTCAGGAGGCGCTCAATCACTGGGCAGCCCTTCTGCTTCTGCAAGGGACGACCGATGAGGTTATATATGAGCAGCTATTGGCTGAAACGAACCGCTTTCCCGCATCCCATGCAATGGTTGGCAGGTCGTTGTATTACATCGGAGCTTACCCTTTTGCTTCCCTCTGTTTTGCCAATCAGGAGAACTTGAATCCCGATACCTGCATCCCATACGTGTCCTGTCTCATTATGACCGATCAGCTGCCTGAGGCCATAGAGCTTATTGACAGTTATCTGCATGGCTCCAAGAACAGCCAAGGAGAGCAGGCCTGCCCGAGAGCAGCCGAAAGGAATCACTTGGCTAGAATCAGACAGCTCTGTGAGTGGAAATGGGAAGGTAGAGCTCCGGACAGGTTCATCATCATGTCCGAATTGCTTGAGTTAGCCCGTACCGCCATATCACTTGGCATGGTATCAGTAGCCGAGGAGCTGCTTGCGGATTGCAGCGATCACACTGATTATGCACTGATTTGTTTTCTTTATTATGAAGGTTACAGGGGACTCGCTGTATCCAAAATAAATCAATTGGAAGCGCTCCCTCTCCAAGAACATGGCAGCTATAGTATGAACGTATGTTTTATAGCGGCAGAGAGTCTGTATGACCAAGGAAAATACGATGAAGCCGCATCCTTGCTGGAGCAGCTAAGACGGTCTTATCCTGAACACACCGAGACGCGATTCGGCGAAGCTGCCTGTTATTTACAGTCTGCCTTGATATCCCTCTCCTCACGACTGGAGGAGCAGTATCCATCAGAACCTGCGCGGAAGGAAATCGAGCAATACATGGACAGCATCCATGCCGCGCTGCATGTTGTAGAAAGCACGAACTGGCATACTACCTGGTCGCCTGCACAGAGACGAATAGAAGGCAATTCGTTGACGATGTCATTCTTGAACTGATAGATAAATTCACAATAAAAGCCCGAAGCGGACTTCATCGTCTGCCTCGGGCTCTTTTATTGTATTCCTGTCAACTAAGCCTTAGCCGTTTCTTGGATAATCCCTACGACAATCTGGGCAGCTTTTACCAGATCAGCCGCTTGAATGCGTTCCTGCGTGGTATGGATTTCTTGATATCCGATGGCCAAATTGACGGTTGGAATGCCAAGACCATTGAAAATGTTGGCATCACTGCCACCGCCGGACTGGAAGGTTCGGGTTGGGAAACCTAATCCACGGATGGCACGCTGTGCCAGCTGAACAACCTCATCATGTTCATTAAAACTGAATGCTGGATAAACGATTTCGCTGATGAACTCGCAATTGGCGTTGTATTCGCGAACCGTGGTTTCGAGCGCCTCACGCATATCATTGACTTGTTTATCCACTTTCTCCTGAACGATGCTGCGCGCTTCCGCATCAATCTGTACATGGTCGCACACGATATTCGTTGCGCCCCCGCCCTGAAACTTGCCGATGTTCGCCGTGGTTTCCTTGTCGATGCGTCCCAGCTTCATTTTCGATATGGCTTTGGAAGCCACTTGAATTGCACTGATGCCATCCTCCGGATTGACACCTGCATGAGCAGATTTTCCTTTGATAATCATCTTGATTTTTGCCTGGGTTGGCGCTGCAACAGCAATCGAACCCAATTCGCCATTGGAATCGAGGGCAAACCCGATATCCGCGTCCAAATAATCGGGATCGAGCGCACGGGCTCCGACCAGCCCCGACTCCTCACCTACCGTAATCACAAACTGGATTTGTCCGTGGGGAATGTTATTTTCCTGGATTACCCGAATACCCTCCAGAAGTGCTGCGATTCCCGCTTTGTCGTCCGCGCCGAGAATGGTCGTGCCGTCGCTTCGAATCCAGCCGTCTTCACCAAGTACGGGTTTGATGCCTTTACCGGGTGTTACGGTATCCATGTGGCAGGTAAAGAGCAATTTAGGCGTTTGTTCAGCAGCCTGATCCGCTTTCCAGGTAATAATCAAATTACCCGCGCCGTGACCTGTTTTTTCCTTTGCATCATCTTCGGTGACATCAAATCCAAGACGGGTAAATTTATCTTTAAGCACTTTCGAGATCTCTTCTTCATGTTTCGTTTCGCTATCCACCTGAACTAATTCCATAAACTCTCGAATGATACGTTCTTCTGAAATCACTAGACTTCCCTCTCTTTCGCAGATACGATACAATATCCTTATATCCATTTCTTAAATCGATGATGCAGATGCAAGTCTTGTTCATCATTAAACCTATTTCAAAGGAGTTACACCATGCAACGTAAAAAGTGGTTTCGAATTGTTATCTATCTTATGCTGATTGCTATGATCGGATCAACGCTTCTGATTGTACTTGAGCCTTTGTTCCTTCGTTAAGGCCTTGCCACTACTCACAGCTCCCGTTTACAACCAATGAGCCTCATATGGAAATACCCGGGTGAAGTAAGGCACGATCTCCCGGGCTACTTCCTCTACTTCAAACGTATGCCCCGTACAATCCTCCAGCGAAGTTACACCAAATTCCTGTATTCCGCATGGAATGATGCCTGAGAAGCCCGCGTCGGCAATTCCGGATTTAATATTAAACGCAAACCCGTGGCTCGTCACAAATCCGCGATGCTGTCGACATTTATTAAACTTAACGCCAATTGCGCAGATTTTCGAATCCCCTACCCATACCCCGGTATATTCGGGTTTGCGCCCTGCTTCAATATGATAGGAGGCCAGGTAATCAATAATAACCTGTTCCACATCGCGAAGAAATCCGTGCAGATTCAAATTCTTCCCGCCATCCAGAAGCAGCAGCGGATATCCGACCAGCTGCCCTGGTCCATGATATGTAATATCTCCGCCACGATCAATTTCAAACAGGCCGATTCCCTGTTTCTCCAGCTCCTCTTTACTAAGCAGCAAATGCTCCGGATGGCGCTGTGAACCCATCGTATAGGTTGGAGGATGCTGAAGGAGCATCAAACTTTCGTGACGCTCCCCTTGATCAATGGCAGAAACATGCAATTTCTGAAGTTCCCAGGCCATACCATAATCTACAATTGGCGTATACGATACGTCTAACGGTTTATTCATCTGCTCACGCCTTCTTTCATAGGGTTCCGACTAACCTAATGAAAACTTTATGCCACTGACTTCATACGAAAAAAACGGCAATTTTTAGTAGAGCTTTGTATCCAAGGTATAACCTTCGAGGTTATCTTTAACACGCTGCAGGAACCTTCCGCAGATGACGCCATCCAAAATCCGATGATCCAGAGACAGACACAGATTCGCCATCGAGCGAACAGCAATCATGTCATTGATGACAACCGGCTTTTTAACGATGGATTCAAAGGTCAGAATCGCCGCCTGCGGGTAGTTGATGATCGGATACGACAGAATCGAACCGAAGGATCCCGTATTGTTTACCGTAAACGTCCCGCCCTGCATATCGTCCAGCTTAAGCTTGCCCTCGCGTGTCTTGCGTGCCAGCTCCTCGATCTCTCTTGCCAATCCGGCAATGTTCTTCTGATCGGCACGATGAATAACCGGCGTCAGCACGGAATCCTCTGTTCCGACTGCCAGTGATAGATTGATATCGCGCTTCACCACGATTTTATCCACTGCCCAGAAGGAATTCATGATCGGATAATCTTTAATTGCGTTCACAACGGCTTTGAGCAAGAAGGCCAGGTAGGTGAGATTAACTCCTTCCTTGCGCTTAAACTCGTCCTTCAGCTGATTGCGAAGCAGCACAATGTTGGTCACATCTACTTCAATCATGGTCCAGGCGTGCGGGATTTCCGTCACGCTTTGACGCATATTTCTAGCGATTGCATTGCGCATTGGAGTAACGTCAATAAAATATTCCGATCTTCCGCCCTCCATTCCTTCCACTTCGATGGTTGGAATCTTCGGCGATTCCGTCAGATGCAGCCCGGAGTGGCGCACATTCGGGATAGCCGTACCGAGCGGTGGCGACGGTTCCGACGGCGTCTGATGCTGCAGACCTTCAAATGGTGACATCGAACGATGCTGTACCGTCTCTTTCGGGGCTTGCGATGGATTGAAGGCCGCTCCTTCGGCCGCATAACTTGCGGCTGCTCCACCTTTTTCGATATAAGCCAGTACATCCTTACGCGTTATTCTTCCACCCATGCCGGAGCCCTGTACTTGCGAGAGGTCAATCCGGTGCTCTGCAGCCAGACTCTGCACCGCCGGTGAATAACGCGAGCGCATCGAATACGCTTCATTAGTACCCTCTTGGGGTTGACCCGCTGTGGAAGCACTTCGGTTGACTGCCGTATGTGACAACACCGCTGCCTCCTGAGCGGAAGCAACCGATATCCGGCAAATAACCTCACCTACATTAACGGTTTGACCTTCCTGGGCAAGAATCTCTCCCATGACGCCATCCAGCGTAGATGGAATCTCCGCATTAACCTTATCGGTAATCACTTCGCAGATCGGTTCGTACTGCTCTATGGAATCCCCCGGCTTCTTCAGCCATTTGGCAATTGTCGCGGAAACAAGGGATTCCGCCAGCTGAGGCATCGTAACATCGGTCAATTTCTGATTTTCAGACATGCTCACAACTCCCTGTTCTTAATAAAGCGCCAATTGACGCATGGATTCTTTGACTTTGTCCTTGTTAAGCATAAAGAACTTCTCCATCGGTGGACTGATTGGCATGGCCGGTACATCCGGACCACAGAGACGCATAATCGGGGCATCCAAATCGTAGAGGCAATGCTCCGCAATAATAGCGGATACTTCCCCTCCAACGCCGCCGGTCTTATTATCCTCATGCACGATCAGCACTTTGCCCGTTGTACGGGCTGCTTCGATAATCGCTTCCCGGTCAAGCGGTTGAATGGTACGCAAATCCAGGACATGGGCGCTGATGCCCTCTTCGTTCTCAAGCTCCTCGGCAGCCTGCATAACAAAATGCAGAGGCATGCTGTAGCTGATTACCGTAATGTCCGATCCTTCACGCAGCAAATTTGCTTTGCCAATCGGTACAACGTAATCATCGTCCGGAACATCGCCGGTTATTAGTTTGTAACACTTCTTATTCTCAAAGAACAGCACCGGGTCCGGGTCGCGTACAGCCGCTTTGAGCAGTCCCTTGGCATCATAAGCTGAGAATGGGGCAACAATCTTAAGTCCCGGTGTTCCAAAGAAAACGGATTCCGGACATTGGGAATGATACAATCCCCCGAATATCCCGCCGCCAATAGGTGCACGAATGACAACCGGGCAGCTCCAATCGTTATTGGAACGATAGCGGATTTTTGCCGCTTCGCTAATAATCTGATTGGTAGCCGGGAACATAAAGTCGGAATATTGCATCTCGGCAATCGGCTTCATGCCATACATCGCAGCACCAATCGCCACGCCGGCAATCGCGGATTCTGCCAGCGGTGTGTCAAGCACCCGTGCTTCGCCGAACTGGTCCATTAAACCTTTGGTTGTGGTGAATACGCCGCCTTTTACGCCAACGTCCTCACCAAGGACGAATACCGATTCGTCACGCTCCATCTCTTCCTTCATGGCCAGACGAATTGCATCTATATACTCCATTACCGCCATTCTGCTGCGCCCCCTTCATCATCGGCATATACGTGAAGAAGCGTATCTTCCGGCTTCGGAAACGGAGCCAGGTCTGCAGATTCCGTCGCTTCTTTGATCTCCAGATTCAATTGTGCGACCAGATCCTGATCGCGTGTTTCGTCCCAGAGCCCAAGGTTGATTAAATAGGTCTTAAAGCGGGCAACGCCGTCTTTTTTCCAGTTCTCTTCAACCTCTTCTTTTGTCCGGTAAGCCAGATCGTTATCCGATGTGGAATGAGGGGACAAACGGTACATCATGGATTCAATCAGCGTAGGTCCTTCCCCGCGAATCGCACGTTCCCGCGCTTCCTTCACGGCGGCGTACACTTCAAGCGCATCATTGCCGTCTACTCGAATACCAGGGAAGCCATACCCAAGAGCACGATCGCTCACCTTACCGCTAATCTGTTTATGAAGCGGCACCGAGATGGCATATTGGTTATTCTCACACATGATAATGACAGGAAGCTTGTGAACACCTGCAAAGTTGCAGCCCTCATGAAAATCGCCCTGATTGCTTGATCCTTCACCAAATGTTACAAACGATACAAAGTCCTTCTTCTGCATCTTCGCGGCAAGCGCAATACCGACCGCATGCGGAACCTGGGTTGTCACCGGGCTTGAGCCTGTCACAATCCGCAGACGCTTGCTGCCGAAGTGTCCTGGCATCTGGCGTCCCCCGCTGTTCGGATCTTCAGCCTTGGCAAATGCCGACAGCATCAATTCCCGAGGCGTCATGCCAACGGCCATTACAAATCCGTAGTCACGGTAGTATGGTAAGAAATAATCCTTCTCCCGGTCCAGTGCAAAAGCAGCAGCAACCTGGCATGCCTCCTGCCCGATACCCGATACGTGAAAATTAATTTTGCCCGCACGCTGCAGCAGCAGGTTGCGCTCATCGAACTTTCGCGCCAGTACCATATATTTGTACATGTCTAGCACTTGTCCGTCGGTCAGTCCAAGCTGCTCATGCCTATTGTTGTTCGCCGTAACCGTTTCATGTTCTTTCATGGAGATCCCTCCTTTATGTGAGCCATGACTATCAGGCTTGACCTGCCCATTTCGTTAAGAAGGGGGCATATTAGATCAAGTATTAAAACCTGGTACTAAGACTTGGCTTAATGTTATTATAATCCCTTTCTCCGCAAAAAGAAATGAGGGATTCCACAAAAGAATACACTCATCTCTACAAACCGATAGCCCGTCCATCCACCGCAAGCATCGCTTCGCCTATAATTTCCGACAAAGACGGATGGGCATGGACAGCCGTCCCCACTTCCCATGGTGTCGCATCCAGCACTTGAGCTAATGCCGCTTGACCAATCAGCTCCGTTACATGCGGACCCACCATATGCACACCCAGAATATCCTGTGTCTTCTGATCGGCAATGACTTTAACAAACCCTTCCTTCGTTCCATGGATCAGTGATTTGCCAATCGCCGAAAACGGGAATTTCCCAATCTTGATCTCATGCCCGCGTTCTCTGGCCTGCTTCTCGGTCAGACCAACGCTCGCCGCCTCATGACGGGTGTATACACAGCGAGGAATCCATTCACTGCGGAAAGTCTCCGACTTCTCGCCCGACAGATGGTTTACGGCCGCAATGCCTTCGTGACTCGCCGCATGGGCAAGCTGAAGCCCCCCGATGCAATCTCCGATCGCATATATGTGAGGCTCTGTCGTCTGCATATTCGCATTCACCGTTATTACACCGTTCTCCACCCGAACATCGGTATTCTCAAGGCCAATATTCTCGGTATTGCCTACTCTTCCGACTGAGAGGAGCAGCTTGTCCGCGGATAACCTTCTTGTCTCATCGCCTTGCTCGATCGTAATGGAGACGCTATGATCCTGGATTTCGCAGCTGTCGGTCAAAAGATTAATGTTCGTGATCACCTCAACGCCTCTGGCGGAAAGCATCTTCGTAAGCGCTCGCCCGATTTCTTCATCTTCGGATGGCAGCAGATGAGCGGAGGCCTCTACTACCGTCACCTTCACGCCAAAATCGTTCAGCATGGAGGCCCATTCCACGCCGATGACGCCGCCCCCTACGATCATGATGGATGAAGGAAGCTCCTCCAGTTGAAGTGCATGATCGCTTGTCAGTATATGTATGCCGTCCGGCTCAAGGCCCGGTAAGTGACGCGGCCGCGATCCGGTCGCAATGATCAGATGGGCGGGAACCACCGTCTCCATCTCCCCATCCGGAAGCTCAACCGCCACAGCACCGCTCCGCGGGGAGAAAATCGATGGACCGATGACTCTCCCTTTTCCTTGTATGACGGTGATTTTATTTTTACGCATTAAATATTGGACGCCCTGATGCAGCTTATCCACGATGCCGTCTTTACGCTTCTGCACGTTGCCAAATGACAGCCGAATCCCGTTCGTCTCGATTCCGTAACTCTCGCTATCCTTCATTTCTGCATACAGTTCAGCACTGCGAAGCAATGCTTTGCTGGGAATACAACCGCGGTGAAGACAGGTTCCCCCCAGTTTGTCCTGTTCAATGATGACCACATTTTTGCCATGCTGGGCAGCACGAATGGCAGCTACATAACCACCGGTTCCCCCGCCAAGAATTGCTACGTCACAAGTTATAGCCACAAACGGCACCTCCATAATAAGTCCAGTTTTCACTATCATTGTACTCTCTTTTTTTCGGATTACAAAATCCGAATCGATAATCGAAATAGACATCATCATATGAAAAAGGTATGATAAACGTTAGTTACTTACATCAGTCGCAGGAAGGAATCTCCTATGAAAATGTTAATTTCCCGCTTTATTGCCATCTTGATTTTGGTCATCCCGGGCTTCATGGCAATGAAGGGTTTCTTAATGATGAAGGATGCGGTTTTTCTATATATTTCCGTTCATGGGGATGATAGCGTGGCGAATCCCGCTTTCGGCTGGCTGCCGTTTTTAGGCGGACTTGCGCTGTTTGTCATCGGCATCAGTTTCTTGGGCGGGTGGATCCTGTTCCGGGATCGCAAACGGAATTACGTCGGCCCGAGATTCAAAAAGAAGCGTCCGGCGTCAAAATCAGGAACGCCATCCAAAAGTTAATCAAGCGATATGAAACAAACACCGGAGAGCCATCCCCGGTGTTTGTTTTTTTTGATTGTTTGAACCAGCTATTCCATCAAAGCATCCTTCAGTTTGCTCGACATTCTTGTCTGTTTGGAAGTGGCCTTCAAAACGGTTTTGCGGAGATTCATGTTTTGCTTCGTTATAACTTCAAGTTCTTCATACATGGCATGAATTAACGTTGCTGCTTCCGGAGATAAGCCTCCCTGCGACTCCACCTCTTGCATACGTGCCTTCCAGGTTTCCATCTTGTCACTCATGCTTGTCTCCCTCTCAGAGCATTTCACTCCACTCATACTTGAACGATCTATCCGTTCCTATTAATGAACTATCGAACCTTCAGATCAGCAGACAATTCAGCAATCAATTTTGGCATCCATTCCTTCAACTCCCAAAACGAAAAGCCGGCAGCAGCCGCTTTTGCATGATCCATCGTCCAATCCCCCGGAATGCCGAAAGGAGACATATGCTCAGGTGCCGCCGATGTCTGAAGCGGTGCCGATCTTCCAATTTTCTGCTGAATCAAGCCCATGATTTCTCTGACTGATATTGTACCGACGGAACAAGCATTAACCGGTCCTTCAAACTGAACCTGACCTGCCCACTCCAAAAACTCGGCCGCCTCCTCAGCATGCACAAACGATATTTCCGCATCCGGATCGGGCAACCCAATAGCTTCTCCGCTGGCAGCATGCTCAATATGGAAGAGCAGTCTTCTTGTATAATCATCCGGTCCCAGGACAATCGGTAATCGAACGGCGGTGACATTCAGGTTATGTCGGCTAAACAACACCGCCTCAGCCTGACGCTTGCCTTCCTTGTAGCTGTAATCCTGGCTTGCATTCATCATGACAGGATATCTGTAAGGATCGAAGTCCTCTTCCCGCACAGGGTGATCTGCAAAATCATATACCGATAGCGTGGAGGTCAGCACGTATTGTCCAACCCGTCCCGTAAAAATATCGGCAGCTTGTCCCGCTTCTTCTGGAGTATAACATATATTATCGTACACGATGTCAAAGTCCTGATTCCCCACCGCTTGCTTCAGGCTTTCCGGATCTTTGCGATCCACGGCAACTCTCTGTACAGCACCTCCAAAAGAATCCTGGTGTTGTCCCCTCGTCAAAATCGTAACGGCATCTCCGTTAGCCAGCAGCCGGTTAACAAGCCTTCTGCCAAAAAAACGGGTTCCGCCCAATACTAGAATCTTTGCCATTTATAATTCCTCCTTACCAGGAAATAAAGTTATCGCGTTTAAAATTCGGTGTATTCATCTTAACCAGTAGCTATCGTTATCTGTCCCTTTTTCTCCATCCGCATCGCAGACTCCTTCTTTTCTCCTATTTTATCTTTGTAACCATCTTCACAAAAAGCAAAAACCGACCAAGCTGGCGCTCAGTCGGTTGGCTGCTGCATATACGGAGCTGCTGCTCCTGTTATACGAATTAGAATCAGGTTTAGGAGCAGAGGTTATGACCCGGATGCCAGATCACTATCCGCTCTCGGTACCCCGAAATCCGGCATTCCATCCTCTGTCCACTGGAAAATCTGCACCCGCGTATGTCGATTCGGATCGTATAAGGGGTCTCCCACAATCTCCTTATAACTTCTCGCATGGTAGACCAGGATGTCCTGCGAGCCATCCTCGGAAACGGTGAAGCTGTTATGCCCTGGCCCATATTGGCTGTTAGCTTCCGATGTAGCAAATACAGGCGATGGTGATTTCATCCACGAGTCAGGATTTAACAGGTCACTGTCCTCATCTGCCGTCAGCAGTCCCATCGCATAGTTATGGTCGGTGGCGCTTGCCGAGTAGGTCATGTAAATACGTCCGTTGCGCTTAAGCACAGCGGCCCCCTCGTTTACGAGATATCCGATCTTCTCCCATTCGTACTCGGGAATCGATATACAGACCTGCTCGCCTGTCAGCGTCCATGGGTTTTCCATCAATGAAATGTACAGATTGGAGTTGCCTGGAATAGCAGGATCCTTCTGAGCCCACACATAATACCGGTTTCCTCTATGCTCAAACGTTGTTGCATCCAAGGCAAACGACTCCCACCGGGTAATCACTTGGCCTTTCTCCACCCATTCCCCATCCAGCGGGTTTGCCGCCTCGTTCTCCAGCACAAACATACGATGATCAAACAACCCGTCCCTTGTTTCTGAAGTATGGGCAGCTGCATAATAGACATACCATTTGCCGTCGATGTAATGCAGCTCAGGAGCCCATATGTTGGCACTCATCAGGCCTGATTCATGCTTGCGCCAGATCGTCGCCTCTCGTGAATCCGCGAGCCCTTGTATCGTTGTCGAGCGCCGTAGCACAATGCGGTCGTATCGCGGGACGGAACCGGTAAAATAATAATAACCATCGACATGTTTATAGATCCATGGATCTGCCCGCTGCTCGATCAGGGGGTTTTTTATATATAATTCAGACATGGTGACGACTCCTATACCTTATTATTTTATTTGTATTCTATCTAACCCTTGATACCGGCGTTTAAGTTAATAGACTGCACAAAGTATTTCTGGGCAAACAGGAACAACAGCAGCGTCGGAATGATCGCTAGAATGGCAGAGCCCATTAATTGGCCGATCATGCGATAATTGCCGTATATGTCCTGCAGCAGCAATAGACCTGCGGTGACCGGCATTTTCTCCACATCCGTATATACGATGACAGGCCAGAGAAAATCATTCCAGGACCCTGTGAAGGAAAACAACCCGCACACAATCAATACCGGCTTCATAAGCGGCAAGATGATAGAGTAATAGATTTTAAAATCTCCCGCACCATCAACACGAGCCGATTCATCCAGATCCTTGGGAACGCCCATCATAAATTGCCGAACCAGAAAAATGTTACCCATGCCCGCCAACCCCGGAATAATCATCGCCCATGACGTGTTCACCCAGCCCAGCGCATCGATGATTTTGTAAGACGGGATGAGATTAACCACGCCAGGAAAAAAGGAGATACCCAGCAAAGTAAAGAACAATGCATCTCTGCCTTTAAACTTCATGCGTGAATATCCATAACCAGTAAGTGAAATGACCACAATCACCAGCAGTGTATGCAGGGTTGCAATGAACACCGAATTCATCAGCCAGCGTAAAATAGGGGCCGTTGACGTGTTCTGCAGAATGGTAACATAATTATCGAAAATCCAGTTGACGGGCAGCAATCTGAAACCGCTGGACACCACTTCAGCTTGCGAGCGAAAAGACGTGGTAATGCCAAAAATGACGGGAATTGCCCATATGATACACAGCACAATCAGAAATGTGTAAGCTATATATTTTGAGATGCTTATATGGGATGCAGCCTTCTTCGGACCGGATGAACCAAGCCTTGGATTCTTCTTATCGGTTTCATTTAATACCGGGTTCGACATTGCACAGTACACCTACCTTTATCGTTTCCGTTGCTTGCAAGCATGGCTTGCCTTCTATGAAGCGTTTCGGTTCATGACATAGTATTGAAGAGCTGAGATCACAAGTATGACTAATCCCAGCAGCACTGCCATTGCGGAAGCCATACCAGCAATCGATTCTCCATGACCGAAAGCCAGCTGCCGAATGTACATCATCAATACCGTTGTGCTCTGCCTTGGTCCCCCGTCCGTCATCATGAGCGGTTGACCGAATACGTTGAAGGCTCCGGCCGTTGTCATAACAAAGGTATAGATCAGCGGAAAACGAATCGACGGCAGCGTGATGCTCGAAAACCTGCGAACCGGTCCTGCTCCGTCCATTTCTGCTGATTCGTACAAATCCTTGGATACGCCGCTTATGGAGGCGCGGTAGATAATCATGTTTCCACCCACGCCGCCCCATACCGTAATGACAATGATAATGAGCCAAGCGTAGGGTTGATTTGCCGCCCAGACGGTTTCCGAACCGAAGATATTATTCGTGATTCCAAGCTGCTTATTAAATATTAATGACCAAATAAGTGCCGCCGCGGAAATCGAGATGAGTCCGGGTATATAGAGAATGGACTGGATGACATTTTTCATTTTCACTTTTTTATGCTCAAGTGAAACAGCAATCATTAAAGGGATGATAATTAATACAGGTACGCTCAGCACAACGAAAATCAGCGTGTTTTTCAGACCATTCATAAACTGGCTATAGAACGTGGACTCCGTATTGAACAGAATTGTTTTATAGTTGGCAAGCCCAACCCACACGGGATCATTGATCAAATTCCATTGCGTAAACGATGCATATATCCCGTAAATGGTCGGCAGCAGGATAAATACGATAAATAAAATCAGATGGGGACCTACAAAGAAAAAAGGCGTCAACGACTTCTTATTCATACCCTTTCATGTCTCCTTTGGAGAAGAAATGTGTCTTGGATCCAACGACACGTTTCTTTTTTTCAATCGGTTCGGTTCAGATTCCCTGCCTGTTATTTCGCGCCGCTATTGCCCTCGGCTATTTTATCCTCTACAAACTTTTGCATTGTCACCAAAGTTTCGTCGATATCGACATTTCCTCTTACGATATCCCCTGCATAGGTATCTACGGCTTCTGCCACATACGGATAGTATTCATAGGTGTAGATGTACAACGATTCGATCTCCTTATCGTTAGAAGTGAAGAACGACTGGATGTAGCTGTCGTAATCAGGGCTCTCAATGACTTGTTTACTGGCCACGATCTGTCCCGCCTTTGCCCACTCTATGGAGTGTTCCCGTATGAATTCGAGGAACTGGCCGATGGCTTGTTCTTTTTCATCCGTTCTCTTCTCGTTCTTCAGCATGGAGAATAAGTGTGAGGAGGCACGGTTCGT
The DNA here is from genome assembly GCF_029893715.1 of Paenibacillus sp. LBL. Taxonomy (NCBI): domain Bacteria; kingdom Bacillati; phylum Bacillota; class Bacilli; order Caryophanales; family Paenibacillaceae; genus Paenibacillus; species Paenibacillus sp. LBL. The sequence goes on along the minus strand of NZ_JARXYU010000004.1, from coordinate 163,024 downwards.
GAATGTATCTGCACTGGTCGAATAGATGTTGGTTACGCCAAAATCCAATCCTTCCACGCTGGCATGTGCCGTCGAACTCCATGTGCCGTCTGTAGAAAATAAAACGTTTCCAGCTTGGAACATCAAGTATCCGTCTTCACCGAACGGAGTCATTAACCCCGCATCCGATATCTTCTTAATCTCGGTCAGGGCCTGCTTCATGGCTTCTGTGTTTACGGCCGGCTTGCCGTCTTGCTCGATACCGCCGCCCAGATTCTGAATCTGAGCCAACACAACCCAGCCTAACAATGCATCGTTGACCACATAGTCGCCTTCATCTAACTTTCCTTGCAGGGATAATATTTCATCAATGGTAACGACATCGTCATCGAGAAAACTTTCGACATTGTATTTTTTGAGCAGGTTCTTGTTGTAATACATCGCATTGCTATGAATATCGAGAGGCACAGTATATTGGGTACCCTCCACATTTCCGGTTGCCCAGGCTTGTGGCAAATAATTGTCTTCTTTCAGTTCTGGTTGCGCTTGCATAACCGTTGTCATGGGTTCAAGTACGCCTTGCTTCACAAAGCTCGGCACCCGGTCGGCATGAATAATGGACAAATCCGGTACGCCCTTGCCGGAGTTCAGAACCGTGGATATCTTGGTATACATATCCGAAGTAATCACATGTTTCACTTTATACTCGGGATTTGTTGCATTATAGTCCTTTACGAGCTGATCCATGTAAGCTCCGTCATCACCTGTCAAAGGCGTCCAGAAGGTGATGGTGTTTTTGTCTCCGTTTCCACATCCCCCTAGAACTGCTACGGCTAACCATACAAGTATCAGTGAAACCCCCATTTTTTTCTTCAACAAACTCTCCTCCTATTACTAATCATTTGGTTAATCATTCACCTGTCAGGGAAATGGAAACGATTAACTTTGGTTCAGTATACACTCGCTCTGAAAGCGGTGTCAATAACTTAAATATAAATCTAATATAATAATTTTATATTTAATTAACTATTATGTTAATCATATACTCGAAATTTTGTTTCTATAAAAGAGGTGATTTATATACAGGTTAACCTTGCCTATGGTATGATGCTTATTAGTTAATGATCTTTGTTCATCTTGGTTCATGAAAACTTTTTTGAAAGAAGTGGTCATATGCAATTGGAAATAGACAAGTCATCGCTTGTGGTTTATGAGGCGTTGGCCAGCGAAGTTCGAATCAAGATAATTCAGCTGCTCTCCAAAAACAAAATGAATATCAAGGATTTGGCTCAAGAACTTCAAATTAGCAGTCCGATTGTGACAAAGCATATTAAAAAACTGGAAGATGCGGGGATTATACGCACGGAGAAAATCCCCGGAAAATCCGGACAGCAAAAAATTTCAATCCTGAAAGTGGATCATATCGAAATCAATTTTCCCAAAAAAATTTTTCATTCTTTTGCTTCCTATGAAGCTTCGGTGCCTATCGGCCATTACACGGATTATGATCTGAAGCCTACCTGCGGCCTTGCGACTGAAAAGGAGTTTATCGGAAGGGTGGATGAGCCTAAGTATTTTATGGATCCGAAGCGGGTTGATGCAGAGATTCTATGGTTTACCGAAGGGTTTATCCAGTACAACATCGCTAACTTTCTTCAGAAGGACGAGAAGCTGCAGCAGTTCGAGATCAGCTTGGAGCTGTCGTCGGAATTTCCTTTTTCCAACGATGTTTGGCCTTCGGATATTACGTTCTCATTAAATGGGATTGAACTCGGTACGTGGACAAGCCCCGGGGATTTCGCAGATACGCGAGGGAAATATACACCTGAATGGTGGCCACACAACATCAACCAATATGGACTACTGAAAACGATCCGGATTACAAGCCATGGCACATACATTGATGGCGACCCGCTCTCCCCTGTCTCTGTGAACGATCTGGATACCACTTGTGACCGTTGGACTTTTCGAATTGAAGTAAAGCCAGACGCGGAGCACGTTGGAGGAGCCACGATATTCGGCAAAAAATTCGGCAACCATGAACAAGATATCGAGTTCAAAATGTATTATCTGTGAGGGGGATAGGATCCCGAGCATTAAGAATGAGGAGCATATAGCGAGAAGAAACCAGCCGAATCAACGGCTGGTTTCTTCTGTACAAAAAAATAAAATCACTCCTTCACAGGTTACTCATTCGCAACCAATAAAGGAGTGATTTCAATGTTAGTCCTTACCCTTTCAAGAAACCTTATGCTCGATTCTCAGCTTGTCTGCCACCATCGCGATGAACTCGCTGTTTGTTGGTTTGGATTTGCTGATGTTGATCGTATAACCAAACAGATGGCTGATGGAATCGATATTGCCGCGCGTCCAGGCCACTTCAATGGCGTGACGGATGGCACGCTCCACTCGGGAAGGCGTTGTTTTGAACTTCTCGGCAATGGCCGGATACAGCGTTTTGGTTATCGCTCCCAAAATTTCGATATTGTTGTATACCATGGTAATCGCTTCCCGCAAATATTGGTAACCTTTGATATGAGCAGGAACGCCAATTTCGTGAATAATCGATGTGATATTCGCATCCAAATTCTTGCCCTTGCCCATAGGAACCACATTGGATTTCATGCTTGAAAACGGCGTGCTGGACGAGATATTGCTTGGCGATCCAACCAGCTGGCGAATGCGGCTAGCCAGAACCTCCATATCAAACGGCTTCAGAATATAATAAGAGGCACCCAATTGCACAGCACGCTGAGTAATATTCTCCTGACCAAATGCCGTGAGCATAATGACTTTCGGCTGTGGAGACAGGTTCATATCGCGTAAACGCTCAAGTACGCCAAGTCCATCCAGATGAGGCATAATAATATCAAGGATTAGCACATCTGGTGCTTTTCCTGATTCCTCAATCATGTTCAATACTTCTTCGCCATTATAAGCGATTCCGGATACCACCATGTCTTGTTGATCCGAAATGTATTCACCAAGCAGGTTTGTAAACTCACGGTTGTCATCTGCCAATAATACTTCGATCTTTTGCAATTCGTGCTCCTCCTTTATCAGATCAGTGATTAGTTTAGAACATTTTCTTGTGTTTAAAGTTTTCGACATGCTTATTTAAATTCCTTCTGTCGAAAATTATTTTTCTTTATTTTTTTTTGAAGTTGATTTATAATTAAATATTTTGTTTCAAATTAATCTGTATTTCGTTCTTTTACGACAAAAAATCTCAAGGCATTAACCTGCCTTAAGATTTTGAGGAGTTGACTCTGTAGATTGTAGTACACCGGAATCCTGAAGCATCCATTCAATAAAGCATCCATATCCCGATTTGGGATCATTCACAAACACGTGGGTTACAGCTCCAATCAGCTTACCGTCTTGGACGATTGGACTGCCGCTCATGCCCTGTACGATACCGCCTGTCTTCTTGAGCAGCCTTGGGTCCGTAATGCGCAGCACAAGCCCTTTCGTTGCCGGAACGTCCTGTTTGGACACATGAACAATCTCAACTGTAAAGCGTTCGACTTCCTGACCTTCAACAACGGTCAAAATCTCGGCTGGGCCTTCCTGAACCTCATGAGACATGGCAACCGGTATCGGCTCCTGATAAAGCCCGTGATCCGGCAGATCATTCATTTTACCAAAAATGCCAAAGTGGGTGTTACGCTCGACGTTGCCCAAAATCTTGCCGTCCTTCGTGAAGGTTGCCCGTTTTTCTCCCGGCTCGCCTTCTTCACTACGGCTAATGGACGTGACGTTAGACTGAACGATCTGGCCACTTCCAACCTCAATAGGGGTTTGAGTATTCATATCGGTGATGACATGGCCCAGGGCGCCATAGACTTTCTGGTGGGGTGCATAGAAGGTCAAGGTGCCTACACCTGCGGCAGAATCACGGATATAGAGGCCAAGGCGCCAGCTTTGATCTTCCTGGTCATAAGCTGGACTCAGCTTGGTCTTCATTTCTTTACCGCCCCGCTTAAAAGAGATATCCAGTGGCCGCTTGGCTTTGCCCGCCTTCTCCACGAGATCTGCAACCTTAGTTACGTCATTGAGCGGCTTGCCATCCATCGTCGTAAGCAGATCGCCAAGTTTTAAACCTGCTGCTTCTCCGGGTGACACTTTGGCACCGTTTTGAACGCGTACCAGGTGATGACCAACCACGAGAATTCCAGAGGATTTCACTTTGACACCGATGGTTTGACCACCCGGGATTACCTTGAGTTCAGGCATCACTTTGACATGTACAGTCTTCAGAGGAATTTTACCGAATAATTTCAGTGTAACTTCAGCTTTTCCGCTTTGCTGAGGATTTAAGTGCAGCGGATGCTTCAATGATACTTGAAGCTGCGATTCGCTGGAGCCGTTGAGTTGCACGACATCCGGACGATCTACTGAAGCGAGTGCTTGAACGGGCATGGCAACATCCAGGCGGGACTGCTGACCGGAAATCAACCTAAGCTCATCAGGCAATGAAGCAAAAGATTGGACAGGATCAGCAGATCCAAGGAAACAAAGAAGGAAAGCAAGAACGAAACCGAGCAGTTTTCTCCTGAGGTTAGGCTTCAATGGCTGTCACGCTCCCTTTTTCTTCTTTCGCTTGACGAAAAGGTGGTCGCCAATTGCGTACCTTTAAGTTACCCTGCCCTTAAGGTTTTATAACTGTCAATCATTGACCCAAAGCCTTTCTGGAAGCCTTTTGCGCTGCCGCCAGATTGAGCATTTCCTGGGCATGATGCAGCGTCTTTTCCGTGATTTCGACTCCGCCAAGCATTCGTGCAAGCTCTTTTACACGCCCCTCTTCCGTCAGGTTCTCCACTTGGGTCATCGTTCTGGAGGCTTCAAGTTTCTTCTCGATTAGATACTGATGATCCGCCATACAAGCCACCTGAGGCAAATGCGTAATGGAGAACACCTGACAGGTTTTGGCCAGCAAAAACAGCTTCTCAGCAATCGATTGGGCTGCTCTGCCGCTAACACCCGTATCGACTTCATCAAAGATTAAGACCGGAATTTGATCATGACGGGCAAATATACTCTTCATCGCCAGCATAATTCTGGACATTTCACCGCCTGAAGCAATCTTGGCAAGCGGACGCAGCGGTTCTCCCGGATTGGCGGATATGAGGAATTCCGCTGTATCCATTCCTTGTTTGGTCAGCCGTACTCGATGTCCTTCATATTCATATCCGTTAGGATCCACCTGCAGCTCTAAACGTACCTCCAGAGAGGTTCGCTCCATCTGAAGATCCTTCAGCTCGCCTTCCACTTGTCGTGCCAAATCCTGCGCGCACTGCTTGCGGGCAATACTGAGCTCTTTAGCACTAACCAAAAGCACGCTCAATAGCTCATCCCGTCGCTGCTCCAACGCTTGAATAAATTCGTCCTTGTTTTCCAGCATGTCAGTTTCCTGCTGAATTCTCACGTAGTATTCCAGAATTTGCTCCACATTATCCCCATATTTTCGGCGTAATCCGGATATCATATCTAAACGAAGCTCAATGTCGTTAAGCCGCTCGGGATTGAATTCAATCCCGTCCCGATAATCGCGAAGCTGGAATACGGCATCCTCAAGCTGATAATACGCAGATTGAAGCTGCTCGACCAGCGGCTTTAACCCCTTCTCGTCATAAGCAGATACATCTTCCAATTTCGACAGTGCCCGGCTGACGGATTCGAGACCCGAGGCCCCGTACAAGAGGTCGTATGCTCCTGCTACGGAGTCCATCATTTTCTCACTATGGGACAGCTTGGTCCTTTCATCGGAAAGTTCCTCGTCTTCGCCTGTTTTTAGCTCGGCTGCCGCTATTTCCTCCAGCTGAAAACGATACATATCCAGCATTTGATACGCCTTTTGGCTGGTCTCTTGCAGGTCCCTAAGCTCTCTTTCCACTTTACTAAACTCGGAGTACAGCTCCTGGTATTTACGCTTGGCAGGTCCTATGACCTTATCTCCGTACGTATCCAACAAGCTCATATGCTGCTCTGAACGCAGCAAACTTTGATGCTCATGCTGACCATGGATATTAATCAGTTTCTCGCCGACTTCACGGAGCATACTTAGATTCAGAAGCTGTCCGTTAATACGGGACGTGCTTTTCCCTTGGGCTGTCAGCTCTCTTCGGATCAGCAAATGTTCCTCCCGATCCGCTTCCACACCCAGCTCCTTCAGCGTATTCCAAACCGGATGATCAATGGGAAGCTCAAATAAGGCTTCGATCTCCGCCTTGTCACAGCCGTAGCGAATCAGCTCAGCAGAACCGCGCCCGCCTGCAATTAACCCAAGCGCATCGATAATAATGGATTTACCCGCCCCAGTCTCCCCTGTTAGGACATGAAATCCCGGATAAAATTGCACATCCACACTCTCAACAACTGCCAAATTACGAATGGATAACGTGTTTAACATGCTTAACACCTCCACAGCCTGCTTATATATAGGACATTGACTTACGATATGAATTTATTGATCTGGGATACAACGTGTTCCCCATCGGCCTCCGTACGGCAAATTAACAATATGGTGTCATCTCCGCAGATGGTTCCCATAATTTGGGACCACTCCATATTATCCAGCAGTACCGCAACCGAGTTGGCTGTTCCAGGCAAACATTTCATGACGACAAGGTTTCCGGTACGATCGATGTATACGAAATTATCGATCAGTGCTCTTTTGAGCTTCTGTACAGGATTGTAACGCTGATCAGTTGGCATGGAGTATTTGTAACGCCCATCATCCGTTGGCACCTTAATGAGCAGCAGTTCTTTTATATCTCGTGAGATTGTAGCCTGTGTAACCTGAAAACCCTCAGCACGCAAAGCATCCACAAGCTCATCCTGTGTCTCAATATCATGGTGGGTAATTATATCCCTGATTTTAATATGGCGTTGTCCCTTCATAAAGAGCCTCCTGAGTATTAACTGTTGTATTCATCATTGCCGATCCATTCTTCGTCTGACCAATCTAAACCTAAACGGTGAATGACCTGTTCATTCATATCGATATAGAGCAGCCCGGCACATTCCGGATACAGCAGCAAAAATGGCATGAGCCGGTCACGGATGCCCGAGCCTGTCCAATCGACCGGCATTCGGTCCCGCGACACCTTTACCATATACAGCTCACCTCTGTCATCGGATGCAACATAATCGACAAACAGACGACTATGGATCGGCCTCTGTCCCGTTTCGAAAGATAAGTTTATTTTTACTTTACCCCCAACTACATCATATCCCTCTTCTTCAAGCATCCCAATCGCTGGATGATCTGGTATTCGCTCATTGATCGGGATACCCGGCAGCCGGTCCGGTGATGGTGACATCAGCCAACGATTCAGCCTATAGCCGATAAGCAAGGCAATGACGACACCAAGCAATATCATTAATAACCAATCATAACGCTCATTCATCCTCTCACCTCGAATTTTGTATTCGCGGATGAGAACATAAATTCCTCTTTTTCAGCAAAAGAAACCCATCATTTCGATGAGTTTCCCGTAAATGTATGAGCCGCTTGTGTTACAACGGTGTCAATCCATTGACTCAAGTGGACAGCATCTTGTCCATCTCCCTGAATCGGTGCTTCCGAAACTTCAGAAACCTCCGGCTCTAAACGCCAGTGGGCCAGGAATTCAATATTTCCTTCCCCTCCGGTAATCGGTGAGAAAGTAAGATTTTTCAATTTGAATCCTATCTCTTCAGCAAAAGTCAGCACCTGCGTTAGAACTTCCTTGTGAACCTTCGGATCCCGAACCACGCCGGATTTACCGACCTTCTCCCGCCCTGCCTCAAATTGAGGTTTGATCAGAGCGGCAACATCTCCGGGTTTACCCAGCAGCATTTTCAAAGGTGGCAAAATAATGCGGAGGGATATAAACGACACGTCAATGCTTGCGAAATTAGGCGGTGGGCCCTTCAAATCCTCCGGTGTCATATATCGGAAATTCGTTCGCTCCATGACACACACGCGCTCATCGTTACGCAATGACCAGTCCAATTGATTGTAGCCGACGTCAATTGCATACACATAACTTGCCCCGTGCTGGAGTGCGCAATCCGTAAAGCCGCCAGTCGAAGAGCCGATATCCAGCATCGTGCGCTCCTTCATATCGATATCGAATTCACGAATCGCCTTCTCAAGCTTTAAGCCCCCACGACTGACGTACGGATGAACAGAGCCTTTGACTTTCAGTTCTGACGTCCTCGGGATTTTCATGCCGGCCTTCTCGATCCGCTCGGTTCCAGCGTAGACCAGTCCCGCCATAATCGCAGCTTTGGCTTTTTCCCTACTCTCATAATATCCCTGCTCCACGAGCAGGACATCAATCCGTTCTTTCTGAGATGAATCCATATTATACTCCCGATCGTTACTAAGACATAAAACTTCTCTTGCCAAGCTCAGCGGTCCGAGCGGTCTTCAAATTCCGGATTTCCTGACACACCGATTCCAAGGTCAGCCCTACTTCTTCACGCTGCTGCGGAATGCTTCCATGCTCGATAAACCGATCCTCAATGCCCATTAAGGATACGATTGCATCATGTATTCCCTGTTCTGCAAAATACTCCAGAACCGCACTGCCCATACTGCCCGCTTGGGAAACCTCCTCTAGAACCAGCATGGACGTACCGGTCTCTGCCAAATTCTTGAGCATCTCTCCGTCGAGCGGTTTAAGGAACCGGGCATTAACGACTTCTACCGAAATGCCTTCCCGCTTAAGCTGCTCGGCCGCTTCCTCGGCTAATTGTACCATCGGGCCCGAAGCCAATATGGCATACCCTTCACCCGGACGAACGATTTCCCAAGTTCCAATAGGAATGGGTACCAGTTCGGTATCCATCGGGACACCACGAACGTTGTTCCGAGGGTAACGATATGCAATCGGACCCTCATTATAGTCGAGAGCTGTTTTCATCATATGACGAAGCTCATTCTCATCTTTCGGCATCATAATGACGATATTCGGGATGTGACGCATAAAGGCCACATCGTATACCCCTTGGTGTGTTTCTCCATCAGCGCCAACAAAGCCGGCGCGATCAATCGCAAACATAACGTTGGCATTATGACGGCAAATATCGTGCACGATCTGGTCATAAGCGCGCTGCATAAACGTCGAATACACGGCAAATACAGGCTTCATGCCTTCCATTGCCATTGCTGCGCACAGTGTTGCTGCATGCTGTTCGGCGATGCCCACGTCAATCATCCGGTCAGGGAATTTCTTGCTGAACGGGATTAAGCCGGACCCGCCCGGCATCGCTGGCGTAACGGCCACGATGCGTTTGTCCTGCTCACCCAGCTCAACCAAAGTCTGCCCGAACACTTCCGTGTACATCGGATTTCCTACGGCTTTAAGAACTTGGCCGGATTCAATCTTATAAGGCGTAATTCCGTGCCATTTATGAGAATCTGATTCTGCAGGACGGTAACCCTTGCCTTTGGTGGTTACCGCATGAACCAGAACAGGTCCATCTACGTTGTCAGCCTGATTTAACGTATCGATCAGCTTGTTCAGATCGTGTCCGTCCACAGGTCCCAAATACGTAAAGCCAAGCTCCTCGAACAGAACGCCGGGAACCATCATGTATTTGAGGCTGTCCTTCATCTTCTCCGCAGTCTTTGCCAATTTCCCGCCGATAGCAGGAATCTTCTTCAGCACCATCTCCACTTCGTCTTTAGCGCGAAGATAAAAGCGGTCTGAACGAATTTTGCTTAAATAGTTATGCATGGCACCCACATTGGGTGCAATCGACATTTCATTATCATTTAAAATGACTATCAGCTTTTTCTGCTCATGGCCAATATGATTGAGAGCCTCAAACGCCATGCCGCCGGTAAGGGCGCCATCCCCGATCATGGCGATAACCCGATTGTTCTCACCCTTCAGATCGCGTGCCATAGCCATTCCCATTGCAGCTGATAGCGAAGTGCTGCTGTGCCCGGCTTCCCAGACATCATGCTCGCTTTCAGAACGCTTAACGAAGCCGCACAAACCCTTGTATTTGCGGAGCGTGTCGAACTGATCCATCCGACCCGTCAGGATTTTGTGTACATAGGCTTGATGACCCACGTCAAAAATCATCTTGTCACGAGGGCTGTCAAAGCAATAGTGCAAGGCCAGCGTGAGTTCAACCACTCCCAGGTTCGGTGCAAGATGGCCACCGGTAACGGACAGTTTTTCAATTAGAAAATTACGGATTTGTACAGCTAAATCCTCGAGTTCGTTCACCGATAAGTTCATTAGTTGTTTGGGATGTTTGATATTTGGAAGAAGCACGAAGAATCTCCCCGCTTTCCTTGATTAAGTTTACGTTTCTGAGGCTGACTTGTGAATCAGCCATTAATAGACATTATATCACAAAAAAACCTTATGCATGTAATGCACGCTTAGTGGTCCCGAGCCATCAAGAAATCTGCAATCTCGAGCAGTCTGGATGGATCGTTGAAATTCCCCTCGGTGATAACCCTCTTGGCTTCTGCTGTCAGGCGTTCAACCTCTCGCCTTGATGGGTCCAAACCGATGAAGTACGGATAAGTTACTTTTTCCTGCTTCACATCGCTCTGTACCGGCTTCCCAAGCTTGGACTCATCCCCGACCAGATCCAGAATATCATCCTGAATCTGAAAAGCAAGCCCGATGTGGTGTCCAAAAGTCCGAAGCGACTCAATCTGGGCTTCCGTGCATCCGGCGATATGCCCGCCTGCCATGAGTGAGAACATGATCAAATCACTGGTCTTGTGCAGATGGATATACTCCAGCTGCTCCAGCGTCGTCAACCCTTGTTCACCCTCCATGTCGGCAACCTGGCCTCCTACCATTCCCCGAGGCCCTGCATACTCAGCAAGATCCTCCACAATCGACAGCACGCGTTCTGCCGGAACGCCAAACTGTCTGGAAGCCTGAATTATGCTATAGAAAGCGTGGGTCAGCAAGGCGTCACCAGCCAAAATAGCACTGGCCTCACCAAATACCTTGTGATTTGTCGGTTTGCCTCGGCGGTAATCGTCATCATCCATCGCTGGCAGATCATCGTGTACGAGCGAATATGTATGGACCATCTCAACAGCACATGCCACCGGAATTGCGGCATCGCGTGATCCGCCCCCCGCTTCGCAGGCAGCAATCACAAGCAGCGGACGCATACGCTTTCCGCCTGCCATTAAAGAATACGACATGGACTTGTGAAGGGTTTCAGGAACTTTCCAACTTGGGGGAAAAAGATTCGTAAGCTCACTATCAAGCCTGTCACAAATTTCATTCATATATTGATTGATCGGTTGTCTATTATTCACCCAGTTCACCTGTCTCCTCCAGCGTCCCGCCAAAGGGCTTGCGCTTAAGTTCCCCGCCTTCTTCAACAATCATTTCGATCTTCTGCTCAACCTGCTCCAGCTTTTGGCTGCACATCTGCGACAGCTTCATGCCCTGTTGAAATAAATCGATGGCCTTCTCCAGAGGTACGTCTCCATCTTCCAATTGCTCTACAATGGTCTCAAGCTGAGCCATTGCCTCTTCAAAACTGATCTCCACGGTTTCATTCGCCATGCCCTTCATCCTCCTTCATTCCCCATACTTGACACTGCAGCTGTCCATCACTGACCCTCACATTAACCAAATCGCCCAACTGCACATCCTCTAAAGACTTCACGAGTCTCTGCTCTTTCTCGTCATACACCAGACTATACCCTCTGGACATAATCTTAAGCGGACTGAGTGCATCGAGATGCCGCATTTCGGTTTGAAGCTGTGACAGCCTGGATTTCATGATGGACTGCATCGCATTCATTAACTGGCGGTTAGCCTGATCTTTCCTTCGCGCCGCAAACTCCGCTTGCGTGCGCGGATTGTACCGAATCAACCCCTGATGCAGTGATTTTTGCCGCTGACGGCTCAGGGATAGCTGCGATTTCAAATTCCCGTGCAGCCGCTGTGACAGCATGTCCAACCGCTCAGCATGCTGCAGCATGTATCGGCGAGGGTGAACAAGGACGGGAGAGCGCTGAAGTGAAGCTAAACGCTCACGGCTCCGCTTCAGGCGCTGCTGAAGCCCCTGATTCAGCTGCCACTGTCTCTGAACAAGCTGCCCCTTCAATTCTGCGCTGCTTGGTACCGCAAGCTCCGCTGCAGCAGTTGGCGTAGCTGCCCGAAGATCGGCAACAAAATCGGCGATCGTAAAATCCGTCTCATGACCAACGGCCGATATGACAGGAATGTCCGATTGATAAATGGCTCTTGCTACGATCTCCTCGTTAAATGCCCACAATTCTTCAAGCGATCCACCGCCGCGTCCTACAATGAGTACGTCTGCCTCAGCCATGTCATTCATTGTCCGAATCGCTTTAACAATCGAAGGAGCTGCTCCTTTTCCTTGGACCAGAACGGGATACAATATGGTTCTCGCTTGAGGGTACCGCCTTCTAATGGTAATCATAATATCCCGAACAGCGGCTCCCGTCGGCGAGGTAATGACGCCAATCGTCTTGGGATAAAGCGGCAGGGGGCGCTTGCGATCAGCCGCAAACAAACCTTCCTCCTCCAGCTTGGCTTTCAACTGTTCATATGCCAAATACAAACTGCCGATACCATCCGGCTGCATTTGAACAGCATAGAACTGGTACTGCCCATCCCGTTCGTAAACCGACACGTTTCCACGAGCTATGACCCGCGAGCCTTCCTTCGGAATAAAGGGGAGCCTCTGATTGTGGGTCGCAAACATAATCGCACGAATCCGGCTTCCTTCATCCTTGAGGGTGAAGTACATGTGACCGCTGGAATGATGGGTGAAATTCGAAATTTCACCTCGGATCCAAACATCTGAGAGCCGGGAGTCGCCTTCCATTTTCATACGGATATAACGGTTTAAATCCTTTACGGATAAAACGCGTCCTGGATCTGCCGATTTCATATCAGGCCAACCCATTCAGCCTTTTGGCGGCTAACAAGGTATTCTGCATCAGCATCGTGATGGTCATGGGGCCTACGCCTCCAGGAACCGGGGTAATAGGGCCGGACACTTGCTTCACGCTCTCGAAATCAACATCCCCGGCAAGCTTTCCGTTCTCCAGGCGATTCATCCCGACATCGATGACAACGGCTCCAGGTTTCACATAGCTGGCATCGATCATATTGGCTCTGCCGATCGCGACGACCAGAATATCCGCTTGACGAGCAATTTCGGCCATGTTGGCGGTTCTGGAATGACACATCGTAACCGTGGCATTCTCCCGCTGAAGCAGGAGGGACACCGGCTTGCCCACAATATTGGATCTGCCGATTACAACGGCATGCTTGCCCGCAATCTCTATGCCGGTTCGTTTAATCATTTCAATCACACCTGCTGGAGTACATGGAAGCAAGCTGTCATCGCCTATTACGAGGTTACCCACATTAACCGGATGGAAACCATCCACGTCCTTCTCCACCGAGATTGCATCGATGACAGCTTTCTCATGGATGAGTTTGGGCAGAGGCAGCTGAACCAGAATCCCGTGAATGGAATCCTGGGCATTAAGCTTGTCCACCAGCGCCAGCACTTCTTCTTGGCTGGAATCCGCGGATAGCCGATGCACCTCCGAATAATAACCCAGATCCTGACATGCCTTTTCCTTGTTACGAACGTAAACATGCGAAGCCGGATCATCACCTACAAGTACAACAGCCAAACCAGGACGTACATTCTGCTTGGACAATTGTTCTACTTCTAACGCAATCCCCTTGCGAATTTCCTCGGAAATCTGTTTACCGCTAATAATCGTTGCTGCTGTCATCCTTATCTCTCCTCCACTATGATGGAATGATGCGGCCTTTACGTTAAGTGCGCACAGTTCAAGACTGACGCAGCTTCAATTTGACTTGGTCCAGTTCTTGAATCATCCGGCCCAGTACGCCGTTCACGAATTTACCGGACTCATCGGTTCCAAAATGCTTGGACAACTCAATTGCCTCGTTTACGGCAACCTTCCCAGGCACATCTTCACGACTGCTCAGTTCATATACTGCCAAACGCAGAATTTGACGATCCACACGGGAAAGACGACTCACCTGCCAGCCTTTCAAATAATGAGCGAGCAGTTCATCAATGGATTCCTTGGATTCCCAAGTTCCATTAACGAGCTGCAGTACATACTCCTTCATTTGGACTTCGTCACCGATTACCCGCTCGGTCTCATTCTCTTCGGCCGCTTCCGAGAGCAGCATCGACACGGCTTCCATGCTGTCGACTTCGTTCATCTCCATTTGGTAAAGGCTCTGAACGACAATCTCTCTAGCTACACGTCTTTTCATTTCGTTCCTCCTGTGGACCCTGCCTGAATCCATTTTTTCTAATTAGTATGATCCATTTATCATCAAGACTTGACAACAATAAAACTCCAAAAAAAAACCTGTGAATATCTCTCTCCGCAAAAAAGGCGCACTAAACCTGTCCTCAGCATTTTTTCCGGAGAAAGCATATCACAGGGTTCATTTAAACGGCCGCCAACGCTCAGAAAGCCAGCGCCCCCATTCCTGAAAGTGGAACATGGAGCCTTGCTTCAAATCCTTACGTTTGCCAAATATATAGCCGATAAATACCACTAATGCAAAGAACAACATATCCCAAAAACCGGATAATAAATAAATCAGTCCGCACACAAGCCCGCCGGTCACGCCGGCAATTCTTCCTCTGTGACTCTCCCATATTTCTTTCCAGGGCATTTGGGAAGCTCACCTCTATTCCACGCGGCTCTTGAAGCTTGGTGCCTGAACCACGTTAGCAATATACACGGATACGGATGACACAGGTATTCCAGTTGTATCCTCAACAAAGTCGTGCACCTGCTTCTGTACTTCGGTTGTCAGCGTTGGAATGGATTCCTCTCCATCAACCACGGCGCGAATCGCGATATCCAGACCTGACTGGGATACTTTGATTCGGGACTTCAAATCCTTTACGCCTCGGACGCGTGAAGCAGCCTTGAGACACAGATTCTCGATCGTCTCCACAGAGATTTGGATATCGCCAAATTCTGTACGCTGATCAATGGAATTCAGGTTCGAGCGATCACGTCTTACTGAGATGTAGAAGAAACGAATGCTCAGCAAAAACAACACCGCAGCTACGATAATTCCAGCCCAGAAAAGACGTTGTTCCTGCACACTCGTTAACGTATACGGAACAGCGCCGCTCAACAGGAGGATGGCAACTACGGATATAACACCGATGCTTAAGCTGTAGATAAACAGCAGAAGTCTGTCCATTATTTTGGCCACGATTCAGCACAGCCTCCCTTATAAATTAGAGTAAACCCTCGACATCGCTGCCCAGGGCTAGCCTGAAACTATTCTATTTCACGCGTTGAGCCAGATCCAACTCTTCCGTCTTCTCTACGGATTTCATGAAATGGACATCATGAATATGTACATTGACTTCAATAACCGTAAGCCCTGTCATATTCTCTATTGAACGTTTCACGTTGCGTTGGATTTCTCCAGCTACTTCCGGAAGACGATACCCGTATTCCACAATAACGGATACATCAACAGCAGCTTCGCGTTGTCCCACTTCCACTTTAACACCCTTGGATAAGTTTTTGCGTCCGAGCAGTTCAGCAATACCGCCTGCGAAGCCTCCGCTCATTCCTGCAACTCCACGCACTTCAACCGTGGCAAGTCCAGCGATGACTTCAATAACTTCCGGCGCAATCTGAATCTCACCGATATCTGTACGTTCGAATTCTGTAGGCAAAGTTTCCGCCATTGTCTCAACACACCTTTCAGAATAAGTAAGCGGATGCACCCGAACTGCATAAGGCATGCGCTCTTATTACTCATACTATACCATTTGGCCAAGTTTATGACAAACTTGGCCAAAGTATTCAAATCTCATTTTCTTCCAAAAATTTAATATCAAAGTCACCCTTCAGGAAGGTGGGATGATTCATCAGTTTTTGATGGAACGGGATTGTAGAATAGATTCCCTCAATCTCGAATTCCGCCAAGGCGCGCTTCATCTTCGCAATCGCTTCTTCACGCGTCGGCGCCCATACAATCAACTTGGCAATCATGGAATCATAATAGGGCGAAATGGTATAGCCGGGATATGCCGCGCTGTCCACCCGCACGCCAGGACCACCTGGAGGTAGATAGAACTGAATCGTTCCCGGTGCAGGCATGAAGCCTTTGTCCGGATTCTCGGCATTGATGCGGCATTCGATGGACCAGCCGTTAATGACAACATCCTCTTGACTGAAGGAAAGTGTGTTGCCTTCAGCGACAGAGATCATTTCCTGGATCAGATCCACCCCGGTTACCATTTCGGTCACCGGATGCTCTACCTGAATCCGCGTATTCATTTCCATGAAGTAGAACTGACCGTCTGGCGACAATAAAAATTCAAGCGTTCCGGCACCAGAGTAATCAACAGCTTTCGCCGCGCGCACCGCCGCTTCTCCCATCCGGCTGCGTACCTCTTCACTTAGCACCGGACAAGGAGCTTCTTCAACCAGCTTCTGTCTCCGGCGCTGCACGGAACAGTCACGCTCTCCGAGATGCACGGCGTTGCCGTGTTTGTCAGCCATAATTTGAATTTCGACATGCTTCATGCCGGTTAAATATTTCTCAAGATAAACTCCCGCATTGCCGAATGCTTTCTGAGCTTCCTGCTGTGCGTTTGTAATCTGCTTAACGAGCGACTCTTCGTCCTCTGCGATCCGAATTCCCTTACCCCCGCCACCTGCAGTGGCTTTGATAATGACCGGATAGCCGATATCCCGGGCAAGCATAACCGCCTCGTTCAGATCCTCTACCAAACCGTCCGAGCCCGGAATAACCGGTACACCGGCATCCTTCATCGTTTGTTTTGCAACGGCCTTATCCCCCATACGGTTGATTGCGTCAGCCGAAGGACCGATAAAGGTAATATTGCAGGATTCACAGATCTCAGCAAAGTCCGCGTTCTCGGCCAGGAAGCCATAACCCGGGTGAATGGCATCACACTCGGTCAGTGTGGCAACACTCATAATATTGGTGAAATTCAGATAACTGTCTTTGGATAGTGTAGGGCCGATGCAATAAGCCTCATCCGCTAAGCGAACATGCAGCGACTCACGATCCGGCTCCGAGTATACAGCAACGGTTGCGATGCCGAGTTCCCGGCATGCCCGGATGATACGAACGGCAATCTCTCCCCTGTTCGCAATAAGCACTTTTTGAAATGTCATGCAGTAACCTCCTTCGGACTCTTACGACTCTCGTTCTTGGCGAGTCCCTCCATATTACTCCGGCTTCACCAGAAACAGAGGCTGCCCGAATTCTACAAGTTGTCCGTTCTGAGCGAGAACCTCTACGATTTCGCCTTTGATCTCTGCTTCCAGTTCGTTCATCAGCTTCATGGCCTCAATGATGCAGACCGTCGATTTATCAGTCACCTTGTCCCCGGGACTAACAAACGGCCCAGCTTCTGGAGAAGGGGAACGATAAAAGGTTCCTACCATCGGTGAAACGATTTTATGTAATGAGCTGCTGCTATCCTCCACTGTATCCTGCCCCGGTGCGGCTGCAGGCGCCTGATTCCCCGTATTCGGCTGTACGATCTGTGGTGCCATCACTTGCTGTGCTGGTATGTACGCTTGCGGCGCAGCTTGATAGTTGTTTACAACCTCAGCTGCATTGGGTTTCTTAATGGACAAGCGTGTACCTTCGCTCTCAATCTCCAGTTCATGTACGGAAGTTTGATCCACCAGCTTAATAAGTTCTTTGATCTCGTTTAATTTAAACATTATCGACGTTCACTCCTTCACTTTCTTGGAAGCCCTTGCTTAGGACAGTCAGTCAATAGCTTAGAGTATTATATCACAATCAGGCGAAATAGAAAGAGCCCAAGGCAATCCTTAGACTCTTTCAAGAGTATCGTATAAAGATGCTTTATGTTGAATCCTGCAGACGGGCTTACGGCGTAACATATCGGACAGTTACTTTATCCGGTGAAACCTTCAGTTCCTTCATCACAAGATCGACAATGCCGGCTGCGCCTTTGGCATCAAGTTTGTCGCTCAGAACAACAACATTGTACTTCTCGCTTTCTTCTTTTACAACAGCGTTGCCAAATTGCTGCTGCAGCGACTCCTCGATGCTGAGAATCACTTCCTCTTTCTCTTCAGCCGCTTTCAGCTGTTGGGTTGCTTGTGCCGTTTGCTCCGGCTTATCTTCGTGATTGTCGATCTTTGTCATCAAATCATCGTATAATTTCATATTTTTTTGTGCCCGCTCTAATTTATAGGACTCCAATTGAGCTTCAGCGGAAGTTGCGTTGGCAGCCACTTGCTCTAATATTTCTTTCTCTGATCCCTCTCCGGTATTCGTGCTGCTGGTATCTTTGGAATTCTCAGCTCCATCCTTGGATTCCTTCACCTCAGGCTCTGCCGGTTTTTCTGCTGCCCCATTCTCTTTTCCTTCATCCCCTTGCTCTCCCTGTGTCGCTTCCGCAGGGTCTTGGGCACCTGTGGCACCTGTGTCGGTTGTTCCAGC
This sequence comes from Paenibacillus sp. LBL, assembly GCF_029893715.1. NCBI lineage: Bacteria > Bacillati > Bacillota > Bacilli > Caryophanales > Paenibacillaceae > Paenibacillus > Paenibacillus sp. LBL. Next base: position 144,536 of record NZ_JARXYU010000004.1, on the reverse strand, counting down.
CCCTTGCTCATTAGCACCGGAATCGCCGTCCGTGCCTTCTTCGAGAACTTCGTTCACAACCAGTTCGTCACCAGTGCCTGTAGTTCCGTTTGCTTCTTGTCCAGCACCTGGCTTCTGTCCGTCAACCTGCGTGCTCTCGGCAACAGGCGGCGCTTTGGTTCCGGAATCATCCGTAAATAAGTAGTAGGCTGACAGAATGACCATTAAACTCAGCATGGAAACCAACCAGATGGTTTGTCTTTTGTTATTCATTTGAACTTTTCCTCCTTTAATTGAAAAACCTTGGAATGAACGATCGGCTCATTCGCGAGACTCCTTGCTTACTACTGCTTGCGTGGGACAACGGATATTCGATAGGATGGGACATTGAGGCCGCGCTGGATCGCATCCACGATCAAGCTTTTGACAATTTCATTCTCCGCGCCCTTGGCTACGACAAGCACACCCCGGACCTGCGGCTTGATCTTCTTGGTAATAATGGGCGTTTGATCACCGGCTGAATCGTAAGTGACGATCTGCCCGTCGCGCTGATAGCTTGTAACATGACGTTTCCCCCCGTTTGCATCGGTTTCCTCCGTCAGCTCTTGTGTATCCTTCATGTTGCGCTGAACCACCAGTTCTTCCGTAGAATCCACGGTTACCATCACATCGACGGATCCTACGCCTACAATCTGTTCCAACATGGTCTTGGTACGCATCTCGAAATCCTGCTCTATCGATTCAAAATCCGCGCCGCCGCTGCTTGAAGTCCCCCCTTGCGTTGTAGATACTGAGGCCGATTCGGGCGGTGGCTCACGGCCGATATTCTCGTGATCAAGCTTCTTTACATTCACGAAAGAATTGAACAGCATGATTGCCACACCGATAAGACCCAGAATGATCAACCAGCGGAAGGTTTGTATTTTTCTTGCTCCGCCAGCTCCTCCGCCAAGCCACTGTTCCAATCGCTTCAACCAATTCCCCATCATCCTCACCTCCGCTACAGCTTTTTATCCTGCTCCTGGCCTGGCATATATATCGTGATCAGATCCGGCTCCAAATCCCAGCGACGGCTGATGTAATCCCGTACGGGCTCCGCCCTTGCCTCGTCGGCTATGCTTACGGCCTCTGCGTTATCCTTAGCGTTTGCCTTCCCATCTCTTTCCGTTGATGAAGGCTCAACGTTGACTCGAACAGAATCCACCGGGGGGATGCCGATAGGGTGCTGATTTTCTTCCTCTACTGCAGCATCCGCTTGTTCCATCCCGGTCAGTCTGACATCGACAGAACGTATTGCCGCGCCGGAATATCCCTTGTCCTGTCCGGCAACCGCAGCCAGTACCACCTTAACCTCTTGTACCGCTTCCCCTGTTTCTGCGGAAATTTCTTCCTTCATCACCCGTGCCAGTTCATTGCCTGCCCACTGAAGGCTTTGACTCTGCTGCATATCCTTCAGCTTCTCAGCCTGTGCCATAATCTGTTCCAGTTGAACCTCTTCCGGCAGCCCCTTCTCCTGACGCTCCAGCTCCATCGCCAATTGGTTCTCGGGCGGGTCCGTAATCAGCGAGATAATCGGACTTAGCAGTGTGAGCAGAATGAGGAGGCTTAGAACTAACCGGGCATAACGTTCCATCGCCTTGCCAGGCAGTATCAGATCAACGAAGGCCGCAAAGAGGACCACCATAATGACGCTTTTCAGCCAAGCTCCAAGCCAGTCCATTCGTCAACCCTCCTAAACTGCGACTGTTGCATTTACCTTTTCACCTCATCATGACGGTGATGTTGCCTGCGGTGAGCAATATCGTTATCGCCAGGAAGAACATCATGCTCACGGCGGCCAAGGCTGCAAACACATACAGCATCGTCTTTCCGATCGTTTGCAAGCAGGTCCCGATCGGCGTGTCCCCAAGCGGCTGCATCACCGCAGCTGCCAGATTATATATCAAGGCAAGCGTCAAGATTTTGATTGCAGGAAATGCACACAGAAACAAGATGATTGTGACCCCTGCCAGACCGATGGAATTCTTAACGAGCAATGAGGCCGAAATCACGGTATCCGTCGCGTCTGCAAACATCTTGCCGACTACCGGAACGAAATTGCCTGTTACATATTTGGCTGCCCGGATCGTCACGCCGTCCGTAACCGAGCTGGTTAACCCTTGAACGGAAATGACGCCGAGGAACACGGTAAGCAGCACGCCCAGAACCCCCATGGAGATTCCTCTAAGCAGATCGGCAAGCTGGGTCAGCTTGTACTTTTCAGACAGCGAACTCACAAGATGCAGCAGTGCCGAGAAGAACAGCAGCGGGAAAACAATCGTGCTTATCAAGGTGCCTACCGTATGTACCATGAATATGACCAGGGGATGAGCAACCGATACCGTTACAACATTCCCCATTGACGCCATGAGCGCAAAGAGCAGGGGAAGCATCGCCATCATGAAGTCAATCATCTGCGTGATCGCATCCCGCGCATATCCAATCGCGATGCTGAAGCTGTTAACAGCAATGACCAGCACGACCATATAACAGATCGTATAGGCTACGCGGCTCACCGTGCTTTTTTCAAAAGCCGTCTGCAGGTTCTCCAGGATGAGACTCATGATGCTCAGCATGACGATGGTAGCCAGCAGTTTGCCGTTATAGAGCACCTCATGCCATAAATATTTCCCAATACCGGACATAACCCCTTTGAAACTTAACCCGTCGCCGCCCGGCAGCAGCATATCCATCAGAGACGGCGTCTTGCCGTCCGGGAAGAATCCGCCGTAATCCTTCATCAACCGGTCCCAGTATTTCTCAACCTGGTCCGTCGGCAGCTGCTCCGTCTGCTGCTCCACCCAATCTCCTGCCGGATTTGATGCCTCAGCCGCGGATACCGTGCCGCACAACAAGCCGGAGAGAAACAACATCAAGGTTAGTAAACGAAACACGGCTAAGCCTTTTTGAATGGTCGCTCCTCTTCCCATGTCCCCCCACCTTTATCAAGCCGGGAGGAGCTTCAGGACCGTCTCGATAATGATCCCGATAATCGGTACAGCGAGCACCAATATGAGCACTTTTCCCGCCAGTTCTATTTTGGATGCGATTGATTCCTGTCCGGCATCTCGTACGATCTGGGCTCCCATCTCCGCAATATAGGCAATGCCGATAATCTTCAGGACCGTCTTTAGATATATGATCTGGACTCCGGAGTTCTCCGCCAAATCCTCCAGCATGGATATGACATTTCCGATCTTCCCGATGAGGAAGAGAAAGATCAGCACTGAGGTCGCCACGGCGAGAAGAAAGGCAAAGAGAGGCTTCTGTTCCTTGACCACCAATATCAGCACGGTTGCGATGAGACCCAGCCCTACCACCTGGATAATTTCCATAAAGGTCCACCTACTGGAATAGAAAAATACTTTTGATTTCCTTAAGCAAATCGTCGAGCAGTCTTATGACCATAAACAGCACCACCACAAACCCGATAAGAGTCACCCAATGCGCCATGTCTTCCTTGCCCATTTGTTTCAGAACGGTATGAATCATGGCGATAATAATGCCGATACCCGCGATCTGGAAGATGGCATTCACTTCAATGTTCATTTCCTTGGCACCTCGCTAAAAGATCAAAATGACGATCAATGCTCCAATTAGCAGCCCCAGACTCTTGCTCATCTTTTCATATTTGACCTGGTCGTCCCTAGCCGCTGCTTCTTCATGCTTCAGCTGACCGACGGCCAGAGCTATATGTTTGATCTGGTCCTGCCTGTCACTGGTGCCAAGTACGCCGCTAAGCTGCTCCAACACCTCTCGCTCGGCACTTTTCATCGATGTTCGCTTCCAATATTCGCCGAGTGCCTTCCGGATGCTGTCCTGTGCGGATAACCCGTAGTCGGGTCTCATGTAAAGTGCAGCTGAGGCAAACAAGGATCTGAGCGGCTCTCGAAGGGAAGTGCCAATTCGCTCCAATGCATCGGGAAGCGGTGTAAAACCGTAGCTGATTTCCGTCTCTAGCCGTTGAAACGCCAGAATGAGTTCTCTTAGCTGCCTGGGTCTTGTCGCAAACTGCTGGGCTTGAAAAAATCCGGCCAAAGTACCTGCTCCCAGCACGAGCACCGCGCCCACCAGTTTAAGCATAGGCATCACCGCCAGGCGGGCCGCTCGCAGCCGGCTGAAGTGTGCGCTGACCTCCGTCATACAGCTTGTATGATCTTTGGTCACCCGTTCTGTTAAGAACGGCATACATCTCAAACATCCGGTTCTCCAGTAATCCGGAGAGTGCTGGTCGGCCCCGCATATCCTGGACGGATGAGCCATGCGCCGTTGCAATCACGCTTATGCCTGCATGCAAGGCTTCAATGACAGCTTCGGCGTCTTCCGGGCGGCCGATCTCGTCCACAATCAGCACATCCGGCGACATGGACCTTATCATCATCATCATCCCTTCCGCTTTCGGACATCCATCCAGCACATCCGTACGGGGACCCACGTCAAATCCCGGCACTCCCCGCAAACAACCTGCAATTTCAGAACGTTCGTCAACGATGCCAACTTTCATTCCCGGCCAATGCACGGCCGAGTTCCCCCATTTGCCATGGCTGATTTGCCTCGCCAAGTCCCTGAGCAGCGTGGTCTTGCCTTGCTGAGGCGGGGATAGAATCAGCGTGTGCAGAACCCTCTTCCGCTTGCGGTCCAGTAAATGCGGGATGATATCGTTTGCTGCTCCCTGTACTTCCTTGGCAATCCGTACATTGAATCCGCTGATGTCCCGAATGTGTTCAACTCTACCTCCGCTAAGCACGGTCCGGCCTGTGAGTCCAACCCGATGACCGCCGGGTATCGTGATGAACCCTTTGCGCAGCTCCTCTTCCATGGTGTAGAGGGAATGATTACTGATGAGATCCAGCAGCCTGTGGGTGTCTTCGCGTGTCGGTTTATACGCTTCTTCTGGCCGCAGAGTGAGTCCGCCTCGCAGGTCCAGAAAGTGATGCTTACCCGCCGAATTGATTTCGAGCGGACGCTCCTCCCGGATACGCACCTCCTCCACATGATGGAGAAGCTCGTTCGATAAGCCCAGCAGCATTCGTTTTACGGTTTCGGGAAACAGTTCCAGCCAGCTCAGTGTCATCTCAATTTCCCCCAAGTTGTCCTTTTTTGAAATATGGCGCTTTACAGAACGTCATTTAAATAAATAGAACTTCTTATCCCATGTGTATGCTTGTACCGAGAAATTATGCAGCGAATCTATCATTTTTTTAAAACTCCGTATAAGAGACAGGAGACGCCGCACAAAATCCAGCCAATCTTCCCCCAAGACAATTTATCTGCCATTCCTACAAGACCGATCGTTGTCGTAATAATCAACACCAGCGGACCCGTGAAAGCCAGTGCTGAATTAACAGCCAGCGCTTTATCAACTTGATTCAGACGATGCATGATGATGGCCGCCACAATCTCGAGACTGCCGGAGAAAATTCGCAATGTAGCCATACTAGCGACAAACTTGTCCAGCATGCTGTTTATCCTCCTTCTTCCTTCTTCACGTCAGTGATGTTTAAAAATATGCGAGTGACTCTCGTTTTATCTCTATTTTTTTCAATTTCATAGAACCGATATCTGAAGCGAATGAACAACGCAAAAAATCCCGATCGATATCGACCGGGATTACTCTATTAAAACAGGTATAATAGCTGAAAATGTTATCGTCGAACCTGCGGTCCGCCAACGGAAGCCTGCTGGTCTGTATCCAGCCCGTACGCAGTATGCAGCGCCTGTACAACACCTTCGAGATTGCTGCCCTCAATTACGCAGGACACTTTAATCTCGGAAGTGCTAACCATCTTGATGCTGACGCCTTGCTGTGAAATCACATCGAACATCTGAGCTGCCACGCCAGGATGGCTGACCATTCCCGCTCCGACAATCGACACTTTCACAAGATGGTCTTCCGATGTCACATCACGGTACGGAAGTTTACCACGAATCTGCTCAATTACGGACAGTGCGCGTTCGCGATCGCTCAGGGAAACGGTAAAGGAAAAGTCCGCTTCGCCATTCTGCACACCACTCTGCACGATAATATCGACGTCAATCGCTTCCTTCGCCAGCTCTCCGAACACTTGAGCCAAGACACCCGGCGTATCGGCAACACCCAGGATACTGATTCTGGCCACATTCTTGTCAAATGCAATTCCGCTGACAACCACACCTTGCTCCATGCTTGTTTCCTCCTTAACAACCGTACCCTCGTTATGATTAAAACTGGATCTGACGACTAGCTTGACTTGATTATGCTTCGCATATTCAACCGCACGCGGGTGAAGGACCGCTGCACCAAGATTGGCAAGCTCCAGCATCTCGTCATAGGAAATCTCCTTCAGCTTCCGCGCGCATTGGACTACCCGCGGATCTGTAGAGTAGATTCCGTCCACATCCGTATATATTTCACATACATCCGCTTGAATGGCTGCTGCAAGAGCAACCGCGGTGGTGTCTGATCCTCCGCGACCAAGCGTCGTAATTTCTCCTTCTTCGGACATTCCCTGGAATCCCGCGACAATGACGATGTGACCATCGTCAAGCGCCTTATGCACGCGCTCAGGCATAATGTCGGTTATACGAGCTTTGCCATGGACCGCTTCCGTACGGAAGCCTGCCTGCCAGCCAGTAAAGGACATCGCCTTGCGCCCCAGGCCGTGAATAGCCATGGACAGCAGTGAAATCGATATCTGTTCCCCTGTGGTCATCAGCATATCCATTTCCCGCGCCGGCGGGTTCTCATTCAACAGTTTCGCCTGATCGATCAAATCGTCTGTTGTATCCCCCATAGCAGACACTACAACTACACATTGATGACCTTCATCTTGTTTCTCTACAATTCTTCTGGCAACACGCTTCATGCGTTCTGTATCCCCAACAGAGCTGCCTCCGAATTTCATGACGTACAGTGACAATGCTTCTTTCACTCCCCGCTAATCAGTATGTAACAGCATTCAGGTGGTTTCTCACTTTAAAACAGTATAATACGAAAGTGAGTCATCCCGTCAAGGCTTTTCAAAAGCAAAACGTGCACAGCGCATGGATCCAGGCCCGGCTCATCGCAAAAAACTCCCGTACATGCGTACAGGAGTCCTTGATTTAGAACATATTGGCACCCTGCGAGTCTTCGAAGGGTCCCGTTTAAGCCATACTAAGCACGGGAGATATATTTACCTTCGCGCGTATCAATCAGAAGCACATCGTCTTCGTTAATGAACAGCGGAACCTGCACATTGAGGCCGGTTTCCACTTTCGCACTCTTCGTAGCACCCGTAGCCGTGTTGCCTTTGATTCCAGGCTCGGTCTCAACAACCTTCAGCTCAACGCTGTTTGGCAGGTTGATACCAAGGATCTCACCTTGGTAGCTGATGATGTTAACGTTCATGTTCTCTCTCAGGAAGTTTAGCTCCCACTCCAGCTGCTCGCTGGTCAAGCTGAACTGATCATAAGTTTCGTTGTCCATAAACACATGCTCTTGTCCGCTTGCGTACAGGTATTGCACTCCGCGGTTGTCGATGATGGCACGACCGATGGTTTCCCCCGCACGGAATGTCTTCTCAACGGTGTTGCCGTTACGAAGGTTTTTCAACTTGGAGCGCACGAAAGCTGCGCCTTTACCCGGCTTCACATGTTGAAAATCCAAAACGCTAAAAATATCGCCATCCACTTCTACGGTCAAACCTGTTTTAAAATCGTTAACTGAAATCACTAAGATTCCCTCCTAAGGATACGGTCTAATGAATTGCATTTCATTCCTGATCGAACATTCTTGGTCATAAGAGACTCCTGGAGCTGCCTCTTTATAGTACAGTGTAATCTTTGGACGAGCTAGTCAGTATATGAATACCCGTTTCCGTGATTACGATATCATCTTCGATACGCACGCCGCCAAGCCCAGGCAGGTAGATGCCCGGCTCGACCGTGACCACCATGCCCGGCTGCAGCACATCATCACTCATCTTGGAGAGGCGCGGAGATTCATGAACCTCCATACCCAAACCATGTCCCGTGCTGTGGCCAAAATATTCGCCATATCCATAACGTGAAATGATATCACGTGTTAAGGCATCTGCCTCGCGTCCCGTCATGCCTGGTTTAATATGATCCAGTGCGTGAAGCTGCGCTTCAAGCACAATATCATAGATTTCCTTCAGTTTAGGGTCAGGATTGCCGAGTGCAACAGTTCTTGTCAAATCGGAGCAGTATCCGTCAAGCAGCGCACCGAAATCAAATGTAACGAATTCATTCCCCTGAATGACGCGCTGACTGGCAACACCGTGCGGAAGGGCGGATCGTTCGCCGGAGGCAACGATGGTGTCGAAGGAAGAGGAGGTCGCACCATGCTTGCGCATGAACATTTCCATTTCCAGATCGATCTCCCGTTCCGTTTTACCGCTCGACAGAATGGTCAGCACATGACTGAACGTTTGATCCGCCAAATCTGCCGCTCGCTGCATGATACTCAGCTCTTCAGCATCCTTAAATATACGCAGTTCCTCCACAAGGCCTGTAACCGGCGCCAAGCTGATTGGTGCAAGCTGTTCGGAATATGTGGAAAACACACCGTATGTAACATGATCCTGTTCAAAACCAAGCGAGGTGATTCCTTCTGCAGCAAGCAGATCTTTAACCGTATCCATGACCTTCGGTCCATGCTCGACCACTGTAAACCCAACCGCTTGCTGCGGAGCCTGTGTCATGTAACGGAAATCCGTCAATAGATAAGATTCATTCAGCGTGATCAGCACATAACCGGCAGATCCGGTGAATCCCGTCAAGTATCTGCGGTTGACCGGACTTGCAACCAGCATAGCCGACAAGCCTTTGCCTTGAAGTTTCTCACGCAGCTCAACAACTCGTTTGTTACTCATTCGTTACCCTCTCCTCTCACCCATTTCCCAAGAGCAAACTATCCTTCTTGGTCATCCAGAACTTGTAAAAGGGCTGACAAGCCCAGTGTGTAACTGGCTGCGCCAAAACCCGCGATTTGCCCGACAGCAACAGGTGCTATGACGGAAGTATGACGAAATTCCTCCCTGGCATGAATGTTCGATAGATGAACTTCCACTGTCGGAATACGGGCGGAACTGATGGCATCACGTACAGCGTAGCTGTAATGAGTCAGTGCGCCTGGGTTAAGGAGTATGCCGTCCGCGAGCCCAATAGCTTCATGGATCCGGTCAATAATTGCACCCTCATGATTGGACTGAAAGAAGGTAATACCGATACCGGCGAGATCCGCCTGTTTGCGCAAATTATCTTCGATCGCCTGCAGGCTGAGTGAACCATAAATCCCCGGTTCCCGGAAGCCGAGCAGGTTTAAGTTCGGTCCGTTTATCACCCATATGGATTTCATAGGGTTTCCCACCTTTTTCGTCAAATAACCAAAAGCTATTTTACCATAGGCAGCATGAGATTGAGAAGTTTTTCTTGTCTAGCCTGTCACCTTCTTCGGTTCACGCAGTTTCTCATCGGTGAATTCCTGCGCTGCCGTATAGCCGATAAATAGTCCCCACAATATAAAAATACAAACTTCGGAGATGTTTGTATCCCACGGCAGCTTCTTGACCGGGTCCGTCAGTCGGAGCCACGGGTTGAGGGCAATAAACAACACAGCCCACCATAAAATTCCATAAGCAATCCCGGGCCATGGACCCTTGAGTTTCCTTAGCAAGAGCACATAGATAAGCGAAGCAATGACGGAAAAGGCGATGAAGGATAGCCACCCGGCGATTTGACCCGCTGTGCTCTTGAGAAATTCATGTTTGAAGAATGGCTCCAACAAAAATCCAGGCAGCACCTTCGTAAAACTCAGCCAGTAAAACAACCAGAGTACAGCCCCCCAGATCAGTCCAGCATAATAGCCCAGCTCCAAGGCAAACAAGAATGGACTCGTTACCTGATTCTGCTGCCGAAATTGATGTTCATGCATCTATCGATTCTCCTCTCTATGTTATGGAAACACTTCATTGCCTCAGTTCTTCTTTCAAAGTAGTATGCACCTCTTCCCTTGCGGCTAATCCAACTAGAAATTACTTTCAAAATTCGATACAATAGTTCATAGAACGAAAAACATGTCAGGGAGGGTGAACTGGTTGTCCGATAAGTCAACCCCGATCAGCTATGGAGGCCAAGCTGTAATCGAAGGCGTTATGTTCGGCGGCAAGCATGTCAATGTGACAGCCGTGCGGCGAAAAAATAACGAAATCAAGTTTCTAGAGGTGCCTCGCGAAGACAAGGCATGGGTTCGTAAGCTGCGGAAGATTCCGCTTCTTCGCGGCATCGTCAGTCTCATAGATTCAACAATCAAAGGTTCCAAACATCTGAATTATTCGGCTGATGCTTACGCAGACGATACGCTGGAGCCGGAAGAACGCGAGAAACAGAAAGAGAAGGAAGACTCAGGCTGGAGTTTAAGCATGATTATTGGTGTCGCCGCCGTCAGTGTGCTTTCCTTTATATTCGGTAAGCTGTTGTTTACACTCGTACCTGTTTTTGTAGAAGATTTCTTTTTTGGCGATACATTTGATCACTATATTGTGCATAACCTGATTGAAGGCGTTATTAAATTAATACTGCTCCTTGTGTATTTGTGGGCGATCTCCCAAACACCTGTCATTAAGAGACTGTTCCAGTACCACGGTGCTGAACATAAAGTCATAAGCGCATTCGAAGCAGGTGAAGAACTGACGGTGAAGAACGTTCAGAAATATACGCGCCTGCATTATCGCTGCGGCAGCAGTTTCATGATGCTGACTATTGTGCTCGGCGTTGTGGTTTACTCGGTAGTCCCATGGGATACCATGACAGAGAGGGTCATTCAACGAATCGCGCTTCTTCCGGTGGTGCTGGGCGTTTCCTTTGAGTTTCTGAAACTCACCAATGCCATGCGTGATACGCCGGTGCTTCGTTTCCTCGGATATCCCGGTCTGTGGCTGCAGCTTCTGACTACAAAGGAACCTAATGATGCTCAGGTTGAAGTATCCATCGCATCCTTTAACAGAATGCGTGAGTTAGATGCTCAATACGAGAATGTTACCGTTCACCAATCTGTGACAGGAAGTGTGCTGGATCCCGCGAAAGGGTGATAATCCATGAGAAGGCATGCGATCATTTTTTGGACGGCTAGCACCTTAGCCGCCGTAGGGCTGCTGGTACTCCTGTTAGAACCTGGATCAAGAATGAGTATTCTGATCCCCTTGATTATTGTTGGCGTTGTGTATTTGCTCTACAAGTTTCCGCCGCGCCGCTTAAGCAAGCGTCCCAAGGTGAAGCCTTCCAAGAGAACAGCGGCAAAAATGGCAGCCAAGAACGCTCCGGTGCGAAAAAGCAGTCCAGCTAAACGCAAACAGTACCCGTTTCAGGTCATCGATGGGCAAAAAGGTAAATCAGACCCGCCGGATGATGTTCCTAAATATCATTAACAATAAAAAACCGCCCCCTGCATGGAAATGCCGGGTGGACGGTTTTTTTATTGTTCAGAGCTCCAGCGGCTGAAAAATATCGTCCCTGCCGTTAATCCGGAATTATACAAATCCTCACTCTCGTCCTTCGTCAGGTTGAAATGTGTCGTTCCGATGCCGAGCGTCGGGATTTTGATCGTTCGGTTTCGATTTTTCTGCTCGATATACCGTTCATCGTGGGCCGACAGCATCGTCTCAAACATGGCAGTCAGCATGCCGATGGGCCCCTCGATCAGATGAGGAAAGTTGCTATTCTTTCCAACCATTTGAAAACCAAGCACAGGCAGCGGCTTAGGCCCCCCTTTGGAATCACGGTCAAAGAGCCACAACGGGAAATTGCTAAGCAGCCCTCCATCCACAATGTAGACAAACTGATCTGCCAAGGATTTGCCCTTAGCAGCCCTGCCCAATAAGCGAAGAATGACCGGATCAAAAAAATAAGGAATGCTGCAGCTCATACGAACAGCCTTGGCCACAGGGAACGTTTGCGGGTTAATTCCATATTGACGAAGATCATCAGGAAGCACCAGCAGCCTTCCGTTTGTTATGTCAGAGGCTACAATATACAGCTTGCCTGCCGGTATGTCCGAGAAGGTAAAGATCCCTTTCGCAAGTAAAATGTCTCGAATCCAGTTCTCCAGGGCTTCTCCGGAATACAGACCCTTCTTAATCAACACCCGCAAGGCAGGACCGATAAACTTCGTATTAAATATCGGGGCGCGCTGGAGAAACGAATGAAAAGGCGTTTCCTCGATAATATCCTTGATCTCATCCGCGCGGTAACCGGCTGCCAGTACGGACGCAATGATTGATCCGGAAGATGTTCCGGCAACGCGGCTGAACTCTACCCCGGCATTCTCCGCTGCTTTGACAGCCCCTGCAAGCGAGATGCCCTTGACTCCCCCACCTTCAAAAACCGCATTGATTTGCATACAAAAATCCCCCGCCTCACATGGTCTAATGACTATGTATGAGCACGGGGGAAATTTCATACCTATAGGACTTGCTGGATTATCTATAATATGATTGCAATTGATCTTTAAGACCTAACGGATTGCTTAAAATATTTTCTGCTCTAAAGAAAATGCTGCCTGTAACCTCTGAATAATTCTGATTGTACTTCAATTGGTTAATGATTTCCGATGCGCTTTGCCAACCGATTTCACTGGTTCCAAGCTTGTAGGGTGCATGACCGATAATGAGATCCACGTCCGTTCCTCGAACCTCGCCAACCCACCAGTCAACCAGCTTGTCATAATCGACAGCCGGATTACTCATGCTCCAGTAAATCTGTGGAGCTACATAATCGATCCAGCCGTTCTGGATCCACGCCCGTACGTCGGCATACATGCTGTCATAAGCGGTCACACCGGCTTTGGTATCGGATCCGGTTTTATCCACTGACTGGTTGCGCCATACACCGAATGGGCTGATTCCGTATTCAACGTTAGGCTTCGCACGGTGAATACTCTCACCAAGCGACTGGACAAATGCATTGATGTTGCCGCGGCGCCAGTCTCCGAGATTGGAGTAAACTCCATTATTGTACTGCCGATACGCGGCATCATCGTTAAATACCGTATTGGATGGATAGAAGTAATCATCCAGATGAATGCCGTCGATATCGTACCCGTTCACCACTTCCATAATGGTATCAATAATGTGCTCACGCGCATCCGGGATACCTGGATTGATATACAGTTGCTTACCGGTGTTCACGATCCAGTCCGGATGGCTTAAGGCCACGTGAGATGGATCGAGTGTTGCTGTCAGGATATCGGTGTTGGCCCGGAACGGATTGAACCAAGCGTGGAACTCCATATTCCGTTTATGTGTTTCTTCTACCATGAATGCCAGCGGATCATACCCCGGGTCTGCCCCTTGAATGCCAGTCAGCACCTTGGACCAGGGAACCATGGAGGAAGGATACAAGGCATCTCCAGCCGGACGCACCTGCACGTACACGGTATTGATGCCAACTTCCTGGAGTGAGTCCAGTAAGGAGGTATAGGATGCTTTTTGCTGTTCGGCGCTGGTTTTCGATTTTGGCCAATCGAGATTGAACACCGTGGAGATCCACGCCCCTCTGATCTCGTCTCCCGTGGATACGGGCGGCGGAACGACTACCATGCCTGTGAAGAGCGAAATACGCTGTGCCGTTTGATTCCACTCTACTTGCAGGCCAAGATTCTCACTGATAAACCGCAGCGGAACCATAACCCGACCGTTCTTAATCTCAACCGATGCATCCAGGGCTACGGATGAGCCGTTCACAAATGCTGTTTTTTTGCCGGAAGTCAATTGAAGATTGGAACCGTCCTTACCGATCGTTACCGTCTTCGATTTCTGATCCCAATCGACCGATGCGCCAAGCCCCTCACTGATAATACGTGTTGGAACCATCGTCACATAGACCTTGGGCAATATGTAAGGAGATACGTCACTGTTCAGGTTAACACCGTCCAACTGTATGCTGATACCGGCTGTCTTCGCTTGCGCAGTTGGGACCACCGACGGGAGACACAATAGCAGCATAATCAGCACCAACAACCATCTACGAAGCTTCATTTCTATTATTCCTCCGAAAATATGAAATTTGCAGGTAAATCTAACCTATTAATAAAACACTAGAAATATGACAGTTTAGTTTAAAAAAGCATCTGTCACAAGCGGACAGATGCCACATTACGATTCGTTGACTAATTCGTTATGAACGTCACGCAAATCCTGAAGTCGATTCTCATCACGCTTGAAATACTCGACAAGCGTCTCAATTCTCATAATGGAATCCCAGCTCAAATGATGCTCGATTCCCTCAACGTCCTTATAAATATTTTCATCCTGTACACCGATCATCTCAAGAAATTCCTCAAGCAAATGATGGCGTTCCATGAGCCGCTTGCCCATTTTTTTGCCTTTGCTGGTCAACACCAATCCACGATATTTTTCATAAATCAAATATTCGTCTTTGTCCAGCTTTTGAATCATTTTCGTGACGGATGAGGGGTGAACCTCCAAGCCTTCGGCAATATCCGAAACGCGCGCATATCCTTTTTCGTCAATCAGCTTGTAGATGCGCTCCAAATAATCCTCCATGCTAGGTGTCGGCATCTTATTCCCTCTTTTCTATAATTACATAACCATTGCAAAAAAACCTCTTTTACCTGCACTAGTAATGATACATGTTTTTAAGACCCGTTGGCAAGTCCTGGTCCAATCCTATAACATTATTGACTTATGAATTGGACCAGCTTAACCTGCTCATTAGAATTTGAGCCACTCCGGCGTAATGCCTTGCAGCCAAATCGTAATTTTGTACATTTGATCCGTAAAGAGCAGAACCCCCATCAGAATCATCAGGATGCCGCCTACCTTCATCAACGTGCTGGAATATTTCAGGATCCAGCGGGTAGAGCCGATAAAGAATGCCAAAATGAAAAATGGAACGGCAAATCCTAGTGAGTACGAAGTGATCAGCGGGAACCAGGTTCCTGGATCAGAGGCTGCCAGTGCAATGATTGCAGTTAAGATCGGCCCGACGCAAGGCGACCATCCTGCGGCAAACCCGATGCCAAACAAAAACGTTCCTATGTATCCGGTCGGCTTCGATTTAAAATTGAATTTCCGATCCTTCATTAGAAATTTAGGCTGGAAGAGGCCGATAAGCATAAGTCCCATCACAATGATAAGCAGTGCAGA
Organism: Paenibacillus sp. LBL; assembly: GCF_029893715.1. Taxonomy (NCBI): domain Bacteria; kingdom Bacillati; phylum Bacillota; class Bacilli; order Caryophanales; family Paenibacillaceae; genus Paenibacillus; species Paenibacillus sp. LBL. The sequence continues at coordinate 129,372 of NZ_JARXYU010000004.1, read as the reverse complement.
CAACTGGCGAATCAGATCCTGATACTCTGTAAAAAACTCCCCGAATAAACCTGCCCCCCAGCCAAGGGTGTAATAAACGGCAGAAAACCCAAGGATGAACGCCAAAGTGTGCGTCATGGTCCGGAAGCGGACCTCCTTGCGGTTCTGCTCGTTCTTCAGGTCATTCACCGACATGCCTGTAATGATGGATAAGTAGGACGGGTATAACGGTAAGCAGCATGGAGATATAAAGGAAGCAAAACCGGCAGCAAACGCAATGCCGATATTAATATCAGCCATTTTATTTCAGAACCCCCTTATGTCGTAAAGCCCTTTTTGCCGACAAGTGTAACGATAAGCAGACCAATCAGCAGCAGCACGATAGTTGCACCCGGTGCCAAATTGAATACGCCCGCAAGCATCAGTCCCCCGATAACGGCAATTTCGGAGATGATAACCGATAAAATGATGGAGCTTCGGAAGCTTCTCGCCAGCAATAAACTGATCGCTACCGGTATGGTCAGGAGCGCAGATACCAGAAGTGCGCCCACAATCTTGATGGCCGTGCTTACGACAAGTGCGGTCAGAACCGTAATGATCATGTTCATCATTTTGACAGGCAGCCCGCTGACGCTTGCCGCATCCTCCTCGAAACTGAGCAGGAAGAATTCTTTGAAGAACATGACCACCACCGCGATCACGATAATCGTTACACCGCCTACCATATAAATATCGGTGGTATCCAGCGTATAGATGCTTCCAAATAAATAACTCATAACATCCGTATTATAGCCCATTCCCAATGTGAAAAACAGCGAAGCCAACGCTACGCCGCCAGACATAATAATCGCGATTGACAGCTCGGCATAGCTTTTGTATGCCTTTCTCAGCTTCTCAATCGCAAAAGAGGCCAGAACCGCAAACACAAGTCCTGCGGCTAGTGGATATACTTCAATCAAAAATCCCAGCGCCACACCCGCAATCGTGACGTGCGACAAGGTATCGCCGATCATGGACAGCCTGCGCAGCACGAGGAATATCCCGATAAGCGGGGCTGTTAAACCGATCAGAACCCCTCCGATCAGCGCCCGCTGAAAAAAATCGCTAAGCAAAATATCAAGCAATGATAACGTCTCCTTCTCCTGCTTCACACAGTTCCGTATGCAAATGCATTATACGAGCGAATGCTGCAGGTCAACTTCCGCGCAATTCTCGATTTCATGGGAATGGCGAACATAAAATTGTATTTTCCCGTTCTGCGATACCGGCGACTCTCCCAAGTAGTCTTTAACCATGTCCAAGTCATGGGTCACCATCAAAAAGGTCATATGATGATGGGCATGCATATGGGTAATCAATTCAAAAAATCCGGCCTGAGTCTCGGCATCAATACCAATCGTTGGCTCGTCCAATATGAGCAGATCCGGACGATTGATAAGCGCACGGGCCAGGAATACACGCTGCTGCTGACCGCCGGACAGGGCGCCGATCCGCTTGTCTGCAATATCCTGAATACGCATGACTTCCAGAGCATCCTCGCATTTCTGATGATCCAGACGGGTCAGACGGCGAAACATTTTCTTGCGGTTATATAACCCGGACATCACCACTTCGCGCACGGTTGCCGGAAACAACGGGTTGAACGAATTTTTCTGCGGAACGTATCCAATCCGCTCCCAGTCCTGAAATTTCCGGATCGGCTGACCAAACAGTTCGATGGATCCTTCCACGGCAGGCAGCAATCCAACGATCATGCGAAGCAACGTGGTTTTGCCCGCTCCGTTAGAGCCGACGATCCCTACAAAGTCTCGTTCTTTGATGGTGAAATTAAGATCCTTGATCACCTGCTGATCGCGATAATGAAAGGATACATTCTTGATTTGTATAATCGGTTGATGGCAATCCTGCGCTGCCGGTTCCATAACCAGGCCGCCTTTCTCTCTGTAGTCTCTCTATCAAGTATACGAGCATATTAACATTCCATGACACAAAAGAAGAGGGGGATATTATCCCCCTTCTTATTTATTGTAATGCCTTCGTTAGATTTTGCAAATTTTTCTCCATCAGCGTGAAATAATTCTCACCGCTGTCCACCTGCTCCTTCGTCAATCCTTCTACCGGATTCAGCACCAGCGTTTCCACGCCCGCTTCATTAGCCAGCGTTTTTGCAAGTTTATCCGATACAAGTTCTTCGAAGAAAATATATTGAACTTCCTTCTCCTTCACCGTTTTGGTCAGGTTCACAATGTCCTGTGCTCTCGGCTCAGCATCTGGAGACAATCCCATAATCGCATGCTGTGTCAGACCATAATCCCGGCATAGATAACCGAATGCCTGATGAGATACAACGATGTCTTTTTTCGGCAAACCGGACAATTGATTCGTAAAGTCGTTATCCAGCTTCACGAGCTTCTCTTTCAATCCTTCATAGCGCTGTTCATATAAGTCCTTATGTTCGGGATCCACTTCAACGAGGCTATTCTTGATGTTCTCCGCCATCGCCAATGCCGATTTCGGACTTACCCATGTATGTGGATCTGCATGATGCGCACTCGCGTTATTCTCCGTTGCGCCTTCTTCGTGGTCATGGCCTTCATGATTTTCTTCGGCACCTTCCTCGTGGCTGTGGTCGTGCTCCTCTTCATGAGCTGCTTCTCCATGCCCGTGACCATCGTCACCCTCTGCATCAATCAACTGAATGCCTTGGCTGACTTCGACTGGTTTCACCTGGGTATCCTTATCAAGCCCCTTCAGAAAACCGGGTACCCATCCCTCAAGGCCTGCGCCATTATAAAGAAACAGCTGAGCTTTGGAAGTGTTGACGATATCCTGGCTGCGCGGAGTCCAATCATGCGGCTCTACGCCGGTTGGCAAAAGATTTACCACATTGACCTCGTCGCCGCCGATCTCCTTCGTAAATTCATATATAGGATAAAAGGTAGTAATGACGTTGACCTTGCCTTCTACAACGCCTCCGCCCGATTTACTGCCACACCCGGACAAAATGACAACTGCCAATAACATGGAGGTTATACTCCAGGTCCAACTGTTAAGCATATTCTTTCTCTTACTCATGTTCATCTCCCCACACCGCTCCGTTCATTTAATCGTAAACTTTACTAACAAGATTATAAGAGCAGGAAAACCCAATTGTCAACCAAATCGTAAAAATTACTATTAGATTTCGATAGAGATGTTATGTACTCCTTATTAACGGAAAAAAATAACGGCGTACCCTTAACAGGGTACACCGTCTATTCCGACTTCATTCAACATAGTCGCACATTATTTCACGACAGCTCCATTAGGCATGCTGTCCGGTACCGTTGCAAGCGTTAACTGATCCCCCTCGGAAGCGGCCAGGATCATCCCTTGCGACATTTCTCCTCTTAGTTTCACCGGCTTCAGATTGGTCACACAAATCACTTTGCGTCCCACCAATTCCTCCGGCGTGTAAAACTTGGCAATGCCGGATACCACTTGCCGCTGTTCGAAACCAAGATCAAGCTGCAGTTTCAGCAGCTTGTCTGCTTTCTTCACGGGCTCTGCGGAGATTACCTGCGCCACTCGAAGCTCGACCTTGGCAAAATCTTCTATGCCTATCTCCTCTTTGAGCTCTACAGGCTCTGCTGCGCTATTCTCGGATGAAGAAGCCCCCGAGGCAGAAGCCTCTTCCTGGACAGCCTTCGTGCCGCCTGTCATCGCCTCTACGATGAACGCCACTTCTTGCTCTGTGTCCAGACGCGGGAAGATCGGCTCGCCTTTTTGCAGTTTCGTTCCGGCCGGAATGGCCCCGAACTGACGGCCGCTCTCCCAAGTCGTCAGCTCACCCTCCACCAGGCCGAGCTGATCCCACATTTTCTTCGGCGTACGGGTCAGGAACGGCTGCAGCAGAATGGACGCTACGCGGAGCGTTTCCACCAAATGACTCATCACGGATGCGAGTTCGTGGCGTTTGCCCTCATCTTTAGCCAGCGTCCATGGCTGTGTCTCATCAATATATTTGTTGCTGCGGCTGACAAACTGGCTGATCGCCGTCAAGGCAACCGAGAATTCCATATTCTCCATAGCGGTCTCGACTTTGTCATACACGGTCTTGGCGGCTTCCTCTATGGCGGCATCAAACGGTGTCACACCTGCAATTAATGCCGGGACTTCTCCGTCAAAATATTTATCGACCATGGCCACGGTGCGGTTCAGCAGGTTGCCCAGGTCGTTGGCAAGATCCGAGTTTACCCGCTCGACAAAGCTCTCCGGCGTAAACGTACCGTCCGCGCCAAATGGAACCTCGCGCAGCAAATAATAACGAAGCGCATCCAGTCCATACCGGTCAATCATCGTGACCGGATCAACCACGTTCCCTTTGGACTTGGACATTTTACCGTCCTTCATGAGCAGCCAGCCATGGGCAAACACTTTTTTCGGAAGCGGCACATCGAGTGCCATCAGGATGATCGGCCAATAGATCGTATGGAAACGCACAATCTCCTTACTCATCAGGTGTACATCGGCTGGCCAGTATTTATCATACATGCTGGTGTCCTCTGTACCGTATCCAAGTGCCGTTATATAGTTCAGGAGTGCATCAATCCACACATAAATCACATGTTTCGGATCGCTTTTGACTTTTACGCCCCACTCATAGGTCGTACGAGAAACAGCCAGATCCTCAAGGCCCGGTTTAATGAAGTTGTTGATCATCTCATTCTTGCGGGACACCGGCTGGATAAAATCCGGGTTCTCTTCATAGTACTGAAGCAGGCGGTCCACATACTTGCTCATGCGGAAGAAGTAACTCTCCTCCTTCACAAGCTCTACCGGACGACCGCAGTCCGGACAATTGCCGTTCACCAGCTGACGCTCCAGGAAAAACGATTCGCAAGGTGTGCAGTACCAGCCTTCATACTCGCCCTTGTAGATATCATCTTGCTTGAGCAGTCGTTCAAATACCTCCTGCACAACCGTTGTATGGCGCTTCTCCGTGGTACGAATGAAATCCTCGTTCGAGATGTCCAGCTTCTTCCACAGATCCTTGATTCCAGCCACAATGTCGTCCACGAACTGCTGAGGGGTCTTCCCTGCTTCTTCCGCTTTCCGTTCAATCTTTTGTCCATGCTCATCGGTTCCCGTCAAATAACGGACATCGTAACCTCGAAGCCGCTTGTAGCGAGCCATGGCATCTCCTGCCACCGTGGTGTAGGCATGCCCGATATGCAGCTTGTCGCTTGGATAATAGATGGGTGTTGTAATATAAAACGTCTTTTTGTCGGCCATAAAAACCTTCCTTTGCCTTAAATTAATTGTTGTATCAAGCTATTGCCGGCATGCAGGAAAACAGCAAAAAACCCCCGTCCCCATGGGACGAGAGTTGTTCTCACGTGTTACCACCCAAATTCCCTGTACCCTTAAGGGCAACAGGCTCTTCTGCCGTCAAGCGGCCGTCCATTAACGCTGGCTCACGCCGCTCCTTTACGGCAGCCTCCCATGCTGGCTGCAGCGCTCAAAAGCGGATCCTCCAAGACCATTTTCCGAAATTCGCCATGACCGGTTTCCAGCTTCCCCGGCTCTCTGTACAAGGCGCAGCTTTTCGTACTTATCTCTTCCTCGGATTTACCTATAATTTCTTATCATTTTAATAAAATGGGCTGCCGGGTGTCAAGCCGGTCTGTGCGGACATCCTATTCCTACTGTCAGCATGCCACAACCGGCAAGCATTTTACCAGGGACAAGGACTATTCCTCTGTCAATGGAGAGTGCGACTCTCCTTTGCGCGGCGGAACCATGTCAATGCCGCCAGGATTAAACGGATGACATCTTGCAATCCGCTTGGCCGCCAGCCAGGACCCCTTCAAGGCACCGTGCACTTCAACGGCCTCCAAAGCGTAGGCTGAGCAGGTCGGATAAAATCGGCAGGTTGCCGGTTTCAACGGTGAAATGAATTTCCGATAGAAGTGTATCGGCACCTTCACAACCCTGCGCGCGGTGCTCATGCCCGGTTGTCCCGTTTTCCTCCACTTGAAGGTGAGGTTCCCTTATCGGTATTATCCTTGCTGCAATCCCGGCAGTAGCCAAACACTTCGAATTTATGCTGAACGACTTGAAAATCATCCGGCGCATCGGTCAACTGCATCGGACAGAACGTGATCGGATACGTCTTCTGGCATTGCAGGCAGATCATATGATGATGGTGATGATCCTCGCTGCACCGTCCTCTGAACTTGATCCCTTCCTCGAACACGACCTGCTCCAATACGCCAAGCTCATACAATACCCGAAGATTACGATACACCGTATCAAAGCTCAAACCGCTGTACTTCCGGCCCATATATTCGTATACATCCTTGGCTGTCAAATAGCCGGGATGTTCCCCAAACAATTTGGCAAGCGTCTTGCGCTGATCGGTAATGCGCAGCCCCTGTTCCGACATGGCGTCGATAATCTCTTCTGTCGTAAGCATACGCAATAACCTCCTCTTCATGAAGATACTCTCTCCTTATAATGCCTGAAAAATGAGACATCGTCAATGTAAGCGGTTATGTGCCTGCTGTGTTCGTACATTGAACGCCATGCTTCAATAGTGACGGCTTCGGATCACCGCACCGACGGATACGAATCATCATAAAAAGGGCAGCCCTCTCACCATTTCCGTGGTTGTAAGGACTGCCCTTGTTGTCATTAGAAAGTAATATTAGTTCTTAACCTGCGGCAGCGGCTGCAAGAGGATGTTGATTGGCAGACTGCTTCCCGGTGCTGCTGTGAACAAAATCTCTACGCTCTGCTCGTAATTGCCTGTACGGTACAGTACTGCGGCTTCATTCGGAGCGGAAATTGCGCCTCCGCTTGTATTCGGCGTCTGAATGATGTTTCCGTTCACCATCATCGCGCCCATGTATTTGCCTCCGCGCGGATTCAGCGTGATCAGCGTATTGGGCGCTACGCGGTGCAGCTTGATTTTGTACAGTACACCGAAGTTGCCGGCATTGGATTGATATGAGCCGTTAATGCCGTCATACCCTTCCAGATTCGGATCATTTGTCTTGTCACCCAGCGCAAGCCGGGAAGGTGTATTCCCTACCAGTTCGTAAGACTCGATGATCCGCGTGGAATCCGGATAGGTTCCCCGGTTATGAACGCCATCACTCGGATGCAGAATCAGATAAGGAAGCTTTTGAATCGGATCCTTGACTTCATCAATCATGATAACGTCATATCGGATCGGCGAATCCGAATACAGATCAGCAAACATCGAGAGCACCTGCTGGTTCTTCATCGTTTGCGCGCTTAAATCTTGTAAAATGATTCGACTTTCCCCAGGTGCAAGGGAAATCGTCTTGAACGAATCCGGTGACTGCATCGATTCAAGGTAACGCTGCACGGCTGCTTTGCCTGTCGCTGTAGGAATATTAATCGGTCCGCCCATTCCGGTATACTCGGTTGTCAGGCGTGCCGTCGATGTGTTGATATTAGTTGCGACTACGTACATCTTCATGTTTTTTCCGGTTGCGTTCAAATGGTGAATCATGAAGCGTGTGCTGGCATTGCCAATCTCGCGGTACACAATCCCCTCTTGATATACTGTTTCCGGAGAGTTGCTGCGGATCAGCAAGCTGGGCTCGGAGCTTCTCGTAATGGGCATAAGATTCCATGTTGGCACCGCTGTTCCGTCAAACGTATATTTGTCGCCGATACCCGTAAATAACTGATTGAATTGATCCTTTGTATACAAGACCTCATTCGTTACGTTAATGATTTTCTCATAAGAGCTGGTGGCGCCATGCTTATCCGTAACAATCAATAACACTTTATGCGGGCCGGCCGTGAAAAAGGCCTGATCATTGTTTTCCCATTTATACGTAATCTCATCGCCAGGATCACTGTCATAACTCTGGTTGATATACGTAATTTTCTCACCGATCTTATATTCCTTCTTATCGGTATCAAACATCGCTACAGGCGGGGTGTTTGGAGCTGATATATGGATGCTGAGTGTATACGGCTCGCTCCACTCCCCACTCGAATCCTGTACGGAGTAGGAAACCGTATGCACGCCGGGTTCATTGAAAACCTCTTCGCGGCCTTCCCAATGCTCATTTACGATCGCAAGGCCTGTCGGCGAATACGAGTTCGTTTTATACGTAACCTTCTGACCGGCAAGGATCTCACCGGACTGAATGGTAAAGGAAGCCACCGGCTTTGAGCTCACGCTGAGTATAATACGCTTGTTCGGCTGATCCACCCGATAAGAGATATCAAGCGCCTGCGTAATGCTGGTCAGCGGCACCATGAACGTATTGTTGGACTGGTACGCCGGGCCCTTCATTGATTTTCTCTGACCATTCACAGTATATACGCTGCTGTTCGTCTTGAAGCGAAGCTCATCGCTGCCACGGATAATGATCGTTTCTTTTGTTTTCCCGTCATAAGTCAGTTTCAGGCCGACCCGATCGACAAGGGAACGAATCGCAACATAGGATACGCCATTCTTGACAGCCATCGGCTGTCCAGCGGTATACGTTTTCCCGTTCTGGTACATCTTGTTGCTGTTCATCATCAGGATCAAGTCATTGGGGCCAAGATTCGGTATATTGGGAGTCTCGCTCCCTGGTTCCCCCCCGTTATTTCCACCGGGTTGTTGACCGCTATTGCTGTCATTGCCCATATTGGATAAATCCAGAATAACCTTCTTCTCTGGCTGATTAACCTTATATGGAATATCAAGCGCTTGCGTGATTGCGGTTAATGGAACCATAAATACATTGCTGCTCTGATAGGCAGCGCCTTTCATTGGGCGCACCTGTCCGTTCACTTTATAATTGCTGCTTCCTGTCGTAAAGCGTAGTTCATTGCCGTCTTTAAGGATGATCGTTTCCTTTGTCTTGTTATCATAAGCCAGCTTTAGTCCTGCGCGTTCAACCATCGCACGGATAGCCACATAGGATACTCCTTGCTTCACAGCCATCGGCTGTCCTGCCTTGTACTGCTTACCGTTGTGATACATCACATTGCTGTTCATCATCAGCACCAGTTCATTGGCTGAAACCTGGAAAGTGCCGATCTCGGACTCATCTTTGGTCGTACTGCCCTCTTCATTTTCTGATACCGTATTATCGGAAGGATCGCTTTCCTGCTCCTCCTGCTGTTCATTTGGTGCAGAAGAATCGGAATCAGGATCACTTATCGTACCTTCGACTGCCTGGGTCGGTGTTTCATTTGGCGTTTCTTCGGCTTGCTGCAATTCCGTCTGCTGTTCTCTGCTCTGCTGGGTTTGTCCTTCCACCGGGGACTGCAGCGCTGAATTGCTAATTAGCGCCGGAGCTGTAATATCCGGTGATTCAGCTGCCACGGGAAGAGCCGTTGATACTTGGGCCGCGGCAAGGACTGTAATCATCGAGATTCTTTTGAAATTCATCCTTTACTCCTTTAAAACACTCAGTATAGTCTGTCTGCCTCTATGGGACATAGTATTAGACGCCAACATTCCCGAAAAGTTGCTCAGAAATAGCTGGAAAATAGGAAAACCGGAGCATTCCCCGTAAGGAAGACTCCGGCTCCAATAACATTTATTTAATTATTGACATAATCCTGGTGGCCGCTCCAACCCAGCGGATAAGTATCGCTAATGCTGACCGGGAGTTTCCCTTCCGGTATCACCTTGCCCAACAAGACGCCGGCAGCCGCATTCATATAATAAGGTGTGTTCTCGTAACTGCACAGATATGTTGCAACGGGAGGAAGGTCATTCATATCATATGGATTGCGGGTTGCAACAACAACGATTGACACACCCTCAAGCTCAGCCAGCTTATTCACCAGCTTCTGTTGTCCCGCGGGGAGACGGCTCTCCGACGTGTACGTAGCCACTACAATTTGTCTATAGCCTTCAGCAGCCTTAACTGCTTGCTCTACCTCCGCATCCGACATATCGGTTCCGACACGCAGATCGTCTGCCTGCACCCCATAACTTCTCAGCGCATCGCCTAACGTATAGCTTTTGCTCCAGGCTTCATCCACCTGGGTAGCTTGCAGCAGCTCTGGCCAGATAACCGCAATCGCTTGCTCTGCCTGAAGTGGAAGCTGGCCTTCGTCTTTCACCAGCGTGATTCCTCTGCCCGCGATTTGGGCCAGTAATTGTTTGGTCTCTTCCGTCACCTCTCCAATCGTTTGGACCGGCAGCTCTTCGGCAAGCTTCGCATTGCGCTCCTTGAGCGCTAATATCCGCTCTACAGACCTGTCGATCAGGTTCATGGACAATCTTCCGCTTTGAACGGCTTCAATGACAGCTGTAATCGCTGCGGTCTGCTCTGACAGGGTATGGCTGACCAGCACGCAGTCCGCGCCGGCTTCAATAGCACGAATCGCTCCTTCAGGAATGCCGTACTCTTTGGAGATGGCATGCATCTCCAGACAGTCTGTCACGATCAGCCCTTCAAACCCCATCTCCTCTCGAAGAAGTCCGGTCAGCACGGCATGCGAGAGGGTTGCCGGGAGATCACTCGATTCGATTGCCGGGAAGCTGACGTGCGCGGTCATAATCGCATCAACGCCAGCCTTGATCGCTTGCGCGAAGGGGTATAATTCTACACGGCGAAGGCGTTCCATATCATGCGGCACAGAAGCCCGCCCCAGATGGGAATCGACGCTGGTGTCGCCATGTCCGGGAAAATGTTTGGCCGTTGCAGATACGCCCTCTTCCTGGTATCCCTTGATCGCAGCTGTCCCAAGGGCAGCAACGGCTTGCGGGTCTTCACTGAAGGAACGTACGCCGATCACCGGATTGCGAGGGTTGTTGTTGACATCCAGACAAGGCGCAAAGTTCATGTTCACACCGAGTGAACGAAGCTCACGCGCCCCAATCTGTGCCACCCTGTAGGAATCTTCCGCGCTTCCCGCTGCGCCAAGCGCCATATTACCAGGAATGCGGCTGATGCCTTCATGATCGATTCGTGCAACCATGCCGCCTTCCTGATCAATCGAGAGCAGAAGCGGAAGCTTCTGGCTGCCTGAGGCGAGCTGCTGCAACGATTCCGAAAGCTCGGCCAGCTGGGGCAGCGTTCTCACGTTTCGGCGGAAATAACAGATACCCCCGACCTGATATTGATCGATCAGTATGTTTGCATGTTCATTCGGCGTTAGGGCATTGAATCCGCATATAAACATTTGCCCTACCTTTTGCTCTAAAGATAAATCCGCTATCGTCCATTTCATGGTTTCAAAAACCTACTTTCTATCAATTTAAGGACCATGCAAGGCTGGTTAAGCGGGTTCGTATGATGACTTGGCAGCCCGCATTCGTACAGGGAGATCTTAGACCGTTGCCTCCCCGGACATTTCCCGGAATTCGGATGGTGTCATGCCCGTGGCCTTTTGAAACACCTTGGTGAAATAACGGCGTTCATGATAACCGACAAAAGAACCGATCTGCGCAATATTCTTATCGCTGTTCACAAGCAGAAACTTGGCAGCCTCCATTCGCTGTCTCGTCAAGTATTCCACAAAGGTAAGACCCACATGGTTCTTGAACAATAAGCAGAAGTAACTTGAGCTGATGCCCAGATGTTCCGAGAGCTCCTCAATGCCCAAATCCTGCCCCATATGGGTATTGATATACTCTAATGCGGATGTAACCAATTGGTCGGGTGTTTTCTTGACAGCTACAGGATTTGGAGCCTCATCAATAAGCGAAACGGTGCTGTAATACTTCTCTTTCGCTCTCTTCTTGCGGATTTCCTCCCCAATGTCCCGAATCTTCATCTCCAGTTCACCGTAATGAATCGGCTTGCTGATATAATCTTTAACGCCAAGTTTGATTGCTTCCCGCGCATATTCAAATTCCTGATAACCCGTCAGCAAAAAGATTTCCGCCTTGCTCCCCTTATCGCGGATCTTCGTAATAAAGGACAATCCATCCATCACAGGCATCCGGATATCCGACAGAATCAAATCGAGATGATGCTGATCAGCTACTTCAAGTGCCTCCATCCCGCTTCTGGCAAGTCCGACAACCTTCATCCCCATCTCTTCCCAAGGCAGAACCCTGCTGAGATTGTTCAAGATGGGAGCCTCATCGTCAACTAATAATACCTTCAGCATGCTGCCCTTCCCCCCTGTCATAATTGGGTATGACACATTGTATAACGGTTCCGCCGGGACGGCTGGAGCATATGAACAGACCGTAATAATCCCCGTACTGAATCCTCAGCCGGTCTGCCACGCTTCGCAGTCCTAGTCCACGCCGTTCCTGGTTCACTTTAAGGTTCTGCATCGTTGTCTGTTCGGACACGTTATCCTCGGATACCATATATTCAAACATCGACAGCTGTTCGGAGGTCATCCCAAGCCCGTTATCCTCCACCCGGATGAAAACATTCCCGAGTTCCTTCCACGCGGATATGCGAATCATTCCCGTATAGGCTATCCCTTCAAATCCATGCTGTATGCTATTCTCGACAAGCGGCTGCAGCGTCAGCTTCAGGATACGGCTGTGCATAAGCTCCCTCGGAACGTCGATTTCATATTCGAACAAATCCTCGAACCGAAACTTCTGAATTTCGAGATAGCTCTGCAAATGCTTGATTTCTTCCTCGAGTGTGATCTCTTCCTTGTCCTGTATACTGATTCGCAAAATGCTGGCAAGCCGGTATACCATTTCACTGACCTTGCGCCCTTCATTCTGGATGGCAAGGACATTGATAGATTCCAATGTATTAAAGAGAAAATGCGGCTTAATCTGTGCCTGCAACACCCGCATCTCTGCTTCGGTCTTCTGCCGCTGTTCCTTCTTGATCTGCGCAAACAGATTGTTGATCCGGTTCATCAAATTGTTGAACCCTTTCGAGAGGAGCAGCAGTTCATCCTCTCCCTTCTCTTCAACCCTCGCGCTCAAATCCCCATCCTCCACTCGGCGCATAAAGCGTACAATGACAGCGATCGTGCCGGTAATCCGGTTCATGAACAGACGGTTGAACACAATGGCTGTGACAAGGCTGATGCCCATAATGACAAAGAACCATTTGGCAAAGGAAGTAACCTCCTGCGACAAAGAATTCCAATCGGTAACCGAAACGAGATTCCAGCCATAATCGTTCAGATGATAGATGGAGACAATGTTCTCATTGCCGTTAAACTTGGCTTTAAAGCTCTGGTAGCCTTGTTTAAACTCGACTTTTTGCTTCATATACTGACTGATATTTTGGCCATCCATATCATTCTTTGGATCAAAGAGGATTAATCCCTCATTATTAACTACCATGAATGAGGTGTTCTGCAGATTGTTCGGGAGTGTAAGGTTACGGAAGATCTCTTCAAACTCCCATTTTTTGATCTGAACAACAAGAATACCTAGCTTGCGAAGTGTGGAGACATCCTTAATGAGCCTGATCTGGGTGAAGACCGGGTCCGCACCCGTCAATTCCGGAAATTCATGCGGAGCCAGCCATTTGGGAATTCCGTTCAGTTTGACAACCTCTTCATATAGAGGACTATTCTTAAATTGTTCGTAAGGCAGGGTTCTGAAATTTTCTTTACTAAAAATCGGAATCGGTGGCGACTCTTTGCTGAAATGATACAAAAACGCATAACTGATCGCAGGATGATTATATAGAAGGTTTCGAAAACTGCGCTGTCTGTCATTGAGTTTCAGCTGATCCGCATTTGATTCCTTGATCAGATTTTGCGCATCGGGGTCCTTGGCATTCAGCGCCATCGCAAATACGGATGTGGCAATCCCGTTATCCGTGACATATTCCATTTCCTTAAACACGTTCAGAATGCTGTAACTGATCGCTTTAAGGGAGTACTCGGCTTGCTGACTGTACTTTTTCTCAATCGAGTTATAGGTAATAAAGAAAGTAAATAGACCTAGCACAAATAACGGAATAATAATGAGCCCCAAAAAGGCCGTGAATAGTTTGTTCCGCAAATTCATACGCATGCTCCCGCTCCTGTATTACCCCTTGACACTTCCTGCGGTGACACCTTCAATAATCTTCTCTTGTAGAACTGCATAGATGATTAGGACCGGAAGTACGCTGAATACGATACCCGCCGACATCTGCGCGTAGTTCATATTATAGGCGTCTCTGAAACCGACCATTCCGACAGGAAGCGTTCTCAGTTCATCATTAGATAGGAAATAGTTAGCAAGCAAGAATTCGTTCCAGTTACCAAGGAAGTTGATAATGAAAACGGTAACGATGGCCGGAACGGTTAGAGGTAATATAATTCTAGCAAACAACCCGCCAGACCTCAATCCATCAATAACTGCCGCTTCTTCTATTTCTCCGGGCAACGACCGCATGAAGGCTGCCAGAATAATGACAGAGAAGGGTATCGCATTAGCAACATACGGTAGAATGAGAGCCATATGTGTGTTCAAAATGTCGAGCTGTCTCATCATGCCATAAATCGGCAGCATCAGAGAATTGTTAGGAATCAGCATCCCTATTAAAATACATTGGAAAACAATTGCGCTGATCCGGTTGTACCGCATGCGTGTGACCGCAAATGCCAGCATTGCCGCAAACAGGATTGACAAGCAGGCAGACAGCACGCCGATGTACAAGCTGTTCCAGAAGTAGGTGCTGATCTTGGCGTTAACCCACGCATTGACGTAGTTATCGAATACAAACGTGCTTGGCAGTCCAAACGGGTTCGACGCGATGGACTGATTATCCACCTTCACGGAAGAGAACAACACGAACAGGAATGGATAGAGAATGATGAGCAGATAAGCCATCAGGAATATATGCGGGATCAGTTTCTTCAGTGCTCTCATCAGTATTCAATCCTTTCGTTGCGACGTGCAATCAGCACCTGGTAGAGCACGGTTACGATAATCGTGAAGAGGAAGATCAACACGGCAATCGAATTGCCAAAACCATGTTTGAAACTCGTAATTGCATATCGAATCATATATGTTGCCATAACGTCGGTTGAGCCGGCCGGCCCGCCCTTGGTCATAACCAGAATAATATCCGCCGCTTTCATGGCTCCCGCGATCGAAAGCATGATCACTACAGAGATAATTGGCATAATTAATGGAAGCGTGATTTTCGTGGCTCTCTGAACGCCTGTCGCACCATCCATCGCGGCAGCCTCATCAAGTTCCTTAGGTATGGATAGAATCGCCGCAAGCACCATCACGATGTAAAAGCCGGTCCATTGCCAGCCGTTCGTAATGAGGATGGCAATCATGGCCCATTTTCGATCAGACAGCCAGTAAATTGGCTCAACGCCAACCAATCCTAAAATTTCATTCATCAGGCCAAAGTCCGGGTTGTAAATGAATCCCCACAAAATGCCGATAACTGCTGTTGACATAATAGATGGTGCAAAAACCGCTGTCTTGTAAAGTCCCTTCAGACGTTTCACGTTTGCAATAAGCAATGAAAAAATCACGATAATCGGAACCTGGATCAAACAGGAAAAGAGAATGAAATAAACGTTATTCTTAACTGCTTTCCAAAAAGCATCGTCATTAATTGCGGTAACATAGTTATCAAGCCCAATGTACTTCACATCTTTGGAGATGCCGTTCCAGCTCGTAAAGCTGTTATCAAACGCAGTGAAAATCGGGTATATGAAAAAGGCCAGAAACAGTATGAATGCCGGCAGCACAAAAACGATGTAAATCAGAGGATTTCTCAGCGCTTTGTTCATGGTAACCTCCGTATTTATGTCTGTAATTTAGACGAAAGGGCACCCCCATGTCTAGCAGCGGGTGGTGCCCTTTAACGTCTAATCTTGATTATTTATTCCTCTGCAGCGTTAGCCGCTTCTTGTGCTGCTTGAACATTCTCCAGCATCTTCTCGGCATCAAGCTCGCCGCCGATGACCTGTTGAATCCCCATGCTCAGTGCCGTATTCACGTCTGCTTGAACAAGTGCATCAAAGGCAGGGAAGGAATATTTGATTTCACTTACCCCTTTGAAAATATCCTGCATGAGCGGATCGTCCGAAGTGGAGTTCATGGTTGCCAGATCCATCTTCATCGCCGGCAGCACGCCGTCTTCTTTCAGACCGCGAAGCTGCATTTCATCTGTCCACATATTTTTGATGAATTCTTTAACCGCTTGAAGTTTACGAGGATCCTCAGCCACCGAAGCAGAGAAGCCGTATCCATTATTAGCATCCTGCATGACAATCACAGGATCGCCTTCATTAACCGGAGGCAGGTTAAAGTATCCGATCTTGCCTACCATATCGCCTGCTTGAGCCGGATCTCTGAATACGGAGTTAGCCCACGATCCGTCCATCATCATCATAGCTTCGCCGGAGATGATCTGGTTTCTCATGTCCGCATACTCGAAACCGAGCTCGCCTTTTTTGAAGTAACCCTTTTCAACCCATTCCTGATGTTTCTTCACGCCTTCTACGACTTTCGGATCGGTCCATTTGGTTTCTCCGGTCTTAAAGCCATACGTAACTTCCGCTCCTGCATAATAGCTCCACAGATTATTCGTGGTCATGAGCGGAATCCATGCGTCCTTGGAGGATTGTGCAAACGGAATTTTTCCGTCGGCTTTGATTGTTTCCGCAATTTGCTCCAGCTGCGCCAAAGTTTTCGGCACGGTCAGACCTTTCTGTGCAAAGTAATCCTTGTTATAGAAAATCCCTTCAATGGAGCCGCCGATTGGCAATCCGTAAATCTTGCCTTCATGCGTGAATGGATCCAGTGTTGTAAATTTGTCTTTAATGCCGAGTTCTTCCAAAATAGGGGTTAAATCGAGCATCAAGCCTTCTTTGGAATATACGCCTGCGTCCGGGCTTCCGAACACATCGAATACTTCCGGCGGCTTACCTGCGGCCATCTCGCCTCTTAATTTCTCTTTACGGTTCACTTCGGAGTCTACTGCGTCCAGCTTGATTTTAAGCCCGGGTACAGCTTCTTCGGTTTTGCTGACCACATCGTTCAGCAATGCAAGACGGAACTTCTTGGATTCACCTACCTGCGTATGGCGAATTGTAATTTCAAACGGTTCATTGCTGGCCGCGCCTTCCGTACCACCTGATGGTTTCTCTGCTCCCTTGTCACCGCATGCGGACAAAAGTGCGGACGAGACGAACAGAAGCGACATTAATAATGCCAGACCCTTTTTCTTCATTGTCTTTGACCCTCCCGAAGTATTTGTATATTTGATAGGCGTTTTCCTTACATCTTCATTATAGAAAGCGATTCCACTTTTCGATAGGTCGATATTTTTCTATCTAAGGGATAAAATCCTCCACAAAAAACAATAACCCTTCCATAATGAGGAAAGGTTATTGTTAAAAATAATAACATATTATGTTCAGTATAATACAACAAAATTAGTTCGCCACCGATTATTTTTGCTCGGCTGCTTCGCCAATCAACTGATAAGCGCGTGCGATTTCTTCCTCTGACGGTGACGGAACTCCTTCTAGCGGATATGCCATTCCGAGTTCCTTCCATTTGTACACACCCATCTGATGGTAGGGCAGAATTTCGAATTTATCAACGCCTTGTAAAGTGCGAATAAATTGACCGAGCGCCCTCAGGTCGTGTTCGCTGTCATGGATACCCGGCACATATACGTGCCGGACCCACATTTTTCGACCATGGTGGGACAGCCAGCGGGCGGTCTTCAGCGTCCTCTCATTCGACTTCCCGGTCAGCTTGATATGCTTCTCATCGTTGATATGCTTCAGATCGAGCAGAACCAAGTCGGTATGCTCCAGCAGCTCCGATATTTTCTCCGGCTCATTATAACCGTTGCTGTCAAGGGTCGTGTGCAGATTCCAGCGGCGCTTTACTTCCTTAAACAGCTCGGTTACAAAAGGATACTGCAGTGTCGGCTCGCCTCCGGATACGGTCAGCCCTCCACCGGAAGAACGATAGTAACTTAGATAAGGCTCAATCTGAGCCAGCACATCCTCTACCGTCATTTCCTGTCCTTCATGCAATCCCCACGTATCCGGATTGTGGCAATATTGACACTTCAGCAGACATCCCTGCATGAAGAGTACAAAGCGGATACCTGGACCGTCCACCGTTCCGAACGTTTCTATGGAGTGTATATGACCTTTAAGCATAGGGCGTCATCCTTTCTGTATCCGCTGTTGTTACTTTCCATTCTTACATCGTACCGTGGAAGGTACGATTGATCACGTCGAGCTGCTGTTCGCGTGTCAGTTTGACAAAATTGACCGCATACCCGGATACCCGGATCGTTAACTGCGGATAATTCTCCGGATGTTCCATCGCATCCATCAGCTGCTCCCGGTCAAACACGTTCACGTTCAGATGATGAGCCTTGCTTCCAAAATATCCATCCAGCATCGCAACCAGATTGTTCACGCGAATCTCGCTTTCCTTCCCAAGGGCTTTCGGTACAATCGAGAATGTATTCGAGATCCCGTCGAGGCTGTCCTCATAAGGCAGTTTGGCCACGGAAGTCAATGAAGCGAGGGCACCCTTCTTATCGCGTCCGTGCATAGGGTTCGCACCCGGCGCAAACGGCTCGCCCGCCTTGCGGCCGTCCGGTGTGGTTCCCGTTTTCTTGCCGTATACGACATTGGACGTAATGGTCAGTACCGATTGGGTCGGCATCGCATCGCGGTATGCCTTATGTTTGCGAATCATGCTCATGAAGACTTCAACGAGTTCTACGGCGATGTCGTCGACCCGATCGTCGTTGTTACCGTAGCACGGAAAGTCGCCTTCTATTTCAAAATCAACTGCAATCCCTTGCTCATTGCGTACAGGCTTCACCTGTGCATGCTTGATTGCACTCAGCGAATCCGCCGCTACGGACAGGCCCGCTATACCGCATGCCATCGTCCGCAGAATATCCCGATCATGAAGCGCCATTTCAATCCGTTCGTAGCTGTATTTATCATGCATATAGTGGATCACGTTCAGTGTGTTCATATACAGCTTTGCAAGCCATTCCATCATCGGCTTGAATCGCTTCATGACCTCGTCATAACTCAGAACCTCTGCCGTAATAGCAGGGTATTCCGGACCAACCTGGGCGCCGGATTTCTCATCCTTCCCGCCGTTGATTGCATACAGGAGCGCTTTGGCCAGATTGGCTCTGGCTCCGAAGAACTGCATCTGTTTCCCGATGCGCATAGCGGATACGCAGCAAGCAATCCCGTAATCGTCTCCGTAAATCGGACGCATGAGATCATCGTTCTCATATTGGATCGAGCTGGTTTCGATCGATACCTTCGAGCAGTATTTCTTGAAGCCTTCGGGCAGTTTCTCAGACCATAATACCGTCAAGTTCGGTTCCGGGGCAGGGCCCAAATTATACAACGTATGCAGGAAACGGAAGCTGTTCTTGGTTACTCTTGTTTCCCCATTTAACGACATACCGCCAATCGATTCTGTGACCCATGTTGGATCACCGCTGAACAGTTCATTGTAGTCGGGTGTACGCAGGAACTTCACGATCCGCAGTTTCATGACAAAATGGTCAACCAGCTCCTGTGCAGTCTCTTCCGTCAGCTTGCCTTCAGCCAGATCACGCTGGATGTAGATATCAAGGAAAGTAGATACCCGGCCAAGCGACATGGCTGCGCCATTCTGTTCCTTGATAGCAGCTAAATAACCAAAATACAGCCATTGGAATGCTTCCTTCGCCGTATTCGCAGGCTTCGAAATGTCAAAGCCGTGCATGCCCGCCATTTCCTTCAATTCCTTGAGTGCATGGATTTGCTCGGACAATTCTTCCCGCAATCGGATCACCGGCTCATCCATCGCATCAACCTCAAGCTCGCCCAGCTCTCGCAATTTATCATGGATCAAGACATCTACACCATACAAGGAGATTCTGCGATAATCGCCAATAATACGACCACGGCCATAAGCATCGGGAAGACCTGTAATAATCCCTGCCTTACGGGCTGCCCTCATCTCCGAGGTATAGGCATCAAACACGCCCTGGTTATGTGTTTTGCGTATGCCTGAGAAGATGTCCACTACCGCTTGCGGCATTTCAAAACCATATGCGTTGCAAGCATCAATCATCATTCGGATTCCGCCGAACGGCTGAATCGAACGCTTGAACGGCTCATCCGTCTGTACGCCGACGATCTGTTCCTTCTTCTTATCCAAATAGCCAGGTTGATGGGACACAATCGTGGAAGGCGTATTCACATCAACATCCAGCACCCCGCCATTATCCCGTTCTTTTTTGGTTAAATCCGATACGATATCCCAGAGTGCCTTCGTGTTGTCCGTTGGTCCTGCCAAAAAATCATCAGAGCCATAATAAGGTGTTATGTTCTCTGCAATAAAATCATTAACGTCAATCCGCTTGTTCCATTTACCTGATTTAAAACCTTTCCAGCCCACTTCTTTTTCAATCACCGACATATTGAATCCCTCCTAGATTATGCTGCAGCTTGCCGCACAGGCGGAGTCACACATTGATCCATCTCAGATCTTAATGTGATTATTTTCACGATCAATGCTGCCTCGACCCCGCCGTGTACCTTCAAGCTTCTATATCAAAGACCTGAGATTCAGCTTTCTTCTACACTTTTATTGTAATCCTGTTCATTCTCAGCATCTGTGATAAAAATCACAAACTTATCTTTTCCCGTGATTTTTATCACTCTGATTTACCCGCCCGCTTCTGTTATGCAGTCCGCAGTCCACAACCCGTCTCTCGTATTTCTTAGATCTAAAAGCGGCCGTAGAACGTGTTGCGGTATACTTCCGCAAGCTCTGTGACAAGCGGCAGCTTCGGATTGCTCGTAGTACACTGGTCTTCAAAGGCCCGGTCCGCCAAATGCTCAACACGTTTCTCAAAATCTTGAGGGTCGATTCCCAGCTGCTGGAACGACTCTTCGATGCCCAGCTTCTTGTTCAGCTCTCGGATTGCACCGATCAAACTGTTGACGCCCTCTTCCGTCGTTCTTGCAGGCAAGCCCAGAATCCTTGCAATTTCTGCATATCTCTCATCGGCTACAAAGTGAGTGTATTTAGGCCAAGCGGAAAATTTGGTTGGCTTCTTGGCATTGTAACGGATGACGTGCGGCAGCAGGATTGCATTCGTTCGCCCGTGAGCTGTGTGATACTGGCCGCCCCATTTATGCGCAAGGCTATGATTGATGCCAAGGAATGCATTCGCGAAGGCCATGCCGGCAAGCGTCGAAGCATTATGCATTTTCTCTCTGGCCAGCTTGTCGCCGGTAAGCGCCGATTGCTCAAGATACTGGAACACCAGCTGTATGGCCTTGATTGCCAAACCATCCGTGAAATCGTTAGCCATGACCGATACATACGCCTCGATGGCATGTGTCAAAACGTCCATCCCGGTATCCGCTACCGCTGTTTTTGGCAGGGTGTATACAAATTCCGGATCGATAATCGCAACATCCGGGGTCAGCTCATAGTCAGCCAGCGGGTACTTGGTATTCCCCAGCACTTTATCCGTAATGACCGCAAACGAGGTCACTTCCGAGCCCGTTCCCGAGGTGGTTGGTATGGCAACGAATTTTGCCTTCTGTCCAAGCTTCGGATATTTATAGACCCGTTTGCGGATATCCATAAATTTTTGCTTCAGATTATTGAAGTCCGTATCCGGGTATTCATAGAACAGCCACATCGCTTTTGCTGCATCCATCGGCGAACCGCCGCCGAGGGCAATGATGCAGTCCGGCTGGAATCGCTTCAGCAACTCCGATCCGCGTTCTACCGTCGTTGTGGAAGGATCCGGCTCAACCTCCGAGAACACCTCGATAGCAACCGGCACTCTGCGCTGACGCAGATAGTGCTCTACCCGCTCTACGTAGCCAAGCTTCACCATCATCGGATCGGTTACGATAGCAACCCGGGTAATATCGGGCATTTTGGCAAGATACTGCGTGGATCCTTTTTCAAAATAGATTTTATCCGGCACTTTAAACCACTGCATATTCACGGTTCTGCGGTTCACCCTTTTCACGTTGATGAGGTTGACGGCTGTTACGTTCGACGAGGTAGAGTTACGGCCATACGAACCGCAGCCCAGCGTCAACGATGGCAGGTTCGTGTTGTAGATGTCACCAATCCCGCCTTGCGAGGATGGCTGGTTCACCAGAATACGGCAGGTCTTCATCCGGTCCGTGAATTTCATGATGATTTCCTCATTGTGCGAGTGGATGACCGACGAGTGGCCCATGCCGCCAAATGCTACCATTTCTTCCGCGCGCGTAATTCCTTCCTCTGCATTTTTCACTTTATAGCAGGCCAGAACCGGACTGAGCTTCTCGGCAGACAGTGGATATGCAGGACCTACTCCCTCCAGCTCGGCGACCAGAATTTTGGTGCTCTCCGGCACTTCAAAGCCGCAGGCCTCGGCAATCTTGAATGCCGGCTGTCCGACGATTGACGGGTTAACCGCACATTTCTCCGATACCATCGCGTGTGCAGTCAGCTTCGCCAGTTCCTCCCTGTTTACGAAATAACAGCCGCTGGCCATCATTTTTTTCTTCACTGCCGTATAGATAGGCTCCTCTATAATGACTGCCTGTTCAGAAGCACATATCATACCGTTATCAAAGGTCTTGGACAGAATCAGGTCATTTACCGCCTGATCCAGATCTGCACTCTTTTCAATGAAGCAAGGCACATTGCCGGGTCCTACACCAAGCGCAGGTTTACCGCAGCTGTAGGCTGCCTTTACCATCGCGGATCCGCCGGTAGCCAGAATGCAGGCAACATCAGGATGGTTCATCAGTGTATTGGTTTTATCCATGGAAGGAGCCTCGATCCACTGAATGCAATCGGCCGGAGCACCTTGAGCAACAGCAGCATCCCGCAATATCAGGGCAGCTTCCCTGCTGCATGCCTGTGCGGATGGATGGAATCCGAAAATGATCGGGTTTCTTGTTTTGATGGAGATCAGTGCCTTAAAAATTGTTGTGGAGGTGGGATTGGTTACCGGGGTAATCCCCATGATGATCCCGATCGGCTCCGCAATTTTCTGAAAGCTGTCAAAAGCGTTATCCTCAATGACACCCACCGTTTTGTCATACTTGATGCTGTTGTGGATGTACTCTGTGGCAAACAAGTTTTTGATAATTTTATCCTCATATACACCGCGGCCAGTTTCTTCTACAGCCATTTTTGCCAGCTGCATATGCTTATCAAGGCCTGCGATGGCCATCGCCTGCACAATCCCGTCAATTTGCTCCTGATTCAATTCCATAAACTTTTCTTTCGCCCGGTTCGCTTTGTCAATCAGACCTTGAATGTACTCCCCTGCTGTCTGTGCCTTTACTTCGATCGTTCCTTTGCTCACAGCCATATCTCTCATCCTCCCATGGTTCATGATTCTTTCTCTTCTACGGTTTGATCGTATCACAGCCATTTCTAAAATCATGTGAAATATTTCACAATATTAAAATTTATCTTTTCTGTGTGATTTATACCTGTCTTCGCCCTATTTCAAGTGAAAGAGATCACAAAGTTTGAAAATTCGCCATCATTTCCCTCTTGTTCCGCCCCACAAGTGAATGTTTTCACGTTATAATGTATTTAAAGATTAAACAGATCAAATTTTAGGATGTTAGGGGATACCAACATGAAAACTGTAGACAATGTAATGGAAATCGAAAACCTAGGGAACACTCAGTGCTTCTCGGAACAAAACCGCAACCGTCTGCTGGTCACCATGAAGGAAAGAGTACTCCCTGAAGGCTCCCATTTGTTCTGGGAAGGTGACTTCGCCGACAAGTTGTACTTCGTGAAACAAGGAAGAATTAAGTTAACCAAATCGACTGATGAAGGCAAAGAGCTTATTCTATATATGTATCATCCAGGGGATATGGTCGGTCAGGCCGATCCATTCTTCAGCACCAATCACAGCTTCTCGGCAGAGGTGCTTGAGGATAGTGTAGTCGGGGTTATCGAGCATAAGGATTTGGAGATGCTGATCTGTCAGCATTGTGATTTTGCCATTGATTTTATGAAGTGGATGGGCATTCACCACCGGATCACCCAGACCAAATTCCGTGATCTTATGATGTACGGCAAGCCGGGTGCATTAACCTCGACGCTGATTCGTCTGAGCAATACGTACGGTCAGCATCAGGCAGATGATACCATTCTCATTAATAAGAAGATTACCCACACCGATCTCTCGAACATGATTGGGGCAACCCGCGAAAGCGTGAACCGGATGCTGAGTGATCTCCGTAAAAAAGACGCCATTGAATATGCCGGTGGTATGATTGTCATCAAGGATCTACCGATGCTGCAGGAAATATGCCATTGCGAGATGTGTCCGCTCGAAATTTGCCGGATTTAATGTCACTGCGTCTCGCTGTGCATAATATACAGCCTTTTGACCACAATAAACCTTGTCTTTCCAAACCAAAATTAAAGGGAGTGCTCAGCATGCGTGAAGGTTTGATTCCTGCTGTTCTTGGAACTGTGGTTTCTGCTTCGGGTGCCGCTCTGCTTAGCAGCAAGTATAAACTTGCCGCAACCGGTATTCTCGGCTTCGGACTGGCTCATCTTGTGCTTGGTGCGATTGACCTGGTGGAACACCGGTAAACGATTGGAAAGACTGCACGTCATAAACACACCTTCCTCTAGAGGGTGTGTTTATCTATGTTATATGATCTGAGCCTCCATATAGGCTCGTTCTCCGCTTGGCACTTTCAGATAAGGCCGGATCCCGGCAAACCCCTTCGCATCCAAATCCACACCCGTCATCCAGTTTCCCTCCAGCCAGTCACTGCCCGATTGCATAATGACAGCCGGTGCCTGAATATGTTCCTGATACAAAATGACGCCACCTTGAATAGCCTTGAACGTCTTCCCTTGCTGCAACAAGGGTTCGGCACTGATGTACGTCGGCACAAAATAAGCAGCAATCACATCCAGCTCCTCCCCGTCAAAAAACGGCTCACTGCCGAGAAATGGATGGAGCATTGCAATCTTCTCATAATGGGACCAGATTATCATCTGCAGAAATCTGCCCAGACGCCCCTTATCCTGCCCGCCGGTTGTTTTTGATTTATCCGTTTCATAACCGATGAATTTCCATCCACGGGGACCCTTCACCCATTTCTGAAACATGTCGTTCACATCGCTGCAATTCCGGCTGACGGCATCCGCCGATTCTGGGCTTGTTCCGGATAAAGCCAACCACAGCGGCTCGGGCAAATACTGACTCAGCATCCGCTTGGTCTTCTCAAAAATATGAAGGACTTGCATTGAAGCGTTTTCAAGTTCTGAGATATCCTCTTGTCCATAATGAAAATGGGAGATATACGTTCGCTTGATCATGGGCTCGCCTCCTTGATTTACCGCTGGGTTATATACATCATATAGCAGGTGCATCGGATTGGTGCATGTCCACATATCTTGCTTCATTGTAAAAAAATCATACTTCAAATTTTGAAAAAAAACCCTGAAATGAGTTATCTCATGCCAGGGTTTAATCGTCAACGGGGATCTTAAGATGACTCATCTTTCGACCCATTGCTCTGCCCAGGAAGCCACTTGTTCCATTACCGGACGAAGTGCATTCCCTTTTTCAGTTAGTTCATATTCGATACGTACCGGCGTTTCCGGATAGACATGACGAATCAATATGCCTTCGCACTCCAAATCCTTCATCCGCTCCGAGAGCATTTTGTCACTCATGGACGGAATCAAATTGGAAATATCCTTAAAGCGCTTAGGCCCGCTCATCAATGTCTGAATAATCAAACCGTTCCACCGTTTGCCCAGAAAAGAAAACGCAGATTCAAAACGGGGACACATCGTAACATTTGTAACTTCCATATCTCTTCACCTCTTTACGAAGTCACCTTGTTTATAGAAACTCAATAAACTAAACCATAATTCTTGCAAAACTTACGAATTGTAAGTATGTTTCATTTTAGCATATTTTCGAGAAGCTGAAAACCACCTAGCCCCTTTTTCCCAGAAAATCAGCACTTATCCTGAAATCATCCGAGCCAATATATCCAAATCGGACTCGATCAAACGGGATAATTTCCTATTATACAGTACCGCAGCTGGATGGAACAGAGGAAAAATCATATAGGTTTCGGTTGAGAACCTATATCCAGCCGAAGCATCCTCCAGGCTAATCGCCTGTTGTACAGGGCCCTCGATCAGCTTTCCATGCAGCGATGTCACCGTTTCATGGCTTCCGATCAGCCGATGCAGCGCGGTATTTCCCATGGGAGCGATGATCTTCGGCCGGACCCATCTGATCTCTTCATCCAGCAAGGGCGCATGCGCCAAAATTTCCGCTTTGGTGGGTGTACGGTTCGAACGGCTGATGATGTTCTCACCGGACGCCCGCACGATCACCTTCTCCTTATAGGGCCTGCTTCTCATGGCACTGGTAATATACACTTGCTCCCGCGTCAAGTTCAGTCGCTCCAGATAAGCATTCATCTCCTGACCGGCCTGCCCTACAAAAGGTCTTCCTTCCAAAACCTCATGGGCCCCGGGCGCTTCTCCAACAAACATCACGGCTGCGGAGCTTGTTCCTCTCCCCAGCAGAAAACCCTCAACAGGTTGATGAGCCAGCCTGGCCTGGCATATGGCGATAATGGTGGGATCGACAGGTGCGCTTTGTACTTCATTCATGCGTACAGCCCCCTTCTTGTATAACATACAATACCCCATACTTACGTATATTCTATCCCTAGCCTCCAAAAAAATTTACGATTCTGCCGCCGCAACTGGAAAACGAGCCGAACAAGGACAGATCCTTGAACGACTCGTCGTTGTGTTTACTTAAGTACGCTTGTATAAAAGGCTTAGACTAGTACTGGAAGCGCACGAACAGGCTGGCTGTTGCCGAATGTTTGCTTACCTGCAGTTGAATGAGCCCAGTTG
The DNA here is from genome assembly GCF_029893715.1 of Paenibacillus sp. LBL. NCBI lineage: Bacteria > Bacillati > Bacillota > Bacilli > Caryophanales > Paenibacillaceae > Paenibacillus > Paenibacillus sp. LBL. The sequence continues at coordinate 102,572 of NZ_JARXYU010000004.1, read as the reverse complement.
ATAGCGTTGGTTATCACTTTCAGTACTTCGGGATTGTAGTAAGTTGGATAGGTCTCGTGTCCCGGACGGAAGTAGAAAATGTTCCCATGACCGCGCTTGAACGTACAGCCGCTGCGGAAAACTTCGCCGCCTTCGAAATTGCTGACAAATACCAGCTCATCCGGGGCTGGAATATCAAAGAACTCCCCGTACATTTCCTCATGCTCGATCATGATAGGACCCGTAATTCCCGCCGCAATCGGATGCGTTGGATTTACACTCCAGATAATTTCCTGCTCGCCGGCTTCGCGCCATTTCAAATCACAGCTCGTTCCCATCAACGCTTTGAACGGTTTGGAAAAATGCCCCGAATGAAGAACGATCAGACCCATACCGTCCAGCACGCGCTTAACGACTTTGCTGACGATCTCGTCACTAACCTGGTCATGAGCCATATGCCCCCACCACAGCAGCACATCAGTCGAATCCAGTACATCCTCAGTCAACCCGTGCTCTGGCTGATCCAGCGTTGCCGTTCTGATGATGAAATCCGGATTATGCAGACCCTCCGCCAGGGCTGTGTGAATCCCTGTCGGATATACACTCCGAACCTCATCATGGATCTTCTCGTGTACGAACTCATTCCATATGGTTACATTAAGCATGTTGCTGTTCCCCCTAATTGCGTATTCGCTAGGTTGCCCTAAGATGTTAGACCCACCACATTTCTCCGAGCGGCTCTTCGATCAGCACTTGCTGAAGGTTTTGCACCGCTTTGGAGAAGCCTTCTTCGATGGACATCAGCCCATCTTCATGTTCAATACTTACTACATAGTCATATCCAACCAGACGCAGGGCACTCATCATGTCTGCCCATTCCTTCACATCATGTCCATAACCAACGCTGCGGAACTGCCATGCACGGTCCAGCATTTTTTCATAAGACTGCATATCGGTCAGACCGTGCTTGTTCACGTTAATCGGATCGATGCTTGTATCCTTCGCATGGAAGTGATGAATAGCTCCCTCGCGGCCCAGAATTTGAATCGCTTGAACAGGATCAATTCCTTGCCACCACATGTGGCTCGGGTCAAGGTTCGCACCAATGACTTCACCCGCTGCTTCACGCAGTCTGAGAAGTGTGCCTGGCGTATGAACCGAGAAGCCGCCGTGCAGCTCAAGACCGATTTTAACGTTACGATCAGCGGCGAATTTACCCCACTCGGTCCAATAAGGAATGACCTTGTTGTCCCACTGCCAAGTCAGAATCTCTTGGTAGTCGTTAGGCCAAGGTGCTACCGGCCAGTTCGGATATTTAGCATCCTCATGATCGCCCGGGCAACCGGAGAAAGTATTAACGACAGGCACTTCCAGCTTCTCTGCAAGCTCTACCGTTTTTACATACACATCGTGGAACTCTTTAGCGATTGCCTTTTGCGGGTGGAGCGGATTGCCGTGACAGCTCAGTGCGCTAATGATCAACCCGCGGGACTCTACCGCGTTCTTGAAGTTTTTCAGTGCTGTTTCATTTTCAAGCAGCTCTGCAGGGTTGCAATGTGCATTGCCCGGGTAACCGCCAGTTCCAATCTCAACCGCTTTAAGACCCTTGGATGCAACATAATCCAAAGCATCCTCCAGCTTACGTCCGCTCAGCAATACCATAAATACGCCTAATTTCATTGTGTACCTCCTGGTTTTTCATTTTGTATTTGTATTTCTTGTCAGGTCCTTAATTATCGAAATAAACGGCTTTTCCTGTCTTGGCTGATTCATAAATCGCTTCCAGAATCTGCGTTACCACAAAAGCCTGCTCCGGCTTAACGACAGGGTCTTTATCTTCAATAATGGCTTCAATCCACATTCTGGCCTCGCGGTCTGCGTCGCTTTCCTTGGAACCGGAGTAGAACGCCACACCGCCAGCATTCAGATCCACTTTGGTTTCATACAGTCTGCTCATTTTCTCCCCGTTAATGCGCAGACCGTCCTTCATGTCAGCTCCGCCTTCAGTACCTGCCAGAACGGCCTTGGCTTCGCCAGTCTCAACAACGTTAAGCGCCCAGCTGGATTCCAGAACAATCGTTGCACCGTTCTCCATGGTGATGAATCCGAACGCTGAATCCTCTACCTTGAACTCCTTCGGATCCCAAGGACCGAACGCATTCGCAGCATTCTCACGATGTCCCAGCTTATGGAAGGTTGATCCAAGCACACTCTTCGGCTTGTAGTTGTCCATCAGCCACAGCGTCAAGTCCAGCGCGTGGGTACCGATATCGATCAGCGGTCCTCCGCCCTGCTTCTCTTCATCAAGGAATACACCCCAAGTCGGAACGGCACGGCGGCGGATGGCAAGTGCTTTACCGTAATAAATCTCGCCGAGCTCGCCTTCTTCACAGATTCCTTTCAAATACATGCTATCGTCACGGAAACGGTTATTGTAACCGATGGTAAGTTTTTTTCCGGTACGCTCTGCAGCGTCCAGCATCGCCTTGGCTTCAGATACCGTCTTGGCCATTGGCTTCTCGCACATAACGTGCTTACCGGCTTCCAAAGAGGCTACCGTAATTTCAGAGTGGGAATCGTTTGGCGTACATACATGGATGACATCAATACTGCCGTCTTGAAGCAGCTCTCTGAAGTCCGTATATACTTTGGCACCTTCGACTCCGTACTCATCGGCTGCTTTTTGCGCACGCTCTTCTACGATGTCGCAGAAAGCTACCATTTCTGCCTGTGCCTGCTTCTTCAGGCTTGGCATATGCTTGCCGTTGGCAATTCCCCCGCAACCGATGATTCCGATCTTCAATGTTTTCGACATGTCCATTTCCTCCCATACGCATCTGTTAATTTTGGATACACTCCAAATATTATTGCAACGCTTTCATGCGGATTGCTGCCAAGAATTCATTCCTGCCAAATCCGTCAGAAGCTGGTTTGCAAGTACTTCATAACCAGTTTACAAGAATAGAAGCCGGGCTGCCAGTTCGCTAAAGGCTCATGGATACATACGAGAAAACCAGGACCTGCCTGCTCGCAATTCAGTCACTCACAGTGCCATTTTCAGCAGATTCTGCCTGCTGCGGCGATGGAAGTCTGCCGTAACGGTATGTGCTTTGCAGAACAATATGTCTGCCTTCAAGCGACGACTGCTGAAATGACTGCATGATCTCCAGCACATGGTAAGCCAAGCGAGCGCTGACGCGGTGGTCCTTCTGCTCATGGATCGATTGAATCATGTCATCAATGCCCAGACCCCGCTCATTCTTGCCGCATTCGAATACAGGATCCAGCAATTCCCACTCTTCGGAGCCTGGTTTACGAAGCTTTACCTCTCCATTGAAGAAATTGGGATCACCCAAACTAAGACTTCCCTGGGTACCGTAGATTTCAAGCCATGGCAGTCCAGAACCGCCGAAGATATCAAAACTTGTAATCATGGTCGCAATGGCACCGTTCTCAAAATCCATCGTTCCGGCTAAATGCGTCGGTGTTTGCACTGTTATCGGTTTTCCCTCCAGCGGGCCGGAGCCGACAACGCGGTCGGGAATCTGAATGCCTGTGGATGCGCTGATCCGGCTTGCAGGACCCAGCAGCTCAACCAAGGCCGATACATAATAAGGCCCCATGTCCATCATGGGTCCTCCACCCGACGCGTAGAAAAATTCAGGATTCGGATGCCAGGCCTCCGGACCGGAACCCATCATGAATGCCGTAGCAGCGATAGGCCTGCCAATCAGGCCGGATTCAATGGCCGCTTTAGCCGTTTGTACACCGGATCCCAGAAAAGTATCGGGTGCGCAGCCGACACGAAGGCCTTTTTGATCCGCAAGATTCAGCACACGGCGGCCTTCATCAAGGGTAATAGCCAGCGGCTTTTCACTGTAAACATGCTTACCTGCTTCCAGGGAGGCAATATCAACATTGGCGTGGCTTGACGGAATGGTCAAATTAATAATGAACTCAATATCAGTCTGTGCGAGCATCTCCTCAACGGTATACACGTTCGGGATGTTGAACTCATCAGCTTTCGCTTTCGCGTTTTCGATAATAAGGTCAGCACATGCCACGATTTCAACCCAAGGGCTGTTCTTTAAGTTCGTGAAGTATATGCCGCTGATGTTTCCGCAGCCAATTATACCTGCTTTCATTTTTTTCATCGCTGTCACTCCTTGAGTGTTTAGATGTGCTCTAGACTAGTACAATGGTATTCTTTTATGCTTTCGTTTAAAATGAAGAATATGATTAAAACATGAACAATCTGGTCATTATTTTCTTATTCTTCAAAGGGGACTTTAGCAATGGATTCAAATCTTTCCAACCAAGTCGTAGCAGCAGATTTCTCTTTTCACCGCAAACCTTTCAAGATGTCCCTGGCGGACGGTTTTGATACCTACTTAATGCGATGGCAGACCGACGGAAAATGCCGCGCGAAAATCGATGATAAACTATCGCTCGTTGAGGCCGGAGATCTGTTGATTTTCACTCCCGGACAGCCATACGAGCTCCGAATTGATGATGAATACAACGCTTTGGGAGAATTAACCATTGAAAGCGGGGATTATCATATTTTTTTCAAAGGGCCTTGGGCTGATGCATGGTGGAATTCGAAGAAACGGCCCACCAAAATCCGTGTTCCGCTCGAAGAACGCTACCTGGGTCTGTTCAGGCAAATCCTGCTGGAGCAGCGGCGCGTATCCGATCCTTATCCGGAAATCTCCGATTATACAGTGCGCATTCTGTGCCTCGAAGTGGACCGTCTGCTGTCGGAGCAGCCTTCGACGACGCCCAAGACGTATCTTGCTTATCGCATGAAGAATTATATTGAAGAGAATGCCTCCTCGATGTTCAAGCTGGAGGATGTTGCCGCCCATGTCGGGATCAGCGTCTCCCGTGCGGTTCATCTGTTCAAGGAGGCATTCGGTACAACCATCATGCAATACACCATGGACGTGCGTCTGAGCATGGCCAAGGAACGGATTGTGTTCAGTCCTCTTTCGCTGGAGGATGTAGCCGAAACCTCCGGCTTTGCCAACTACACTTATTTTCACCGTGTTTTCCGTTCGCGATTCGGTGTTTCGCCTAAACAATTCCGGATGGCCAGCCGAACGTCAAATTAATGAGCCATTCTGACCATAAAAAAGCGGGTCGACCAAGGTTTTCTCCTTGATCGACCCGCTTTTGCCTAAGATCACATGTAAGATATGCCATGAGTTCACGCTTACTTCTTATCGGCACCAAATGTGGCTACTGCCTCAGAGACAACGATCGCCAAATCCTCGTTTCCGAATAATGAAAGCACTCCAAGCAGGGTCTGATCCGGTATCTCACCCGCTTCTTCCTTAGGCACCGTTAATGCCAGAACCCGGGTCAACTGATCGTTGGCGGGCTGACTCGGATATGCTTTGCGGTAAAGTTCGGCTGGATCCAGACCGTGATTCACGCACCACTGGGCAAATACGAGGATCATCATATCCTCATCCTGGCGGTACGATTCCGCAATCCGTTCTTCCATGGATTTTCCGGCTGCTGACTCCATGTAATAACTCCTCCTCATGCGATGGGAACTTCTTTGTCGTTCCTTTCGTCCATGAAGATATTATACCGCTTATTGCACCCTATACAAAACCAAAGCTAATCGACCATCTTTACATGGACCGGATTCCTCTTCGCTTTGTCCTCATTCTTCTTCTTCATCCAAGTTCCAACACCAATGATAATGGCGATGACCAGAATTTCAAAACCGTACTTCAGAAAGTCATTTGAGAACCAGTCATGAATCATGGGCTCTGCTACGATCATCTTCGATGCTGTCCATGCAAGCACCGCTGCACCGATGGTAATAATGATTGGAAAGCGATCTGTCAGCTTCAGGATAATGGTACTGCCCCACACCATAATGGGAACAGAAATTGCAAGTCCGATAATGACGAGCATGAAGCTTTCACCCGCTGCTCCGGCTACCGCAAGGACGTTATCGAGTCCCATCATGGCGTCCGCGATGATGATCGTACGGATTGCTGCCCACATTTGGTTGCCGGCAGATATTTCATGCTGTTTCTCATCCACCAGCAGCTTGTAAGCGATCCACAGCAGCGCAATGCCGCCGATCAGGCGCAAGCCGGGAATCATTAGGAGCTGTACAACGAGAAGTGTAGCCACAATCCGAATGACAATCGCACCAACGGTACCCCACAGGATAACCTTCCTCTGGTCTTCTTTCTGGACATTACGAGCCGCAAGTCCGATAACAATGGCATTATCGCCTGCCAGCACCAGGTCAATGAGGATAATCGACAGCAGTGCCGTCCAAAATTCCACCGACATCAAATCCATGCTTCTCCCACCCTTTCTTTGATTTCTTTTAGGTTTCCACCTGCGAATGCCCTCCATCCAAAAAAAATGCTGTTACCTTAATTTATAAGGTCTACAGCGTTTTTTGAACGCAAAAAGAGACCTTCACCTCATTCATAAATAAATCAGGCAAAGGTCTCGCTAAACAACAAATTCGTTGCCAATAAAGCCGGGGATAGTTAGTCCCGTCATGACGACTTTATTTATGATATAGAACTTATGAGTAATCAGCAGAGCTGGATTAAACTCTATATCGCAAGAAAACCCATCTTCGAATCGCGGTCACTCATCCTTGAAAAAGGCCACGATATAGGTTTTCTTATAAAGCTACTCCCCTTTGGGATATTCAATTTTACATATTATAACATATGGAAAATCGCTTGTATATTCAATTTTTTCCATAAAGTCATAGTCTCTCCGCACCGAAAATCGGGCAGAATTCCCGCTTTTTTGCTATTATTATGCTATTCAGCTTTATCATGCAAAGCGAGGAGACATAATGAAACGATGGTTTATACCGGCAATTTATGCTGCTGTCCTGGCATTAGGTTTTACATACAGAGCAGAAATCATGGACTGGCTTCGAGGAGAACCCTCGCTCTTCCTGATGGTGATGCTGGCCACGCTGCTGGCCCTGTTCCCTATTGCACCCTACAAAGTCGTAATCGCTGTACTCGGATACGCTTACGGCACGATCTGGGCTGCAGCTATTTCTTGGTTCGGCACAACGGTAGCCGCCATTCTCCTGTATGCGGCAGTTCGCGCACTGTACAAGGAGAACGGCAGGCGCTTGCTGGGGAAATATGCGGCTGCAGAAATGTTTACCACAGCGGTGGAACGCCGTCCGTTTCAAGCCATATTGCTCGCACGGCTGCTGCCCGTCATACCGCAGATGGCCGTCAATATCTATGCAGGGGTGGCCTCCATTCCCTTCTGGACATATACAGCTGCTTCCGCCATCGGTAAAATCCCTGCGATTCTCCTGTACGCTTGGATGGGCAGCGGACTTGCCGAGCATCCGGCAATATTCGCTGCCATTGCTGCAGGACTCATGCTGGTAACCGCTCTAGGCCTGGCGATATTCCGCCGCCTGAAGGCAAGGAAACATGAAGATTGAGCAATATTTTGGTTTCGCCAACCAAAAATGATTATAATAATAATAAGACTTACATTTATATTGTTATTACGACGGAGGGATAATATATGAGTAATCGTTCAAACCCAAGCGAATTGGCTACCTTTGCGGGAGGCTGCTTCTGGTGTATGGTCTCTCCCTTTGATGAGCTGCCCGGCATTTTGAATGTTGTATCCGGCTATACGGGCGGACATAAGGAAAATCCGACCTATGAAGAGGTGTGCTCTGATACAACAGGCCATTATGAGGCCGTGCAAATCACCTACAACCCGGAAGTGTTCCCATACGAGAAGCTGCTTGAACTCTTCTGGCAGCAAATCGATCCTACCGATGAGGGCGGACAATTTCATGACCGCGGCTTGTCGTATCGGACCGCTATTTTCTATCATACAGAAGAACAGCGAGAACTGGCAGAGCAGTCGAAGCAGGCTGTAGCGGCCAGCGGACGATTTGATGGACCGATTGTAACGCCGATTATTCCGGCCAGCACCTTCTATGCAGCCGAAGAATACCATCAGGATTATCACAAGAAAAATCCGGGCCACTACAAACGCTACCGCAAAGGATCCGGCCGCGAAGACTTCATTGACCAGCACTGGTCCGATCCCGTCGATACCGAGGATCTGAAACAGCGTCTTACGCCGATACAATACGAAGTAACTCAGAATAATGCGACCGAACCTCCGTTCCACAACGAATTCTGGGACCACCACGGAGAAGGAATCTATGTAGACATCGTGTCGGGCGAGCCGCTCTTCAGTTCTACGGACAAGTATGATGCCGGCTGCGGATGGCCAAGTTTCACCCGTCCGATTCGCGAATATAACATCAAGGAAAAAATGGATCTCACCCATATGATGGTCCGCACCGAGGTGAGAAGCAAAAAAGGCGACTCACACCTCGGTCATGTATTCGACGACGGCCCTGGACCCAATGGACTTCGTTACTGCATCAATTCAGCGGCACTGCGTTTTGTTCCGAAGCAAGACATGTTGCAGGAAGGCTACGGCGAATATTTGCAGCTGTTTGAATAAACAGGAACATCCAAAGTACATTGTCCAATCAACGGACAATGTACTTTTTTTATGGAGTTAGAGTGTTTATTCATTTTTATAGGACAGGGTAATAATACAGTACATACTGAATCCAATGAAATGGAGGGATCGCAATATGCCTTGGAGCAAAAATGATTATCCGCCATCGATGAAAAATCTGGAGCCCCGTGTGAGGAATAAAGCGGTGGAAATAGCCAATGCCTTACTGGAGGAAGACTACGATGAAGGTCGGGCCATCGCAATCGCCACCGCCAAAGCGCAGGAGTGGGACGAAAATCACCCCAAAGAGGGGAAGTAACATCCATCCCTGACCGCATACTAAAGAAGCTCACCCTGATGCGGGTGAGCTTCTCTTAATGGGACCGTATTATGAACGGCCGCTAACGGTATGCTGTGCTGCCTTCGGAGTAACCGGAGTGCTTGGGGCACGGACCGCCTTCCGAAAAGGTTTCTTTTCCGTTTTCTCGGTACCGTACGTAACTGTGATCGTGATCACTTGTCCGGCAATCGATACGGCTAATATGGTGTATAAAGTCTCAACCAATGGCATGTAGAATAGCGATAATAGCAGTACTACGGCATCCATCAGGAAAAACACCGTCCCTACCTTAAGCCCGCTCCACTCGCTGAAGAGCACGGAGATCACATCGTCTCCACCTGTTGCCCCACCGAATCGGAGCACAATACCGGCTCCAAAGCCTGTTAATAAACCAGACAGCAGCGCGGCTGCCAGTAAATTATGGCCCAAATCAATCACGAGCGTAGAATACCGCTCTATTAATGCGTAAAACACAGTGAACATACTCGCTGCAACAACCGTATTGAAAATAAACTTCCGGCCTTTGATAAACAAGGCAACCAGCAGCACCGGTATGTCCATCAGGATCATACTTAATGCCGGCGGAATATCGAGTGCATATTTGCCAAGCAGCGCAAGGCCAACAAAGCCGCCTTCGGTTAAATGATTGTGAAAATTAATGTGATAATACGTAAAAGCCATTAAAAACGTTCCGAACAACATCGCCAACATGGTGATAATTGTGTTTTGTCTTTTCCTCATACAGGATCCCTCTTGTCGTAGTAGATTGGTCAGACATAGGCCAATCTCTACACTGAGGAAACCTGGAGGAGCTCATCCTTCGAACCATAGTTCCCATCCTTTCGTGAGAGACCGTCCTTGTCTTCAGACGTCCGACTTCGCTCTACGAAGGAAGCTATGTGTATGAGAGATCATAACGTTTCCAAATCGTCCTTTGGGGATTCGTCCTTCGGGGACACATGGTATCCTGATCCTTTCTTTCTCGTTATAGTTAACTGCTAACATTATTATAACACAGATTGCAGGCTAGCTAAACAGCCATCGGTACTCATTGGAATTTACTGGATGAACACTTGTGTGATGCGGTACATCATCACCCCCAGGAAGATACGCTCTGCCTTACCATGGATTACATGAACATCAACATAATTGCACACTCAAGTTGAATATCCATCCACTCTATTCATGATATGTACGCCTATATCGTGAACATACCAAAAATTATACATTGCGCGAAGCATAATCCTCGAATACGATGTGTATATTAGAACATATGTTCTTATACGTATTTCATTTATGAGGAAGTGTTACTTATGAAGCCTTCAACTCCTCCACTGCCCTCTGAAGAAGACGAAGCATTGATCAGAGACTATCTCCTGTACAACCTGCTCCAATCGCTTCTTAAGCGGGACATTCAAATCCTGAAGACCCTTAGTCTCAAAATGGCAGACCTCTACATTTTAAATTTGCAATACATGCAAAAAGGGAATTCTGATCATGCCTGGTCGGTTCAGCAGCAGATGAGGCAGCGCGGTATCCGGATTCAGAACCAGAGCCGTACCGCAGAAGATGGGGTGCAGGTGCTGTATCTATGCCGCGGATATGAACGCAGGCTGCTCAGCGACTGGGCCTCTCTCAAGGAAGCAATAAAGGAACAGCTTGTTTCGTATCTTGGCACGGATTTGGCGGCATACTAGCTCCAACTACGTACAAGACAGGAGCTTTCATGAAGAATATTTTCCATATTTATTCTACTGATTTAAATAGAATCGTTCGAAACTGGGCTGCAGCCGTCATCATCACCGGGTTGGCCATTCTCCCTTCACTATATGCCTGGTTTAATATTGAGGCCTCCTGGGATCCCTACGGCCAGACTTCGGGGCTGTCCATCGCTGTCGCCAACTTGGATAAAGGAACCACCCTGCGCGGCGAACCGATCAATCTGGGAAAAGAAATCGTGGAGTCTCTCCATCAAAATGAAAAGCTGGGCTGGCGGTTTACGGAGGATAGCGAGAACGCCATTCAGGGGGTAAGGCGCGGTAATGATTACGCGGCCATTGTCATTCCGGAGGACTTCTCTGCCCGTATCGGCACGGTGCTTAGCAACGAGCCTGTCAAAGCCCAGATCCTCTACTATACGAACGAGAAGATTAACGCGATTGCCCCCAAAGTCACGGCACAGGGCGCATCCGGCGTTGTCGAGGAAATCAGCAAAAACTTCATCAAAACCGCCAACGGTACCATCTTCGAGATTTTTAATACGCTCGGGATTGAAATCGAGAACCAACTCCCTGCGATTAATAAAGTGCGAAACCTTCTGTTCCGGCTTGAAAAAAGCTTTCCTGAGCTCAATGAAGCGGTAACCACAGCTCAGGAGGATATTAAGCTGGCCAACCAGCTCGTTCAGCAAGCCCATACCGCCCTCCCCCGCCTGGAAGGAATCGCTACCGAGGGCAAGGAAATGGCGGGCGCACTGGCGGACTTCGCCAATCAGGCTGCCGGTGCCTCGAAGTCTCTGGAGCCTGCCTTGCGTCAAGATTTGGAGGTATTGGGTGCAGCTACTGGTGCCCTCTCTCAGGCGCTGGACGCTTTAGGGCAAGCCGACATGGATCCGAAGGAGCTTGCCGACCGCCTGAACGCTGCCCAGGCTCGCGCCGAGACAGCTGCTGAAGCTGCAGCTCGGCTGAGCCAATTGTTTAAGCGGCTGGGCTCCGTCTCCCCCGCAGCAGCTTCAGGTGCCGCCAGGCTTGAGGAAATTGCGGCAAGATGGAAATCTGCGCAATCCGTGCTCCAGACCCTAACACAAGCGGTGGAACGGGGCGAGGAAGCACCCGCCGATTCCGTTGCTAAGCTGAAAAAACTTGCCGATGACATTACAGATCTGACCAACACACTGTTAAGCCGCTACGATAGCGAGATCGGTCCAGCCATAAGCAAAGCCTTCAGCAAGGGCTCCGATACCGCCAAGCGTGTCCAGAATGAGCTGACACAGGCGCTGACCAGCGTGCCCGACATCCAGCGCCTGTTAAAGGATGCCCAGAGGGGGCTCACAGTGGGGGGAGAAGAGGTGCAGCTTGCCCAGAGCCGCCTGCCGGAGGCCGAGCTTCGCATTACAACGCTGGCCAACCGGCTCCGGGAGATGGAAGCTGAGGGCGATATTCAGGAAGTCATCGATCTGCTTCAGAACAATTTTGAGCTCGAAAGCCAATTTTTTGCCGAGCCTGTCACACTGGAAGAGAATCGGCTGTACCCGATTCCGAACTACGGCTCCGCGATGTCTCCCTTCTTCACGACCTTATCGTTGTGGGTGGGTGCCTTGCTGCTTGTGTCCCTGCTCTCCGTTGATATTCATGATGAGGAGAGAAGCTTTCGCAGCATCGAGGTCTACTTCGGGCGCTACTTAACCTTTCTGACCCTCGCTCTGTTCCAGGCGCTGTTTGTCACCCTCGGCGACCTCTACCTGCTCCGGACCTATGTGGTGAATCCCGGCTGGTTCATCCTGTTTGCGCTGCTGATCAGCTCCATCTTCATGCTGATTGTATACACTCTGGTGTCGGTATTCGGCAATGTCGGAAAAGCAATGGCCATCGTGCTGCTTGTGCTGCAGCTGGCGGGTGCGGGCGGCACCTTCCCGATTCAGATGACACCGCCATTCTTCCAGGCGCTGCACCCGTACCTGCCCTTTACCTATGCCATTAGTATGATGCGGGAAGCCGTTGGCGGCATCCTGTGGGACATCGTGATCCGGGATGCCTTGCTCATGCTCATCTTCGCTGCCATCGCACTGGTCATCGGAATCGTGCTCAAGAAGCCAATCAACCGCGCCAGCAGCGGACTGGTCCGCAAAGCAAAAGCCTCGAAACTGATTCATTAAATCGGCATGCAAATAACCCTAATGAAAAGGACATCCCCACCGGCTTCTTATCACCAGGGGATGTCCTATGTGCTGTCGTTCCATTATCACTTTTTGGTATCCGATATTTCGTTCAATTGCTGCAGTGTATCCTCTCCCACGTCCCCCAGCCGCCAGATCGCAATCTTCGCGATGCCGGATGCCCGCGCCGTTTCAATCCAGCCCGCGACGGTCGTCCCATCCGCATACCACACGGTATGATCAGCGCCGAGGTCGTCGGTATATTCAAAATACAAGGCCCCGCTCGCTGGGTCTCTCTGCGGCTCGTCTGGAATTGAGTTCGCCAGCTCGATCGCCCGCTGCTCCGTCAGCGATGTGACTTTGCCACCCTCCGCCCAGTCAAACCCGCCAAGAGACAGAGCCAAACCATGCTCGCCGGGGATCTGCTGCAGTTTCTCTGCGAGCTCCCGGATCATGGCATGATCCGCCTTCGGTCCAGGTCCGCTGTGACCACCGTGCAAATTATAGGCCATCAGGACATAATCCGGCCCCTTCGGCAGGTCAAGCGATGCCACGCGGACGCCCGGCTCCAGTACAATTCGAAGAGACAGATCTTCTGTCCGGAGGCGCTCATACAATTCACTGTACAGAGCGGACAGATTATCCCAGTCTTCCTTACGGACCTTCTCGTAGTCCAGTTCCACACCGGTAAAGCCATGCCGGGTCACCTCAGCCACGATGTCCCCGATATGCCGGCTGCGGCTTTCCGGTGTAGCCACGATCCGGGATACAAGATCTGCATCTTTCTGCACCGTCGATCCATCCGTATTGAAACGGTCGTTCACGATGGTCAGAACCCTGCGAATCTGTCCGTCTTCCCGGGCAGCCTCCATGACCTTAGGGAGAGCCTCCAAATAATCCGGTGTAATGTGGAGTTCGTCTTGATGATTGAAGTAAACCGCAAACAGATGGATTTCTTCAAGCCCTCCGGCAAGCAGCTTCAAATCCGTTATCCCCGTCTTCCACTGCCAGTCCGTAATCCAGGCGGACAACCTGACCCCTGTCTGGGGCGGCTGTAGTACCCGTTCCTTCTCTTTGCCTTGTGGCCACCAGATGATGACAGCAGCGCACATGGTCACCAAAACTGTTGTTGCTGCCCATTTCACCGTTCGATACCTCATTCGTTGATCACACCCTACGCCACCCTAATTTTAAAAAGTCTCCACGGCCCAGTTGACAGCCCGGTTCACGGTTCTCTGCACGCTTGTTACCATACCGGTAAATCCAGTCGGCTTATTGGTAAACAGCAGCTTCTGATCCCTGTCCGAAGACTTCGACAGGATCCTGACGTCTTCAAAAATGGCATCGTAGATGTCATCCTTCTCATTCTGCTCATGAAATTGCGATTCGAACGCTACGCCACCGGCACCAATCGAAGCATGCACTGGCTGCTGGTCCAGAATCAGCTGCTGATCAACGCTCAAGGACAGTGAATTGCCATCCACCGAGATCTCCAGCACCCGGCTTCCGCCGATGTTCACAGGATAATCGTTCTCGTCATCACGGGCGCCGGACTGCGTTTGTTCCTTCGTATACACCGACGCCTTGTCGAACTGCAGATCCTCTTCCCCCCATCCTACCTTCGGCAAGGAGTACGTGAACAGTGTCTCAGGAGGCTGCCCCGCAATCTTCTGTTCCACCGCCACGTTATTATTCTCCAGCAGAAGGCGCAGATAAGAACCCTTCATCCGGTCGTAACGAACATAGACGGATTGGCGTCCCACCACATTACCGAGCGCTTTTGCCGAGACGGTAACGTCAGACGCTTCACTTCCCTTCAAATATACGCCACCTGCCTGGGAGGGCGGAGACGTAACCACCATGCGGTTATCCTGGAATTCGGCCGCTCCGCCAAGCAGCTCCCACTTGTCGGCCTGCCGCTTGTCCCCCCGAACAAACTGCATGGGCTGCCCTTGATCCTTGCGCAGCTTCATGACAAGGTGATTGGTGGACCAGTAAGGCGCAGGCTGAACCCGAGTCAGATTATAAAGATCGCTGTCCTTCGTGTTAAAGGCGTTGCCCTCCCGGTTGAAATTCATGCCGAACAGCTGTTGAATCTGATCCGTATTCGCGTTCGCAACAAGCTGATTCATCCCGCTGCCAAGCGCATTGGCGTGCATAATCATGTAAGTGCCGGGAACATAGCCGAGCGCCTCCGTGTAGACCTTATTCATCACCTCATAATCTGCACGGACCCGTTCTTCCATCTCTACGCGATTCTCCAGCGGAATCATATTCTCATCGCGGATGAAATCCATCAGATAGTGGTTGTAATACTCCACGCTGGCTTTGCTGGTCAGCTCGCTCTCGTCTTTAACACCGATATAGCGGCCTTCCTTGTCAAAAATATTAATATACGTCAGTCGGTTGCCGTTGGTCCCCAGCTCCCAAAAACCCGTGCGGGTCATCTTCAGCATATCCTTCGGCTGCAGAAACTTCCGTTCGCTGTTGCCCATTTTGTTCGCGTAAGACAAAAAGGTTGCCTTATAATTGTATTTCTCCAGCAGCGGCTGCGCGAACAGGGCAGAATCGTTCCGCCCGTCTTCAAAGGACAGGTACAGCGCTTTATCCGGCAGCTTCTTGCCTTCGGCGTAATAATCGATAATATCCTGCTGCGATATCGTGACGTAGCCCTGGTCATGCAAAGCCTTCAGCTGGGCATCCAGCTGGCTTTTGGACACCAGCTTGGACGTTCCGGTACGACCAACTCCAAAATAGGACAAAGCGATAAAACCCTGTTCCTGACGCCAGGCCGATTTATCCGGCTCCTTATAGGCTCTGAAATCGAAAATCGCGTTCGCCAGCATAATCGCAACTACGCCCAAAATCAGAATCTGTGCCGTAACCTTTATGATTTTCCCGCGATTCTTTCGCCGAACATTAAGGGCAGTATTTTGTTTCTTCCCCATTTGTCATCCTCACTTCAACCGCTTTGACACATCAGAACGGTAATCCGAATTTTTTGCCTTTGCGCTTGCGGGCTTCCTTCTTCAGTCTGGCTTCAATATCCTGCGGCGTTTCCCTGGTCCCCCAGGTCGATTTCCAGAAGGTAAACCAGGCCACCGGCATTTGCCATAACAGCACAAATTCATAGAACAGACAGAACACGAAGCCGAACACCCAGAGCCTGCTCTTGCGAAACAGTAAATGGGCAAGGCTCATAAGCAGCGCCATCAGCAGCAAGCCCATCAGGAAGGTTCCCGGAAAAATGCCGTGAACGATTGGCACATACATCAGATTGTAGGCAACCACAACAGGCGCCGCGATCGGCACAATCAGCCCGATATAGAAGAACAGCGCCATGAACGGCTCTTTCCGCCATATAAAACTGCCAGCCCGCAGAGACTCGCGCAGCCAGGAGCGCTTCCAGCGCATCTGCTGCTTCAGGAATACCTTCATCTGTGAAGGAACGATGGTTGAGCATATGGCCGAATCCTGATAGCCGGTACGGTGTGTTTTTAGAATAAAATTGGTCATGCTCCGGTCATCACCGAAGGTTGCGGGTCTGCCGAGGAACTTCTGGTTCAGCCATGCATCCGCATGCTGGACAATCAGCTCTTTTCGGTAACAGGACAACGGACCCGACAAACAGGTTACGCTGTCAAACCATGATTCTGCCGCTTTCATAATCCGAAACGCAATATAATATCTGACCGTCTGAAGCTTCGTCATATTATTGGTATATTTATTCTCGACGTCTGTCCGTCCGGCCACACCGCCCATTTTCGGGTCCTGGAAGGGTTGAACGAGATGGCGTATGGCCGTCGGGTCCAGAAAACTGTCGGAATCCACAAAAACAACCAGATCATGCTTCGCCATCTCCACACCTTTGACCAGTGCGGCCCGCTTGCCTGCATTCTCCGGCAGCACCGTATAGGTCAGACGTTCCCGGGTAGCGTAACGCTCCGCCTCGGAATGAATCAGTTCGATCATATCCTGGATCTGCTGCACCGATTGGTCCGTCGAACGGTCATCCACCACGATAACCTCCAGCTTCTCAACAGGATAGTCCTGATTGATACAGCTGAGAATCGTGCGTTTGATCCAGTCGGCCTCATTAAAGCAGGGAATGATAATCGACACGCCAGGTGTATACCCGGGATTGATCGGCACATCGCGGTATAAGGCTCCGAATAGGTAACGAGTCAACAGAAACAGTGCTGCAATAATGCTGTATAAATACAGCACCATATTGTATTTAAAATAGATGATACTCTCGGCGCGCATAAGCATAATGAAGAGCACCGACACGAACAGAAGCGTGCTGGCGGAGTAGACGGAATATCCCCACCGTTTGCGCTGAAAATAATCGGTTAGCGGCTTCTCGAATTCAATGGCAAGCATCAACTCGTCGCCGGATTCCGTTTTGTTTACAAACTGGCGAACAATGCTTGCATCAATCCGCACAGCCGATTCGAAGCCCTCGGGCATCGCACCCGGAGGAATTCGGAATCGGGCCTTCACCTTGTCGCCAACTTCAAGGCCCGATGCGTCCGGCACCCTAAGCAGCAGGCCTGTACCCGAAATATCGGCCGCCTGCCCCTTGGTTCCAGAGCTTTTCTTTTTCCCCTTAGGAACAAGCAGCACCTCGAAATCTGCCACATAACGCAAACTGAGCATCCGAAGTTTATTCAAATATTCGGTATTGGACAGATCGTCTCCAGGTTGCAGCGCTCGATTCCCCCTCCGGTCCGCATTCATGCGAATTTGCTCCGGATCAGGCACATACGAAAGAGTCCTTCTGTCCGTACGCGGTAACGTAAGTACTTCCTTGGTACTCTTTTGTTGCTTACTTTTTTTTATCCCCATTGCGTTCTCCCATCGTTATCTCACAAACTCCAATAATGAAAACCGTTGGCTTCACATTCGGCCTTTGGATAAACTCCCTTCACATCAATCAAGAGTTTCTCCTTCTCCGTGCTGAACATCCCGTTAAAATCGGAAATCGCAAGCTGCTTGAATTCATGGTGAGCGACCGCTACGATTGCAATTTGGATTCCTTTTAACTCACGCATATCCGACAGCTCGATACCATATTCTTCATATGCCTGCTTCGAATCCACGTATGGATCCGTCACCATCGGCTGTATCCCGTAATCCTGCAGTTCGCGGATAATATCGATGACCTTGGAATTGCGGATATCCTGGCAATCCTCCTTAAAGGCAAGACCCATCACCGCAACCTTCGCTTGCACCAGATCAAGACCTTGGCGAACTGCAAGTTTAATGACATTCTGGGCGATGTATTTTCCCATCCCGTCATTGATATGCCTTCCGGCCAGAATGATCTTGGAATGATATCCGGTATCCTCGGCCTTGTATGTAAGATAATACGGATCGATTCCGATGCAATGTCCACCGACGAGACCTGGCCGGAACGGCAGGAAATTCCACTTCGTTTCCGCTGCCCGGAGGACGGCATTCGTATCGATATCCATCTGGTTGAACAGCATCGACAGCTCGTTCATAAACGCGATATTGATATCGCGCTGAGCGTTCTCAATGACTTTGGCTGCTTCGGCCACTTTGATGCTTTCTGCCCGGTGGACGCCGGCTTCGATAATCAGCTCATATAGCCTGGCGACCGTCTCCAGCGCCTCCGGATCGCTGCCGGACACGATTTTCACAATCGTTTCAAGCCGGTGCACCCGATCTCCCGGGTTAATTCGTTCCGGGGAATATCCCACCTTGAAATCCACGCCAAAGCGCAGACCTGACTCCGCTTCGAGGATTGGAATGCAAATTTCCTCCGTAACGCCCGGATAAACTGTCGATTCATAGACAACTACAGCCCCACGCGATAAGGCACGACCCACCATCCTGCTGGCACTGCGCACGTATTTCAAATCCGGCACATTCCCGCTTTTTACGGGGGTCGGAACGGCTACAATAAAACAACCAGCCTCCCTCAGCTTGTCCGGATCTGAAGTGAATACCGCCCTGCAGTCCCTAAGAGATGCATCTCCGATCTCACCGGTGGCGTCCATTCCGCTGCTGTACTGCTTCACCTTGTCTTCACTCAGATCAAAACCGATAACGTCCAGTTTCTTCGAAAATGCAACCGCCAGCGGAAGACCTACATATCCAAGACCCACCACCGCCAATTTGTCCAAGCGGTCTACCATGTTCTCATACAACCCCATATTATTCCATCTCCGTTGCGGCCTTGTTTTGCTGCATCATGTCCGCCATTTTAACAAACGTGTATCCCTTGCCTTGCAGGCCTTCCAGCACGCTTGGCAGAGCTTCTATCGTGTGAATATCATCCAGCATGTGCAGCAAGATGACGCTGCCTCGTTCCGTTTTGGTCATAACTCCGTTCACGATATCTTTCGCACTGTTTGAAATGTCCCAATCCAGCGTTGTCACATCATACATGGCAATCACCGGATAACCGACAGCGGCCAGCGCTTTCGCCCGCTCATCATCTACCACGCCGGTTGGCGGACGGAACAGCATAACGGGCTGTTGTTGAATGGCTTCCGTAATGACCTGATGAGCCTTGACCACATCTTCCTGCAGCTCTTGTGGTGTTAACGAAGTAACAACAGGGTGACTATAGGAATGGTTGGCCACATCATGGCCGCCTTCTACCATCGCCCGTGCCAGGTTCGGGTTGCTCTCCACTCCTTTTGCCCGCAGGAAGAAGGTGGCCTTTACATCATGCTCTGCCAAAATATCGAGAATGCGGGTCACCGTTTTGTCACTTCCGAAATCGTCAAACGTCAAGGCTACCTCTTTTTTGTTCGTATCCACTTTGTAGACGAGTTCATACTTCGCCTGTTGATAATCCGGATTGATTCGGGCTGCGTCATATCCCGGAATCTGTTCAAGCGGTTTGCGCTCTCCGCCATTCTCAACAAGCTCGTTCAACGTAACAAGCTGATACCCGATATCATCTGCAGCCTGGGCTATATATTGAATAGATGAGATCACTTCCGGATTGACGTCGGTATTCATCGAGATAATACCGCCTCTTGAAATGAATTTGGCCACATACTCTCCGATCTCTTCCGCACTCTGCATATTACGGTCCTTGGGGTTGATGTTGTAACTCACAACCGCCTTCATGCCGAGATGCGCAGCCGCCAGGGGTACATCGGCAGGGTAATCGCCGGAGCGTGTCCGAACATAGCGCGGCTCTGCTCCGGTTTCCCGCTTGATAACGTCATTCGCCAATTTGATTTCCTTATAGATCTGATCATAATCAAGCTTGTTCATATCCAGTTGGTTCAGTGTATTGTTCTCGATTTCGTGACCTCTGGCCAAGATGGCGCTGGCAATATCCGGCTCCTCCGCCACTCTCATGCCCGGCAGGAAGAAAGTTGCCTTGATCCCCCACGCATCCAGTTCATCGATCAGAGCGGTCATGGTCGCTCTATCGCCCATGCCATTGAAAGTAAGTGCCAATTCTTTTTTGGCTGTGTAAACATACGGGATCTCCCTGCTCTTCTCCCCGGTATACCGATCTACCTTCGGCGCGGGCGCCATCGGACCGGTTCCTTCATTAGAGGCTGGTTTACCGCCAAATAGACCACAGCCTCCCAATAATATCAGGATCATGAATAGTGCAGTCATTCTCGAAAGTATGTATGGAACTCGGAATTTAATAGAAACTCTTTTCATCTGGTTACTCCTTCTATATTTCAAACCGGGACTTTTGTCATGCAGTCATCCTGAACAAACCAGTAGAATATAACACCATCCGTCCATAATTGCTACAGCTGTTTTAAAGAATTCATGGATTTTTTTCTTTTTTTAGATGGCTGTAACCAAATTGAGGGGTATATGGTTCATTATACCTATTCGCTCGATCCATCCACTGCTTTTGAATCATCTTTCATCCTCCTAGACTTGATGATTCATTATAAAATTCAATTCTATACAATTTCTAAACAATTCAAAAAACGCATAAAAAATACCCCCGAAGATCTCTGAAGACCTTCCGGGGGTACGCTGAAAGTTGAATGAGTGAATGATATGAAGCTGCTTGCACATTAACCCGGAATACGGACCGGGCTTACTACAAAATCACCGTTTTTCCTCGACCATCGCCGTCCGTTTGTGAACCCAAGCCTGGTAATGATGGACAGCCAGGCCTGCAAAGGAGGAATGGTCGCTGCCAAGCTTGGCGGCGCTCAGGGCTTCATCCTCCATTTCCTGCTCGCTCTTGGTGAAGAAGGTCAAATGCTCCCCTTCTTCCGTATCCCCAAGCTCCATGCCGATCCAGACGGACTTGCCGAGTTCGTCTGCCTGCTTCAGCTCTTCCTTGGACAATTCATACATTTGCTCCCCGCTGTCCCGGTATGCCATAACGGCAATTGCATCCGTATTCTGAATCATCCAGCGGCTGAACGAATCCGAATTCTCGCCTTTCGGTCCAGGTATGGAATCAAGCCAGAACGGAACGGCGGCACTGAGCGGGAGGTTCTGACGCTCCGCCTCCTGCACCCACACTTTCATGTTCGCGCTCCATTCTTCCACGACCTGCACCTGTTCCCGGTCCCATCTCCTTAGCACATAGGGCTCGACATCGAACTGCACACCCTCAAATTTCTCCTCAGGTGCAGAAGCCTGATTGTACTCGTCCAGCCAGGTTAACAGCTCCATCCCTTGACCCTGGCCTTCCCCATAAGCCCAATCCGGCTGCCCGCCCAAAGCATGTACGCTGATGCCCTTCTGATGGGCAGCCGCCACAAAGCGGCGATATTCCTCTTCCGTAACCTCTTTTTGGATTTGCAAAAAAATCGTTGTAATTCCTTCCCTCCCGCTAAAGGCTACAATCTCCTCCGTTTCACTCCGGATCAGACTTGCATCCCACAGCCAAGTGGCTTTGTTCTGATTCACCTTGCCTGACGGAAGAAGAAAAAGGATCAGCAGCAAAAGGCAGATGCCGGCAACCAGGATGATCAACTTCGCTTTTGCGTTTATATACCTCAGTCTTCTCGTCCACTTCATCAGATCAAGACGGCCTCATCCGGCTCGGCAACATGCTGAACGGAATGGCCAATCTTGTAGATATGAGGCTCGGCATACGCCTTAAATGCATTTCTCGTATCCAGGATCGGCACGCCCGCGGAAGCGATGGAATGGTAATCGAGATTACTATGATTCGTGATCAGCACAATGCAATCGTAACGACTGAATTTGGTGAGGTCATACTCCACGCTGCGGATCGTTGTGCCATGCTTGTCCACAAAGCTGTTAGCGTACGGATCGTAATATTCCACATAGGCGCCGTTCTCCTTAAACTGCTCATATACTTCAAGTCCCGGCGATTCGCGCAAATCGCTGATGTCCGGTTTGTACGCCATGCCAAGCAGCAGGATGTTGGAGCGCTTAATCGATTTGGCATACTCATTCAGAATCGTAGCCGTCTTGTTGATCACATAGTATGGCATATTGTCATTTGTGGATTGCGCCAGCTCGATGAATTTGCTGTAGAAACGGAAACCCTTGGCCTTCCAGGATAAGTACATAGGGTCCAGCGGAATGCAGTGACCGCCGATGCCCGGTCCCGGATAGAACGGCATGAATCCGAAAGGCTTGGTTGCTGCCGCATTAATTACTTCCCAGATATCAATGCCCATGCGATCACACATCATGGCCATCTCGTTCACGAAGGCGATGTTCACGCTGCGGAACGTATTCTCTAGCAGCTTGGACATTTCCGCAACCTTGGGGTTGCTGACAGGCACAACCGTCTCCACGTACTGCTTGTACAACGCCTCGCCCAGTTTAAGGCAAGCATCCGTTGTTCCGCCGATCACCTTCGGCGTATTGCGTGTATTAAACCGGCTGTTGGATGGATCTACCCGTTCCGGCGAGAAGCACAGGTAGAAGTCCTGACCGACCTTGTAACCGAGCTTTTCGATCTGCTGCTGGATCAGCTCCTCGGTTGTTCCCGGATAAGTCGTGCTCTCCAGAGTAATCAACAGATTGGGTTTCATGAAGCGTTTGAGCTGATCGACTACCATTGTAATGTAGGATGTATCCGGGTCCTGGTTCTCGCTGAGCGGCGTCGGCACACAGATGCTAACCGCATCAATGACCGTAATCATGCTGTAATCCGTTGTTGGTTTAAAGCGTCCGGTCTCCATGCAGGCTGCAAGCTCTTCGGACGAGATGTCCGTGATATAGGATTCTCCGCGATAGATTCGATCAATCTTGTCTGAATCGAGATCGATTCCAATCACCGTAAATCCCTGTCTTACCATTTCTACGGCGAGCGGTAATCCTACATAGCCCAGCCCCACAACACCCAAAACAGCTTTCTTATTTTCAATGGCACTCAATAAAGTTTCGTATTCCTCATTCACAAGTATTCAACCTCCATCGGATGTATAGTCTGTTAGTCTATCGTCTCACTTTTTGGCTAAAGGATAGACCTCGTTTTGTTGAACTCTCTCCTTGCGATTAAAGAACTTCTCAGCTCAACTAATCACGTATCCATTCTTCATTCAGACATTCCTCATCAAGCTAAAGACGTTAATAACCATGTGTTTAATGAAGGCACCGGCGGATGCGGGCATCCAGCTCTACCGGCGAGAACGGCTTAGTTACATAATCATCCACCCCGTTCTGGAAGCACTGGCTGATGGTCTGCTCCACACGCTTCTCGGTCAATACAACAATCTTTGGCGGTTCCTTCACCTTGAGCTGCTGGATATGATGAATGAAGGGCAAACCATCGATGCCGTGCAGATTAAGCTCCGTCAGCACAAGATCAGGCTCCCATTTCGGGATAAGATCCAGAGCCTCCAAGCCATCCACCGCTTCGAGTGTTTCATAGCCTTGCATGGCCAAGCGTATTTGCAAAAATTCTCTCACCGTGGCGTCCTGATCCACAATAAGAATTCGACTCTGATCACGGTCTGCTTCCTCCTGCGTGAATATATGAATATCCGAAGAGGTGCTGAGCCTAGCCGCTTCCGCCATCTGCTTCATCGTCTGCGTTGACGGTGTTTCAGTAAGCGCTGCAAGCGTAATTCTCGGATCCGACTGCTCCAGCCGGCCCTGAAGATGCTGCTTCAAGAGCAGTGCCTGATAGTGGGCGGCATCCAGCGTATACCCAGGCAATGTAAGGGCCAAGACGCCGGTACTGACATCTCGCAGAACCTCGCTGTTCACACCGGACAGCTGGTCCACAAAGCTTTGGACCTCCGTCAGCTCAGCATCCGTTCCGGACGGATCGCCAGCACAGTACAGAAACAGCAAAGCTGTTCCGTTTCGGTGTCCTCTCACTTCCTCCTCCAGGCGGCCGTAGAAATCAACGGCCTGCACGCGTTGCAATGTTGCGGATTGAGACATAATTGTAAGTCCCACCTCTCTTTATGGTTTGACGCTGTAAAAACATGAACCGGGCCTTGATGTCAGGCTGCCTCGTTCTTGTCTTTCCAGCTCTGCCGGGTCATGGTTCCCCATGAATTGTTGTTTTGCATGTATTGAATATGCCCCTGTACCCTCCACAGCACGCCCAACTGGTGGTAACCCACAAATTTGAGTGCCGAGAAGAGAAGCATCTTCACCAGATCCGACAATTTGGTATACCGCCGGAAGGCCATCTCCTCCAGGATGAGGGCGCCTACACTGAGCAGGTACCCGCTTAAGAAGTTGACGAGTCCAAACACGACCAGTACTTGCCAATTTGTCATATCCAGCATTACATATCCAAGCAGAGCCAGAAGGCCCGTGATTCTGAAATAAGGGTTTAGCGCTTCAAAAATAACGTTGTAGGGCATTGTCAGCAATCCCATGACTTTATATTTCGGGTTGAACAGCATATTGCGGTTCTCGATCATGTTCTTCAAATTTCCCCGTCCCCAGCGCTTGCGCTGGTTGGACAATATGTTGTAGCTGTCCGGCGCCTGCGTCCAGCACACTGCTTCCGGACAGAAGGAGACTCGATATTTGATTTTATTTTCCAGCATATAGCGGTGCAGCTTGATGATGATATTCATGTCTTCTCCGGGATAACCGCCCCGATAGCCGCCTACGGCAATGACATAATCTTTTCGAAACATGCCGAAGGCTCCGGAGACGATGATAAGCCCGTTAAGATGACTCCAGCCGATTCGTCCCCCCAGAAAAGCTTTAAGGTATTCAATCGATTGGAACATGGGCCACATACGGCGCGGCAAGGATACGTCCTTAACCTCTCCGTTCTCAATCACGCAGCCGTTGGCAATTCGAACATCTCCCCCGATGGCCACCGTCTCTTCCGGGTTCTCCATATACATCCGGGCCATCCGGATCAGCGCATCCTTCTCCAGCAATGAATCCGCATCAATGGAAGAGATCAGCGGATAACGGGAGAGGTTGATTCCCGCGTTCAATGAATCCGCCTTGCCGCCGTTCTCTTTATCAATCACGTATAACTGCGGATACTGGGGGTTGTAATAAATCCCGCGCATCTTATGGGTATGGATGTTCCCGCGCAGCTCCGGATTTGGCAGCAGCGTCAATCCATACTCCTCAATCAGCACCTGCAATGTGTCGTCGGAAGATCCGTCATTGATGACAATAACCTCGTACGTGGGATAATTCAGTGTCATCAGACAACGAACATTCTCTGCGATCGTCAGCTCTTCGTTGTAAGCGGGAACCAGCAGGGATACGGATGGTACCAGCTCGGAGCCGGACAGCGTATTGTATTTTGAGTAATTAGCCCGTCTGAAAATATCCCGGATATTTCTGAAAGAGAACAACAGAATTACAAAATAAAGCGCGCTAACGGCCATGACGTAATATATCGCCACCATGCCGTAAGTGAGCAGGATGTCTCTAAGCAGTGTAATCCCCTCCTACTCCTGCAACGGTGCCGATGCGCTTATTCGGTTGAACACCGAAATAACGATCGTACACCAGTTTTCTTTTGTTATAGGCAACCATTTGCTCCACTTGTTCATGTTCGCCTTCCTTGGCCATGATCCGTTCGATCCGGTACAGTGCCGTTTCCCTTGCCGGACCGGTTCCTGTCAACGCAGCCTGACACAGTGTCTCGAAACCTTGTTCTCCAAGCATGGCAAGACTCTCGGCGCTATGATTACGCACATACCAATTGTCATCCTTCAGGGCAGAAGCCAGAAGCGGAATGCTCCCTGCGGCATGAAGCCGTCCCAGCGCCTTCGCTGCTGCTGAACGTACTTCCCACGCATGATCATTCATTAGCTCCTCAATGGTGTCATCCTTCAGGGCAGGGTTGGAGCTCAGGTACAGCTTGACCGCTTCTGCGCGTACGTCCTTCTCCTCGGATCCCACCAGTTTGCCCAGTGCAGGAACGACCGCCGGAATGGCTTGCCCCCACATGGCAACGAGCGAAACCTTGACCAGTCCCGGATCCGGATCATCCAGAAGCTTACGCATAAGGCTGGCCGAATCCAGCCGGGTCTCGAGCAAAATATCGGCAGCCATATGATGGATGGCTTTATCGTACGAGAGCAGCTTCGACAGCATCTCCCGAATCTGCTGGGACTGCACCGCGCTTTTGGCTATTGCCCGCGCAATGATGATGGTCATGGGACCGTATTTCATGCGATTCATCATATGCTGAAGCTGCGGCACCGCCTCTTCGGCACGCATCCCCCCAAGCCGGTAGGCCGCCTCGATTCGGCGGTCTTTCCGCAGGCTGGACAGTGCCCGGATATCGGCCTCCACAAATCCGGCATCCCTGCACAAGCGAAGCAGCTTCTCTCTGGCATCCCCTTTGAACTGCTCGATCCATTCCATAAACTTGGCCTGAATGACCCGGCGTTCTGCCGGGGTCAGTTTGCCAGGCGGAAGCTCTGGCGTTATATCGCCATGCAGATGGGTCTGCACATACACAAAGTAATCATGGTACTTTTTCTTTAAACGTTCCGTTTCTTTCTGCTCGGCATTATGCTTGATCTTCATTTGGAACAACAGGATAATGCCGGCTGCAATGAGGCCGAGACATACATAGATGAATACGTACGCCATGGCTAAATTTGAAAACATATCCGATGGCTCCTCCTTTTATTTAGCATCTGATTGCCGCCCCGGTTCAGGCAGGCGGGTGAAGATTTCCTGCATATCGTAATAGCTTTGCTTCAACCGCTCACTGTACTTGGTGGCTTCCCACAGCTCCCATGTATAGGGTTTGATATCCTGCAGGTTTATAGCCTCCGGCGATTCGGCTGCCGAAGCCCCGTTCTGCTTCGAGCGTTCCGCAATCCATGGTGCCAAGCGAATTCCATCCGCCGTCACGGTGCTGAATGAGCGCTTGTCTTGAAGCGGAGTGTAATCCACAACCTGCAGCGAGCTCGGGTCTCCGAATCCCAATAGCATCCAAGGAATTCGCATCTCAATGAACTGTCCTTGATACTGCCACGCTGTAAGAGAATTGAAATCCGGAGATTCCGGATCGGTGGTCCCCCGTTTGAGAATTCCTACGGTTTCATCCACAAACGGATGAGAGAAACGGGTGTCCGGGGGATTCATCAGCAGGCTGATCGCCAGCTTCCAGGAGTGAAACGATCCACCCGGTGCTACAGGATCATTCTTCGTGCCCTTGGCTTCCTCCCCTGGCAGCATCCAATATCCTTCTTCGCCGTACAATCGGCTGTGAAAGTCATAAGATGGCGCTATGGTTACCTGGGACTCGTCCTCTTGCCCTAACTGAATCAAAGTCTCCAAAGCTCCGCCGGTAAGCGTTCGTCCTGCCAGCTCCTTCTCCGGGATGTCTCCGCCTTGAATCGTGTCCGCTCCAATGAAGAGCTTCGAACGCTCAGGGTCAAACACCTCGCCCAGCTCCATGCCAATGTACAGATAGGCTTCATCATGAGTCAGCCTCATGCTCTTCACCCCCGGAGCCGTTCCGGACCAGGCCTTAACCTCCCCATCAGGAAGCTTATCCCAGTCAGCCAAATCTCCGTCAATCGTAATCTGCTCTGTTTTACCCGGCTGCATGGCCAGAACCCCGAACATCTTCTCGTTGGTCAGAACATTCAACCAGAATGCCCGGCGGTCTGCTGGGATTTCAAAAGGCATCGTATTCCATGTTTTCTTGAACCATTCGTCCTGCCACATGAACAGGATTGCCCCGGAATATCCCTCATCGTAAATATCCTGGGTTAGTGAGACGTTGACCAGACCCTGCTCTGCTTCATCATGTCCGCCTTGATCCCTCCCTCCAGGACCATGGTGTGAAACGCCTATGGATGACGGCACGCCATATTCGGTGACCATGATCGGCATATCCTCGAACTCCGCCTTCAATTTGCGCAGGTAGGCTTTGTATGTGTTGTATTCCCCGTCTCCGTCAGGAATGGTCTGCAATGTTTCGTCCGTTCGGAAGAAATCCGGATAGTACGGATACACATGGTAAGCCGCAAAATATCCTGCTTCCCAATTCACCGGTGTGACATGCCTCGCGTCCACAGACACCAGATCCTCCTCGAACAGCGGTTCGCCGGGATGCTCCAGCACATCCGTTGTGACCCAATTCGTAAATGTCATCGGATGCTGCCAGCCATACTTCTGCTCCTCGGTAGCCGTATAATCCAATAAAGATGCCAGCCAATTCTCGAAGGGGCTTGCGTCTTCCGTCCCCGAGAAATAGGAGCCCTCGTATTGAGGAACATCCTTATGTACCGTATTTGTTTTCTCAACCATGGCGGGGTCCCACTCTGTACCCACATGCCAGGCCATCAGGTACTTGCCTGCATTGACCTTATACTTGCCACTCGACTGCCCATGTTTGGGCTCTACGTTGATATCCCCATAGACAGCCGCGACTGCCTTGGATATTTCGGCTTTAAACGTCTGGACGATTTCCTCGTCATAAGCATCCTGACGCTCGATCAGCTGCTCCTCCGGCGACCAGATGCCCTGCATAAAGTACAGGGGGTCTTCGCCTTTATCACGGTTATATTTCACCAAAGCCGAGTAAAAGACCGGATTGTGCACCGTATAGACCCTGATGACGTTTGCTCCCATGTCATCAATCTGCTTGAACCAACGCAGGTAATCCTCCTCCGTTGCCGGCAGCTCACCAGGATAATGCCCCGGTACCGTCGCACCCAGATTCACGCCTTTGGCAAAAACCTCATTCCAAACCTCTTCGTTTTCATATTCCAATAAAGAGGTGCCCTCGGTTTTGAACTTCATTTTCACGCCGTCCGCATCCGCATACGTTTTTAATGACGGTCTTAGATATCCTAGAATTACAGCGGCACCGCAGAGAAGCACTATAGTACAAAGCGCTGCGATTACCCACCATTTTCGTCTGCTCATCGTCTTCGTTGCTCACCTGCCCCTTCTATGACATGCTGATTGCTGCACCGACGTTCATGACGTGAGCTATACTCGTCATTCTATAGCCGATGCGTTCCCGATACCATATTCCTTCTTTACCAACTTTTCTAATACCGACAATAGTCTTAAAGAAGCGGATTTAACACTCCCATAACTTTTCCCCCGAATCATGCATCGCCGTCTCTTCAACCTTGTCATTTGACAACTTCACAAGATGATGTTAGTTACGTGTAGCTAACGGGCATGGCCCCGAAGAAGCTGTAGCCTGTATGACTTTATCCCATGAAAGGAGTACAGCGTGTTCAGACCGTTTTCAGAAAATTTTCGTGAATCGTAATATTAAACGCAGAAAAATTGCTAAAGTTCCGGTCATTTTTACATCATTATCCATAGTTATGACAAAATTGATACCAAAGTCGTATAAAAAAACGGCTGAGAACCGCATTCTGTAAAGGATTGGCAATATTAGCCTTTTATACAAAATGAGAACAGAGTCCTGTACCGGGATTGGGTAATATTCTATAGATTTGATTATCAGGATCAAGTGGTAAGTATCGCCTATTTTTGATGATTTAGGTCTCGATTACTTAACAGTAGTTTACATAAATTAGTTTAAAAATTTACACAAATCCGGGCATGACAACATAAAACAGACCCGATAATTAGTCTCGCGGGTCTGTTTGCAAGGCTATGAGGTTGAAAAAGTTACCTTGATTACCGTTTATTCTACAGGCAAATGTCACCTTCACCTCCAAAATGTCGAATATCTCCACTCCTCTACCCGCCCCTATCTAAGCGCCAGCGGCGTTAGTTGATTCATCGTTTAGACATCGGCAACATCCGACCCTGAAATCCACTGTAGTTCCCCGGACATCTGATGAATTGCCCACGTCTTTGTGACCAAGTCGATTGTACCTCCCCCCGAGGATAAAGCCCGTCCTCCTTATTTCTGAAAATTCAGGAGATCAAGCATTCGATGCACGCCGACACCCTCGATCAAGATCGGCATACGGGGACCTTCATCGCGGCCAAGGACCAATTGATAGATAAGGCTGAACAAACGCTTCTGATTTTGTTTCATCATCTTCTTATCATCATGGTGGCAGATCGCATAGATCTTCTCCATTCGTGTTGATCCAGTAAGCTCGGCATCCTTCAGCAGATCGCATACGGTGTGAAGCCATTGCCCCTCCAATGAATCCAACGTCTCGTACCGTTGGTGATCCTGGTGCTCCTTCACGGTAATCAGCTTTTGCGGATACCAGTGTTTGATCCAATACTCGGCTCGCCGTGCGGTGGGTTCGAGCTGCTCCTTCGCATAACTTTCACCAACTCGATGCAAGAGCTCCTGCAGAAGTCGGTAATCAAAATTCACGAGCGGCAATATGCCGGATAGCTGGCTGAATTTGGGAGCCCTGCCCGGATGGCTGTCCGGCATGGAGAGCTCGAGTGCAGCCTCAATATCAGGGCTTAACTCCTTAGAAGCAGCAGGATTGCGGTAACGCTCATATTCGGTATAGTTACGGATCACATCTTCATCAAGTCCGATATGGAAGGGTGCATTCGGCTGATACTTGGCAAACATAAACAGAATATTCTCAGGCGCGTACACCTTCAGCAGGTCCCCAGGCGTATAGTTGCTGCCGGAAGAGCTGGACATTTTTGCATGGCTCCCCTTCATGCTTATAAATTCGTAGGCCGCATAGGAAGGCGCTGGATTTCCGAAAATGTTCTCCGAGATCACTTTGGATACATTGTAGCTGCCTGTTTCCGACGAATGGTCTCTGCCTCCCGGCTCGAAGGCGACATTTTCCATCTTCCAGCGCATGGGCCAATCGATTTTCCACTGCAATTTCATATGCGTTGCCTGCAGGATCGACAGGGTGCCCCGATGCCCACAGATGCAGGCATAACCCAATCTTTCCGTGGGCTCGTCGAATTGCTGTATCGTCGTTGTATCCCTTCTGCATTCCTCACAGTATACCTGTACTGGATAATAAACAGCCCGTTCTTGGTCATGGGCTCCACCCGTTTTGAAGGCATGCAAGATATCGTAAATTTCCGTCCTGTGTCGGATCGCATGAAGCATAAGCGAATTATACCGCCTGGATTGGTACTCCCGGCTCTGATAAATAAACTCGGGTTCGATCCCGAATTCGGCTAAGGCAAGCTCGAACTCCTTCTCATAATGCTCCGCATAGGAAGCATGACATCCGAACGGACATGGGACCTCCACGTAGGGCATGCCGATGTACTGCTCAAACCCCGGGTCCACCCCGGCCGGAACCTTCCGAAATCGATCAAAATCATCCCAAGAGAAAATAAACCGAACCTTCCTGCCCTGCTTTCTCAGCGCTTTTGTTACAAAATAGGCCGTCACGATTTCCCGGAAATTTCCGATATGCACAGCCCCGGAAGGACTGATTCCGGCTGCGCACACATAGGTCTGCCTATCTGGATACCTCTCGATCAATTCGTTCGCGATTCGTTCTGACCAATGCATTCCAAGCCCTCCTCTAATTCGTTTGGTAAAAACCAAAAAAAGCCCTCATCCGCAAGATTGTCATCTTGAGGACGAGAGCTTTGAGAATACGCTTCGTGGTACCACCCCGGTTTGTGAAAGCTGTCACCAGTTCCACCTCTTCAGGTACGGCATCACGATGCTTATACCCTATCTCTGTAACGGGAGAGGCCCGTCGTAACATCCTTGAGCCCTTCTGCCCAATTCCTTACGCAGCTCCGAGTCTTTGTTCATTAAGAATATTGCTGCTCCATTCCCACCTGCCAGGAGCTCTCTGCAAACAACGTTTCTCAACTACTCTTCTCTTCATAGCTTTTCATTGTTTCCATAATATTTAAGCCATATTAAACCATGGCAATTCGAAATGTCAAGCAAGTTTACCAACAATCCGCCTATAGGTTGCCTCGTCCGAGACAACATACAGCTTGGCGTCCCGCGGGATCGGCTGATCCAGCTTGCGGTTAATGGTGAGGTCGTTGCGATCGGAGATAAGCGTCGCTCCCTGCCGCAGCAGATCCTGAAAGGCATCGCCATAAGTCTTCCATGCCTGGTTCAATGACACTTCATATATATCATCGCCATGCTCACGGCTAAGCAGTTGCATCAGCACATCCGAATTGCCCTCCTGCAGAGCTGCACGTACCGCTAAGCGGGAAACCGCATCATGCGAAAGAACAAACTCGTTCACATGGTTGTGGCGGAAATTCTGAACATGCTTCTCCTGAACAATCTCCACCGTGGTATGTACATTTGGTGCAATCCGTTCAATGCTAGAAACAATCAAGAGCGATTTGCCATCCACCAGCGCCGATTCATCAATCCGAGCGTCTGCAAATACAATCGCCGATTTCGCCTCCAGGATATTGGCCCGCATCAGCACGTCATCTGCTGACGGGTCCCCGCTAATAAAATGCACCTGTTCGAGATGCTCTGCAGGATGCTGACTGGAATCATCAATGACAACAATCTCGGACTCCGGCGAATACGACAAAATCTCATCGATGGCGGATTGCGCTTTTTTGCTCCAGTTTATAATGATCACTTGACCGCTGCCCCGAAAATTCAACCTGCCCGCCCCTCTCTGCCGCTGCATACTTCCAAACGATTCGATCACTTTACCAATTACTAAACTCAGCAGCCCGATACCAAAAATATATATAAATATGGTCAGTATCTTGCCGGGCACTGTGACTGCATAATAATCGCCGTAACCTACGGTTGCCATCGTGGTAAGCACCCAATAAAAGGCGTTAAACCCGTTCTGAAAGGTTTCCGGTTCCAGCAGAAATGCCAGCGTCGAGCACAGTACCACAAACAGAATGACAAGTACGCTGATCGTCGTTTTACGCAGACGCATCATTTTCAAAGATAATCTTAGAAAAAAGTGCACGTTCCTGATCCTCTCCCCAAGGGCGCTATTCTTCCTAAATAATCAAGCTGCTGATCGCAAAGGCTGTACCGATAAACACCATAGCGAGCAGAATTCCGATAGCTACATTCCCCTTTTGCAGTTGCTCGGAGATGCGAAGACCCGGCGTAACCAGCTCGAATACCCAATAGGCAACGATCAAACATACATACCCTACGGCAAACCACAGAATCATATGCCAGATCGATGAATTCGTGTATGCTGATATCCCCAGGATAATGGCCGTTGCCATAAATTTGCCTCCAAAAGCCAGTCCTACCGCTGTATTCCCTTTCTTCAGCTCCTCCATGTCGTTAAACCGGGTCATCCAGCTAAATATCAACATTCCCAGCAATTGAAGCACGATAATGCAGAGCACACTTATTACAATATTAACAACGACCGTCAATCCGCCCACCCCCGAAATTTTGCATAGGCCAAGTCGTAATCGGCGAAATCATGGACTTCCTCCAATACAACATCAACCGTTTTCTTTTTCTCCATTGCGGTAAAACGCTTCTCGTCAATCGGCTGTTTGATCCGGTTTCCTGTCGGCAATTCAACTACCGCAAAATGTCTTGTTTCTTTTTTGTACGTTGTTTTGTATACACCAATCAGCTTCACATCCGTTTTAACCGTGACTTTCAGGTTGGTTAAATCCGCTTGCGCGCTCTTCTTGTCCTTGAACGATTTGATCGTCTGCCAGGAGGATAACCGGATATCATTCCGCTGATTCGCATCGGTGGCGAGTTCGGCGTCCATGAATTCAAGCGTCCAGATTTTGTCCCCGGTCGCATAATTGTTGTCGTTTGGCAGCAGCTCGTTATCCGGCAGCACTGTCATATCTCCGCCAATCAAATCGCCTACCGTGCCTTCAACAATTCGGTAGTCCCATGGCACACGGGTAGAGGAGGATACTTCCTCTGAAGAACCGCTATGGAACACGGACGACTCATTGCTTCCGCATGCGCTCAGCCCCAGCACCATGATCGATAGAATCAGTACAGCCAGCACGACAGAAGGCTTCCTCTTCCTTAGAGGAGCGCCGCTTGGCTGCATTCCCTTTTGTTTCAACTGCATTTATTTCACTCCCATTGCGATAAAATGGCTGGAATTCCCCGTAATCAAGCCGCCCGCCCGTCCGAGCAAGCCGCAAGGAGTTCCATTCAGCACGAACAATCCGGTCAATAAATGAAATGCTCCTTCCGCTGTCTCAACCCGAGCCAAGTCCGCTCTTCGTTGATAGACCGTCGGGAACATCACACTCGTGTCGTAGCCGTCCTGATCCTCTACTTCAAGCTGACCTGCCTGATCGTACAGTTTAACAGAACCACCTTCACGGCCGAACATGGATTTGGAGACAAAATGACCGGAGAACACCGGTTTGTTGTATGTCGGCAGCATATATTTAAGGATGGCTTCCCGTTCGTTCTCCTCGTACAGAAGCCCCAGCTCATACATCCCCCACATGGCGGCAAGCAAACCTTTGGATTGCAGCAGAATGCTGTGCGGTGAGTTGAACAGCTGCAGTCGTCCCGTCTCGATGGCATAGGCCAGCGCATCTCCGCCATCATCGACGGACATCCATTCCTTCGGGTATAGGGCAAACATTCGGTGGATCTCCCGGCCGGCACCGTCCTTCAGCATGCCTTCATCCACCCACAGATCAAGACAATCCACCAATTGAATATCAAGACCGCTATGCCGGACCAACGCTTCAATCGTACCGGAGTCCTCTTTGTGCTCACCATATGCAATACAGGCTGCCGTATCGGGACGCTCCACTCCCCACGCCGCTGCAACCAGCTCCTGCATTCCTTCATTGGGCGAGAAGATTCCGGCTTGCCGACACAGCCATGGAGTGGCAATGGAAGCTTCAACATAGCCTGTAGGCGTATCCGCATTCAACTCAAGCAGCTTGATGCTGCCGTCATGGGCAATGGCAAAGTCAAACCTGGCATACCTGCTGATCAGCCCCTCCTCCGGGAGCGGGCATTCATCGAGCATTTGCCATAGGATTGGCGGAATGCCAATCAAACTGTATATGTGATGATTGCGATGAATATTGCGAACGGTTTTGTCTAAAATCGTCCACAGTATAGATGCCGCTTCTTCCAGCTCGTGATAGGTCTCTTGACGCATGGTCACAATCTGGTCTATCCAGTAGGCTTCCCCTTCCATGTCCGCCCACGTAAATCCAAGCTCCGCAAGCTCTGACACCCGCTCGTTCCGATTGGGCTCGGGCTTTCCTGTAACTTCAAACACACTTTCTTGACTCATCCTCCAAAACCACCGGATCTGGAGCTGGATTTCGAACCCGAGGAGCTGAATCCACTGGAATTACCGCCAATGCCGCCGGATTTGGACGAGGTGGAGCGGCGTGTAATCGTACCCGAAGATGAGGTTGAAGTTTTGGGGCGAACAGTCGAGTTTACCACCGGTTTGTTCTGGAACGTACCACTCGAATACGTGCGGGGTTTGTATGGTTTACCACTGTTCGCGTAATAACCGCGGTGATTGTTATACCATCCGCTGGATGAATAATAGGAACCGTTGTTAAACAGCATGTGATAGAGCAGCAGATCATCCCAGCCGAAGCCTGAGTTGTACCCGCCATAGTTGTTGACAACCGTCGTTCCGCCGCCTGAGCCTGCTGCAGCTCCCTCCACCGGCTCATCCTGGAATTCTTCCTCGCTTGGAAACGGAATGTTCCAATCCACATTCTTATCAAAATACTTCTTTACTTCTTCTGTTGACCAGGACACCAACTGCGGCTCGTCAGCCGAGGTAACCGCTTCCGATGCGAGATCCTTTGCGGCTGCGCCCGAAACCAGAAAAGCATTCGCTAACAAAGCGATGCCGAGCGAGCTTGACAAGACCCGGATCGGTTTGCCATCCGGCGTCAGCCATTTCGATGCCGGCTGCTCTTTTTTGTCTTTTTCATGACTCAAGATGATTTCTCCTTTCGGACAGGGTTCATTCGTTCCGCATCGGAACGAGCAGAAGCTCCAGTTTGCCCGTGTCTACATTTAATCTGCCTTCAATCGTTTCGTATTCCCGGCCGCCTGCGACGATATAGTTCACATGCTCCAGTGCGGCAACCATGTTAATCGTCCATGCACGCTCTTCAATCTGGATCAGTTCACCATCCGGTCTTTTTTCAAACAAAATGACATTCATTCCATTATCCACTGGTTCTTACCCCTTCCATCTAAGCAGTGAGTATTGATACGTGCAATATTTCGAATCGTTTCAGAAATCTATGATCAGTTATCAACGCTTGCAGAAGCGATATTCTTCCAAAAGACGCAATCCATATAATAACACCGCTACAGATTATTTACACCTTCGAATTAACATTAAAAAACTCCCGAAAATGAACATTCTAGCCATACAATGCCTGATTCTTTACGTTTTATAGGGTGTAGCATCAAATTTCGTGATCATGGTCTCCCTTGACATTGCCACTCATGTCATCGTTTAAAATCAAGGGCATTGCCCGCTTGATGCGGAAGGCTCCAGAAGATGAACGACGCCCGGCGCGATAAGCAACGCGCTGCGATCGGGAACACCACATGCAAAGAAGCATGGATCATTCCGCGAGGAACGAACCATGCTTCTTTTTTATAACCATAATCGCTGGTTTCTGATCAATTCCCTGATTTCTTGCAGGTTATCGTGTTTCCGTCATATCGATCACTCCTTGTAAATGAATATTACTGGATCTCAACGACAAAAGGCACCGTCATCACTTCGCCCTGGTGTTGAAATTGCCCCCAAATCTTGTAGATGCCGCTATGGGGAAAGGTAGCGACAAACTCCGCTTTCGGTCCCGTGCTCCGCTCCTCCAGAGGATGCACATGGATGTACTGCTGGGCGTCTGCGGACAGAATGACAACATGCCCGACCGCGCCCAGGTATGGCTCCAAATCGCTGATTCCCTGCTTTGTCTGCGCATCCCGAATATGATAGCTGAGCACAACCTCTTCATTCGATAAGGTATTGCTCAGGCTCAGTTCAATTTCCTTGCCGTTTACTTGTTGGATCAGACTGGTGTCAGGTTGAACTGCCGAAGCTTCTCCTTCTTCTCCCTCGATCCGGAGCCATTCGCTTCGCGTCGTCCCTTCAGCACCCTTGGGGACAAAATCCGCAAACCATTTATATTCGCCGCCAGCCGGAAAAGTAGTTTTCACGGTAAATTTACCATTCTCCATGTAATCGGGATGGATATGGTGGAAAAAAGACAAATCCCGATTCACGATGATCAGATGCAGCAGTTTCTCATGATTGACATCAAATTCCTGGACGGGTGCGCCGTTACTGTCTGTGATCTGAATCGATAGCTCGGTTTCGGTGCCTGCGCTTACCGGCTCATTCGATGTAACTGCAGCTTTGTAGTTGTTCGAGGCAGCCTCATGCCCGCCTTCGTGTCCACTGTGTCCGTTCTCTTCCTGGTTTGCGTTTTCCTGATTTGGGTTCCCTCCCTGGCCACCCGTATCTTGTACCTGCTTCGCGTTATCGCATGATGTCAACAATCCCAAAGCAAGCAGGCCCGTTAAGATTAGCAAGGTCCCCTTCTTATTCCACATAGGCTATCACTCCAATCATGGATATACTTTGCGGTGCCTTTAATTCTCTTTTATTAGTATACCCCCCTATCCTATAATTAATCAATTTTAGTTTTCTTCCTCCCCACACAGATAACACCTTGCAATTGAGGCAAGGTGTTCTTCTATTCTTCACTATTACCCCAAGAACCCATTTTATTCCTTATGGCTATAAGCGCGTACAGCCGATGATTTCATAAATCTTCTCCATGTCCACATGCTCCCGCACGATGTCTGCCACACGGTCGAATTCCGCGAATTTGCGTGCCTCGGCTTGGAACGTTACCGGAATGGCATCCAGTCCCTTACTCCCCCGGACACCGTTCAGCCATGACCTGCGGAAGGCATCGTTGTCAAACAACCCGTGCAAATAACTTCCCCATACTCGGCCATCGGCGGTAGCCAAGCCTTCTGGATGGATAGGAGTATCTTCTTCACTTTTTAAAAAATTCTCGCAGTCTGCTTCTATTAAAAACAGTGGATGGTGCCCCGATCCGCCAGGCATCGAGGTCCATTCGGTCACGCCCATATGGATTTCATAGGCCGCTATCGCCACATTGGCCTCTGTATCCGGTAGAATGAGTCTCAAAGGATGTTCCTGTGACAATCTCCCTTTTACGCGAACGGTCCTTTTCTGTTGTAAAAAGGAGGTCCGGATCGGCAGCAGCCCAAGTCCTGCCGCATCCCGTTCGTTTCCTTCCACCGCATGCGGATCGGACAACTGCTCGCCCAGCATTTGATATCCTCCGCAGATGCCAACCAGCTGCACATCCCGCTGCTGCGTCTGTTTCATAATCGCATCCGCCAGCCCCCGATCCTGGATAAACCCGAGATCGCTGATCGTATCCTTGGTGCCAGGCAAAATAATGACGTCCGGCGTCCCGAGTTCATCCACCGATTGGACAAAGCGCACGGTAACATCCGGCTCCCAGCGCAGCGCATCAAAATCCGTAAAGTTCGAAATCCGCGGATACCGGATAACAACAATATCGAGGTCGCGTTTTTCCTGTCTTTGATATTGAAGCTCATCCAGCACAACGGAATCCTCAGCCTCGATTCGCATGTCCTGAATATAAGGGAGAACGCCCAGCACGGGAATGCCCGTCCGCTCTTCTAGCCAGTCCAGTCCCGGCTTCAGCAGTGCCAAATCCCCGCGGAACTTGTTGATGATAAACCCCCGGACCCTGGCAACCTCATGGGGCTCCAATAGTTCAAGGGTGCCTACGATGGAGGCAAACACGCCGCCGCGATCGATGTCTGATACCAAAATCACCGGCGAATCCGCCCATCCCGCCAAATTCATATTCACAATGTCGCGGTCCTTGAGATTGATCTCCGCCGGACTTCCCGCGCCTT
Source organism: Paenibacillus sp. LBL (assembly GCF_029893715.1). Taxonomy (NCBI): domain Bacteria; kingdom Bacillati; phylum Bacillota; class Bacilli; order Caryophanales; family Paenibacillaceae; genus Paenibacillus; species Paenibacillus sp. LBL. The sequence goes on along the minus strand of NZ_JARXYU010000004.1, from coordinate 63,656 downwards.
CCATAAGCACGATATCGTATTGCTCCCGGAGCCGATCGAGTGCAGCCAGTACGATTCCCTTGGCCTTCGGCAAAAACTCCGTTCGGTAATCCATCGCACTCATCTGCATTTCGGGCACGCCGTGGATTACGATTTGCGAAAACATGTCCTTCATCGGCTTGATCAGGATCGGATTCATGTCCGTGTTTGCGGCAATGCCGCAGGCTTCGGCCTGCACGCCCTGCGCTCTGCCGATCTCTTTGCCATCCAGCGTCACGTAGGAGTTAAGCGCCATATTTTGCGACTTGTATGGAGCTGTGCGATAACCATCCTGGAGGAGAATACGGCATAGCGCGGTCGTTAGGATGCTCTTGCCTACGTCCGAGGCCGTGCCCTGCAGCATAAGTACTGCTCCCCGTGCCTCGCCGTTATACGTATGCGTATCGTTTATGTATGTTCGTTCACTCATCTTCCTCACCCTTTTCCATGACTTGATCTGCTTGTTCATCATTATAACAAACCGCTGCAAAAGGGGAGCATTATGACTCCATTCCGGAATCTTAGGTTCCTGTTCGGCGAAAACGTACACAAAGCAGGCGATCCGCCTGGATCACCTGCTTTGTGTCATTCAAAACCTTTATAGACACTCAAATGTGCGAGCGCTTAGGGACAATATTTTTCACAATGAGGGATATATTCATCTATTAATATACTTTTTTAGTCAAAGTTGTATTATCTTGGATAGGTGACTAGAGTGGTTAAGGGAGGAACTGATTGAATGTTAATGTATTTCAGCGAGATTAGCAACATCTATATTCATGTAAAGTGGTTTACGGACAATTTCGAATGGGTTCCCCTGCCCTTCCCCCGTGTCGTTACATTGACCTTCTTGTTTTGGTTAGCGTTTACATTGTTCGTCTTACTGGTATCGAGTGTGTTCAACGATCCGTTGGGTAAGACGCGGCCCGTGGAGCGCATTCATCAATTCCTGCACCGTCTCAGGCCGCATACCGAAGTCATTCTCCGCATCGGGCTGGCCATCGGCCTAGTGCTTCAGCTTCTGAGCGGTTCTTATCTGGCACCCGAATTCAGAACCAATTCCATGTGGATTATCCTCGGCCTCTCTGCCGCCGCTGCGTGTCTTCTCTATCAGCGTACATTGCCGATCAGCGGTGCCATCCTGTTCCTGTTGTATATTCAAGCTTCATTAAACTACGGTATCTTTCATTCCATTGATTATTTGATTTATATCGGTATTGTGTATTATCTGTTCGTGTGCGGCACGCCCTTGAAAAAAACGGCCGCTCCAGTCATGTATGTATGCACAGGCATGTCCCTCGCCTGGCTCGCCATGGAAAAGCTGACCATTCCAGAACTGGCGTGTTCTGTCATGGGCAGCTATGGACTGCCTACCTTCGGATTCTCCATCGAACACTTTGTTATGATCAGCGCTTTTATCGAAATTGGACTGGCGTGGGCATTCATCGTAGGCATCATGAGCCGATTCACCGCCCTGCTGGTATCAGGTATTTTTATTATGACAAGCCTTGTATTCGGTTACAAGGAAGTCATCGGGCACACCATCATTCACACGCTGCTGATTCTGTTCCTGATCGAAGGCACAGGCGATCTGCGGACACCTTTTCAGTTCCACCGCTCGCCCGTCCTTCGCGGATTATTTGTAAGCGTAAACTTTTGCCTGTTTCTGTTCAGCTTAATGGCCTTGTACATCTGGATGGGCAAAACACTGTGAGACAGCTGTTAATTTCCTGGTCCCTGAACCCCGGCTTTAATTCGGGAGCTCTACTGCTGCCCTGGCTTCGCTTGCCCGAATTACGGCATCCAGCACCTCTTGATTTCGATAGCCGTCCATGAATCCAGGAACTCCATCGGCAGGCGCACCGCGTAATACGGCTGCAAAATCCGCATATTGCTTCACCTTGCAATGCTCCGGCACTTCCATTGTCGTTCTGGAGAGCTGACCTGGCTCCTCCTCTCGAATCCATATGAGCCGGTCCGGGTCCAATGTGCTGGCATGTGCCGTACCGAAGTCGCCATATATGGACACCTCATGCTGATTGCCTGAGCCAAATGCATTGCGCGATGTCTGGAATACGCCCATGATGTCACCCGTCATCCGCGCCTGAAAGCTTGCAAAATCGTCTACTTCGATCCGGGCCATTGCGCCCGTTACCGGATCGCGGCGTTCCGGAATAATCGTGTGCAGCTGTGCGGTTATTTCCTTGAACTCCCCGAACAGAAAGCGCGCCATATCAATCATGTGCGATCCCAAATCACCCAGAGTGCCTGTGCCCGTGATGGCTTTATTGTATCTCCACATGTAAGGAACCTGCTCGCTTGGCACACCGAACCCTTGCAAATACTGAATCGAGAAGTGACGAATCATACCCAGCTTGCCTGTGCGCACCAGCTCTCTGGCATAACGAAAAGCCGGTGTGTAACGGTATGTAAAACCGATCATGGCCGGAACGGGCTGTCTTTCATACTGCTCCAGCAGGGGCACCGCTTCTTCGAAGACGCGAGTGAATGGCTTCTCCGCCAAAAAAGGCTTACCTGCCTGCAAGCATGCACTGATAATATCTGCGTGCACATTGTTAGGTGTAATCGAGATTACGGCATCGACGTCCGGATCTTCAATTAAATGATGGAAGTCAGCGTAACGCTTGCTGTCCTCAATGCCGAGCTGATCGCCTACCTGAGCCACAGCTTCACCATTTACGTCACTAACGGCGACAAACTGATACATGTTCTCTTCATTCATCCAGCGGATGTGCTCCTGAGCCATGCCCCCCAAGCCAATTAATCCAATGCGAAATTTATTCATCTAGATGCACTCCTCTTCTATATAACTGATGGTCTTAGGATTGAACAACAGGGACGATGGGCGCAACCCGTCCGTAGGATGTTTTTGCCCCATCAACAGGCGCAGCCCAGAACACGCCGTTCGTGATCACCTGCAGAATCTCGGGCTGGTGGTACACAGGGAACATTTCATGGCCTGGACGGAAATAAAACAGCTTCCCTCTGCCTCTCCTGTAACAGCACCCGCTGCGGAACACTTCGCCGCCTTCAAACCAGAAGATAAATACCAGTTCATCCGGTGCCGGTATTTCAAACCGTTCTCCATACATTTCTTCCCTCGGAATTTCGATATATTCACCAAGACCCTTCGCGATAGGATGACCGGGCTCGACCACCCACAGCCGTTCGATCTCGCCATCGTCGCGCCACTTCAGCATGCCGGTGTTTGTACCGAGAAGCTTGGAGAAGATTTTGGAGCCATGACCGGAATGCAGGACAATCAGTCCCATGCCGTCCAGAACGCGTTGACGCACCTTCTCGACAATCTCGTCCCGCACCTCATCATGTGCCAAATGGCCCCACCACAGCAGCACATCCGTGTTCGCCAACCGCTCATCGGTCAATCCGTGATCCGGCTCATCCAATACTGCGGTAGCTACTTCTAAACCTTCAACTCCTTCGAGATGACCCGCTATTGCTCTGTGAATCCCATTCGGATAAATGCTCGCTACCTGTTCATTATGTCTCTCATGCCGGTATTCATTCCATACTGTGACTTTGATGTTTCCCATGATTGCAACCCCCTGTAGGTCGATAGAGTTCTTCTTTTATTCCCTGAATAATCACACTGCCCCACAGCCTATTGAATCTGCGGGGCAGCCTGAATCCGTGCAGCCGATCCTTATTTTACGCTGATATAACGCTGATAAGCTTCCTTACGGATCTCGATCAATCGCTCTAACCCCATGTCGTTCAGCTTCTTGACATAAGCGTCCCATTCCGCATCGATATTGCCTTCGGATATCCACTTCGCCCGGGTTGTGCCGACAAAGCCATCGATATCCGTTGTGAGTGTAGGCAGTTCCTGGAACTCCTCAGCACTGTACATCACATTCGGGAACGGCGTGGTTACATAATCGCTGCCCAGCTTGTCAATGACCAGCTTCAGACCGTCCCCCGTAGTCTCATCCAGAATGATGTTTTTCTCGAAGCTCGGGCTCACATACTTCGGTCCGAAATCCCGGACGGACTGTTCCCAGTACCAAGCGTCGGCACTCGTTCCTTCCGGAGGATTCATCAGGGTAAAGGTACCGTCATCGTTCTTCTGGATTACAGTGCCGATGGCTCCCCAGAAATTCTGGATGCTCGCTTCATTGGTGTAGAACTGATCCGCCCAACGAGCTGAGACCTCCGGATGTTTGTTCGACGTTGTAATGAGGAACTCATTTCTTCTTAAACTCATGCCCTGCGGCTCACCGCCCTGATATCGCTTGCCGTCAGGTCCTGCGATGGACGGGATTGCAATGTATTGATCCTTCCACTTGCCAAACACGGCATCCGGGACCCATTGATTGGAGAAACCGATCAGCGCCGCATCCGGGTTCTGATGTTTCGCCGTGGACATGGTGCTGTCCTGCGTGAAAATCTCTTGGTCGATCAGGCCTTCCGAATACAGCTTGTGTGCCCACTTGATCGCTTCCTTGTAATTCTCCGTCACCGGATAATAAACAGGCTCATTGTCGATGACCATCATGCTGTTGGCATTGATGTCAGTGATGCCGAATGGATTCAACAAATCCATGCTGATATTGCCCGATCCGCTGACCGGAATTTCATCCGCCTTGCCATTTCCGTTCGGGTCCTTATCTTTAAACGCCTTGAACACTTCATACAGCTCGTCTGTGTTATCCGGAACATCCAACCCGAGTTTATCCAGCCACGTTTTGTTAATGATCGGCTGGATTGACGCCTTCGGTCTCGACGGCAAGCGTGCCGGCAGGGAATATATTTTACCGTCCGGGAATGTGCTCATCTTCTTCATCTCAGGCGTTTCTTCCAGCGCCGCTTTCAAATTTGGCATGTATTGATCAATGTAATCGTCGAGCGGACGGAAATAAGACAGGTTGTTCACGATGTCGGAATCGCTGAATACGATATCACCGAAAATAATATCAGGCAGCGTCCCGCTGGCCAGCATTATCGATTTTTGCTCTCCCCAATCATTGGAGGACATGATTTGCCAATTGATTTTGACATTAGTCTCCTTCTCCAAATCCTTGAGCCACTGGTTCTGAAGGAAGGTGTCCCCCATATTGCCCCAGCGAACAGTCAGGACGTCCAGGGTTATCGGCTCATTCACAATCGGCAGGCCCTCTCTATTGAAAGCGGCCTCGGTATCCGTCTTAGCCTCATTGTTCTTGCTGCTGCTGCAGCCGGCCAGGTTTAACAGCAGGATTGCCGCCATCATAATAGAGACAGCCCATTTCAGATGATGCGGCCTCTTTTTATTGTTTGTTCCCATACCACCATTCCCCCAATTATTATTTTCTTGGATCCATCCGGTTTTACGACTTCACGGCTCCGATCATCACCCCCTGATTGAAATACTTCTGCACAAACGGGTAGATGCACATGATCGGCACCGTTGCCACGATAATCACCGCGTAACGCATAATGTTAGCCAGACGCAGCGCAATGGCCGCGGCCTCTCCAGTACCCATGGCAGACTGCATCTGGTTGGTGACCAGAATGTTACGCAGAATCAGCTGCAGCGGATACAGGCTTGTGTCTTTTAAATAAATCAAAGCATTGAAATAGGAATTCCAGTGACCCACGGCCGTCCACAATGCAATGACCGAGATGACCGCTTTGGATAGCGGGATTACAATCGTCATGAAATACCTGAGGTTTCCGCAGCCGTCAAGCTGAGCCGCTTCCCATAAATCCTCCGGAATGCTGCTCTGAAAAAAAGTCCGGGCCACAATGATGTTAAACGCGGCAACCGAGAACGGCAGCACCATGACAAGGAACGTATCGTAGAGATGAAAATCCCGGATCGTCATAAAGGTAGGAATCAGACCGCCGTTAAAAAACATGGTAAATATAAAGAGCAGCGAAAAATACTTGCGGCCCGCAAGGTCTTTCCGTGACAGGGCATACGCTGCGGAAATGTTAACCACGAGTCCGATGGCCGTACCCACAATCGTATACAGTATCGTATTTCGGTACCCAATCCATATATTAGAGTGCTTCAGCAATTCCTGATAGCCTGCCAGCGTAAAATCCTTGGGAACAAGCCACGCCTGTCCATTGGCAACCGCTGCCGGCTCGCTGAATGATGCAATGATTATGAAGTAAAGCGGGTAGATCAGCACGATCAGCATCAGGACCGCGAACACATACAGGCCGATTTCCAGCGCTTTATCGGAAGATCGAGTATTTTTCTGCCGCGGCGCCCTTTTCTCTCTAACTTCCACTAAGCCCATAGAACCCTTCCTCTCTTTTTGTTACCACAGACTGTTCTCGCTGTATTTTTTCGAAATCTGGTTGACCAGAATAAGCAGCGCAAAATTAATGACTGTATTAAACAGATTGATCGCCGAGGAGAAGCTGTACTGGCTGCTCAGCATCCCGATTTTGTATACATAGGTGGATATGACCTCGCTTGAGGTAATATTGAGGCTGTTTTGCATCAGATATACTTTTTCAAAACCTACGCCCAGCAAACTGCCAATCCGCAAAATAAGCAAAGTGACCACGGTTGGCATCAGCATCGGAATATCAATAAACCGGATTTTCTGCCACCGGCTTGCCCCGTCCATCGTTGCCGCCTCGTACAAGCTCGGACTCACCGCGGAAAGCGCCGCGATATAGATGATGCTGTCCCAGCCCGTATGCTGCCACACATCCGACCATACATACACACTGCTGAACAAGCTGGCAGAGCCCATCAAATTCGGAGCCTCCGCACCGAAGAGACGGAAGATATTCCCGATCAGTCCCGAACCTGGCGAGAATAGAATCAGCATGAGTCCCACCATGACAACCGTGGATATAAAATGCGGCATATAGGTTACGGTCTGGAAGAACCGCTTGAACCTATTCTGCCGCATTTGATTGACCATCAGGGCGAGCATGATCGGAATCGGAAACGTTGCGACACTGTACAAACTGATGACCAGCGTATTGGTAATAGTGGTTGAGAATTGATAGGAATTGAAAAACTTCTCGAAGTATTTCAGTCCTGCCCACGGGCTATCCATAATCCCAACAGCCGGGCTGTAATCCTTAAATGCGATCAGTATGCCGTACATCGGAACGTAAGAAAATAACAAGACCAGTACAACCGCAGGCAGCAGCAATAGATACAGGCCCCAATTTTTTCTTATCCGCCCGAGTGTCGGGTGTGTTGAGCTATTCAGTTGGCCTGCTTTCAAATCGATTCCCCTTTCTCCTCTTGTTGTCGTGAACCCGGTATGTCGTGTAAGCAACTCAAGTATACTTCCGCCCAGAATCGTTATTTGGACCTCATGATGCTCTATTCGGACCTTTGCCCCTTTCTACAGCCAGGGAAGCTCTAAATTTCAGGGAGGAACATGCTATGATCCGGACTTTACGATGTATTATTCGGACTTTATGGTAAAAGCGACTGCGTTCGCTCCTGTTTTTTTTGCCTAATCCCTATATAATATCGTTATCATCAATAAAACGCTTTCATAAAAAGGCGATTGGAAAGGAACCCCGGACATCCCTATGGTTAAAGCACTGAATAATAAGCCTTATCCCATCCGTCACTACGTCAAAATCATGCTCTTCATCTCGATTTTTGCCCTTGTAGTGGATCTGGTGATCAGTTTCGCGTCCATCTTCATCGTGAAGCAGCAATCCACAAGGTATCTTCAGGATACAGCGAATCTGTATATAAGGCAGATCAATCATGACTTCTCGTACATCAACCACTATATGGGGTGGACACTCGCGAATGATGAAAGCGTCAAGATGATGGACACCCCGGGCACCGACTATGTAGATTATATTAAGTCAAACGAACGAATGCATAAGCGCTTTAACGAGCTTCAGAAAAACTATGGTCAAGAATACAACTTTTTCTTCTATCTAAAGGATCAGGATTTCTTCCAGAACTATGCGCCTATGTCGCTGTCGTATGCAGAGTTCCGGGACTTAAAGGAGCAGATCGTAACACTCACCGATTCCAAAAACGTATACGAAACCTTCTACTCGAACTGGAACCCGATTCAGGTTCAAGACAAGTTCTACGTAATCAACATCGTGCCTTATCATAATCGCTATCTGATCTGTCTCATCTCCGCGGATGATTTGATCCGTCCGCTGCAGCAGCTGAATCTGGGTGAGGAGGGTTCTGTCTCCCTGGTGGATCTTCAAGGTGGGTCCCTCTCCAGCCCGGGTGCCCGTGAAGCCGATAGTCTGAATCTCGAAGGCACCAAGGCTTCCCTGCTTAGCTTCTCGAAGCCGCGCTCAACGGTTACCGAAGGGTTCTCGAATGCTTCCTTCAACGTGCAGCTGGTCATCCAATTCGGCGTATTCGAGACCATTATGATAGCCCAGCTGCTCATTATGCTTCTGTTCGTGGTGCTCACGTGTACGCTCAGTGTTGTCATGCTGTACTTCAAGAAAAAGGTGTTGAAGCCGATTCAGAATTTCTCGGAGAATGTGAGGCGCATTCACGAGGATAGCGAGAATCTGGATTTTATGAGCAGCGAAATTATAGAGCTTGAGCAGGTGAATTCCCAGTTCAAACATCTGATCGAACAGATCAAGAAGTTTAAAATCGATATTTACGAACAGGAGCTCGAGAAGCAAAGAATTCAGCTGGATTATATGAAGCTGCAAATCAACCCTCATTTTTTCCTGAACTGCTTGACAAACATCTACAGTATGGCGCAAATGCACATGTTTAAGGAAATCGAATATATGTCGCTGTCCACATCCAAGTATTTCCGTTACATCTTTCAAAGCGTGGATCATGTCGTACGGCTGGAAGACGAAATTGAGCACGTCCGAATCTATTTGGAGATCCAGAAGCACCGTTATCGGGATGCTTTTTCTTACCGCATCGAGTATAAGGATGATCTTGCCGGCCTAACCATTCCTCCCTTGGTACTTCAGACTTTCATCGAAAACGCGGTGAAATACGCGGTATCCAGAGACCAGGAGCTGCAAATACGGCTGTCCGTCGCCTTGGTGACAGAAGGAGAGAAGCTTTATACAGTCATCCAGATATCCGATACGGGACCCGGGTTTCCTATGGAGGTATTAGATAAGCTCGCTAACGGCAAGCCACTGGATCAAAGCGAAGGAAAACACATCGGGATCATGAATACCATGCAGCGGCTGGAGCTGCTCTATCACCATCGGGCTCAAGTTGAGTTTTCGAATCCGGCAGGCGGCGGTGCCTGCGTCAGTTTGACGCTTCCACAGGCCATGCAGGATATAAGGAGGGAAATTCAATGAATGTATTGTTAGTGGATGACGATTATTTTGTCGTGGCTGCGCTGGAGAAGAAGATTGATTGGCGTGCACTCTCCATTGAGCAGGTCCATACTGCTTACAGTGTTGCACAAGCACGTGACATTTTACAGAAGCATTCCATTCAAATTCTTGTCTGTGATATCGAAATGCCGCAAGGGAGCGGGCTTGAGCTTCTCGCCTGGATACGGGAGGAACAGTACAGCATCCAAACGATATTCCTGACCAATTACGCCGATTTCAACTATGCCCAGAAAGCCATTGAGCTGCAAAGTTTTGATTATTTCCTGAAGCCGATTGAATTCGATAAATTAAGCCTCATCATCTCTAAAGCGGCCTACAAAGCCAAGGAACAGCAAAGTTATCAGGAAGCAATCCAGGATGGGCAACTCTGGAAGAAAAATCAAAAGAAACTGCAGGACCATTTCTGGCGCAGGCTGATCCGGGAGAAGAAGGCTTCGTCGGACCGGGCGGCCATCGCAGGTTATATCGCGGAACAAAACCTGTCCTACCAGTTGTCGGATCTGTTTCTGCCCGTGCTCATCACCATCTTTCCGTATGACAAAAGTCTGGGCAAGGAAGACAAGGATCTGTTTGACTATGCGTTCCTCAACGTGTTGTCCGAATTGTTCCTGGACCCTCTTATTTCCGTCGAAACGGTTATGGAATATAAGGATTACAATTGGGTGGTCATGCTGAAATGGAATCGGGCCCCCGATACCCGGGTAATCGAATGCATCTGCTTGTCGTTCATTGAAAAAGCCAATCAATTTCTCAGAAGCGATGCTTGCTGCAACGTATCGACCTCGGTGGCTCTGGAAGCGATCAACAAGTCCATACGGGACCTGCTCCAAATGAACGAGTATATGATCAAAAAGCGGAATCAGATCTTTTTCCTGGAGCAGTATCCGCTGCAGGAAGCCGTTTATGCGCCTCCCCCTCTTCAAGACTGGGAAGAGCTGCTGAACCAGAACAACCCGGGAACTTTTTTGGGAGAGACCCGCAATTACTTGCAGAACCTGGCCAAGAATGGCGTCTATAACGCCTCCGTGCTGCGTTTGTTCCGCCTGGACATCGTGCAGCTCGTGTACGCCTATCTGAAGAACAAAGAGATTCAGGCACACAAGCTCTATACGGGTAAAACCAATGATCAATTATTCATGCAATCGCTGAACTCGATTGAAGATATGGAGAAATATATGGAATATCTGGTCAGCACGGCAGCAGAATATCATTCCTTTGCCGACCATTCCCAAACCGTTGTGGAGGAAATCAAGCACTATATTCAATCCCATTACGGTGACGAGCTGACACGAATAAGCCTGGCGGAGATTGTCTATCTGAACCCGGATTATTTAGCCCGCCTGTTCAAAAAAGAGACGGGGATCTCTTTGGGCACCTATATCATTCAAGCCCGCATTAAGGCGGCCAAACATCTGCTGGAGGCAACCTCGTTATCTGTATATCAGATTGCGGCCAAGGTGGGGTATGCCAACTATTCCTATTTCTCGAAGCTATTCAAGCAGGATACGGGCTGGGCGCCGAGCGACTATCGAAGGGAGCTGCTGGCCGGGCAGCGCATGCAAGTGGATCATGTAAAATAACGATAGCTTGCACAGCCATCAGGGCAGCTTGTAAGCCCAGTGACGGAAAAAGAAAAAGTACCCCGGCTTCAAGCACAATCTGCTTGGCCGCGGTACTTTTTTTGCAATATTCAATGAATGCTCGTCCGTGCGAGTTACGCAGGGTATATGTCAAAATCCTTCAGGGTATCGCCCGTTCTGGCCGATTCGAACACCGCTTCGATCAGATTCAGGACGCGCAGCACTTCCTCGTTCTTCACGATGGGTTCTGCCTCGCCCCGGATAACGGCCGCAAAGTTATCGAAAAAGCTGCTGGATTGACGATACGGCTCAGGCAGGGCTCCTGTAATGGTAGCTTCTTCGGAAGGAGGCGCCATCGTTTTGGTCAATCCCACTCCGGCCTGAATCGGCTTCGGCTCTACTATTACGGCATCCTGGTTGCGGGTAACAACTCTGCCGTTTAACGACCAGTCCTCAATAATGCCTGTCCCTTCCGTTCCTTTGACATACCAGCGGGGCAGTGTAATGAAATTTGTTGTTCCCACTTCAATTAGAGCCGAGACCCCGTTCTCGAATTGCAGCACCGATTCAAAGCCGTCGTCCACCTCATCACCCAGAATAAAACTCAATCGGCTGCTCAGGCTGACGATCTTGCTGTCCACCATAAACAGGATCTGGTCCAGCAGATGCACGCCCCAGTCCAGCAGCATGCCGCCGCCGTACTGTTCAAGATGGCGCCAGTCCCCCGGGATGCCGTTCGCTCCGTGCACCCTCGATTCAATCCGGAACAAATCGCCGATCGTTTTCTCATTGTACATCTGTTTAATCGTCAAGAAATCCTCGTCCCAGCGGCGGTTCTGGTGAACCATCAGCACCCGCCGGGCAGCATCGGCAGCGGACACCATCTCTTTAAAGTCGCTTACAGAAAGCGTTACCGGCTTCTCGCAGATGACATGTTTGCCGGCGGTAAAGGCCTGAAGCGCAAGTTCCTTGTGCACGTCATTCGGCGTTGCAATCAGAATTACGTCCACTGCAGCATCCTGAAGCACTTGCTCGTAGCTGACATAGGCAGGGTATCCGTCCTCAGAAGACACCTTCCGCCGATCTTCCAAAATATCATAGGTTCCCGTAACCTCGAGATATTCATTGTCCTTGATCAGCTTGGCATGGTAACTTCCCATTCCCCCATAGCCTACAATTACAATTGCTTGTTTGGTTTTCCCCATAGTCATAGATATCCGGCTCCTTTTTAACATCTCTCAGCTGTTCTTGCATCATTGTCATTATAATATATTCCGTGAAATAACGGTTCTCTTTTACGATATTGTATTACCGCGGCGATCTCAAGGCTGTGAGTTACTTCGCTGTGATCGCATATAACGGGTTAAAAATAAAAAGCCGCTGATCATCAGCGACTCATTAAACCCTAATATTCATTCACTTCAAAAGTTATTATTTTATCGTAGACGATATAGTCCTGCCTTTGCTTAAATGGTCCTTTATTATTATTGTGTTTATTAATGGCAAAGGTAACCGGACCATTTCCAGCAGCTCTTGCCTCATACCAGCTAATAAATTGCTGTACCTCTTGCATGGAAAGGTCGTACTCCTTCTCTGTTCCATTGCTTAAAGTGAGCACGAATATGGATCGCTCACCGACAGGATCTACAGGTGGTTTAGGTTCCACGGGCGGTTCGGTTGGATCCGTTGGTCCTGTTACTTCACCACCAATTGCAAAAACAGTCCCACTTGAGTCTGCTATATATAGAGTTCCATCTTCTGCAATAGCCGAGGCAGAAATGAAATTAGAAGCATTAAGTGCCAATGACCACTGCTCTACTCCATTAGCATTTAGAGCTACTACTTTACCCCCTACACCAATATATACAATATTATTCTTATCGATAATAGGGGATGAATACATGGCTGTTGAATTATAAATCCATTTAATCGTACCATCTGGATTTATCGCATAGAAATCCTTGGTGCCATTAACCGAATAAATAGTTCCATCTGGACCAACAATTGGATCAATTACGTTCGTAGAAGAAAGATTTCTTTCTACACTGACCTTCCATTTTTGGGTACCATCAGGGTTAATGGCATAAACAAAACCATCCTGAGAAGTAACATAAATTGTACCATCTTTTGCTATGGCAGGTGCCGATCTAGTCTCGCTACCGATTATACCTTTAAATTCCCAGTTCAATTGACCAGTTTGAGAATTAAAGGAGTATAGACTTCCATAACTTCCATAACCAGCTTTAAATACTAATGAACCTTGATCTGTAAGGGCAGGGTAACCTGAATGATAGGACGATTCAAAGGAACTTATCCATTTGGGAGTACCGGAAGGATTATAAGCAGCTAACCTACCGGCAATTCCCGATAAATAATAAGTCCCATCACTTCCTATTACCACTTCGTTTGAATAACTAGTGGGAAGACTCATTTCTGTTACAGCGCCATCATCTATGTTTAATGAAAGTAATTTGGAACCGGCAGGAATAATCAGCTTGTTGTTGCTATTGATAATTGGCGTACCGTATACCAAACTATCAATTATTGGTTGTTTCCACTTCAACGTACCATCTGGATTGATAGAGTATATATTAAATTTAGGATTAGAAGATGATTCATAATTTTTAGTGAAAATCGTACCATCTTTACTAATAACGATTGAAGAATTTCCTCCAGAAGGCATCTGATACTTCCATTTTAGATGGACATTTGAATTTACCGCAGCGAATCTGGAGTTCCGATTCCAATTGTGCCCAATAGGTTGCATAGCTTCTTTATCATATGCTCCTTGATGATAGCCAGCTCCTTGTGAAAAAGGAGTACTCGCTGCATTAACGTTAGATGTCATAAATGAAAACAACAACGTAAATGCAGTTAAAACAGTTAAACTTTTCTTTATTCTCAAATCTAACTCATCCTTCCATTATTGATAAATATTATATCGGATAGTTCTTAAGAATTATTTATATTTTGCATCAATGAGTCTATTCTCCCATCAAAAAAAGCGTTACCCTGCCCATTTCACCAGGGTAACGCTTCTCACAACTCCAGATTATTCCTTAACCACTAATTTTAGCGGTGCGGCAATATTCTCTTCGACCTCTTTGCCCTGTAGCACATCCCTGGCCGCGCCGACAGCCAGTTGACCGATTAACTCGGGCTGCTGCGCTACTGTTGCTGTCAGCTTGCCGGCCTCGATGGATTTCAAGGCATCGTCATTCCCGTCAAAGCCGATGACCATGATGTCTTTGCCCGAACTTTGAATGGCTTCAATCGCGCCAAGCGCCATCTCGTCGTTGTGGGCAAAAATCGCTTTGGCGTCCGGGTTGCCCTGCAGCAGGTTTTCCGTTACGGTAAGCCCCTTCGTCCGGTCAAAATCCGCCGCCTGCTTCGCCACCACACTCAGCTGCTCATCGGCGATATCATGGAATCCCTTTCCGCGCTCGCGGGTCGCAGAAGCGCCCGGTACGCCTTCAAGCTCGATCACCTTCGTATCTTTGCCGAGCTGCTCCACGATATATTCGGCTGCCATCTGGCCGCCCTTCACATTATCGGAGGCAACCAGCGCAGCGACCTCGCCTTGATCCGCCGAACGATCCAGCGTAATAACCGGTATGTCCAAGCTATTCGCGGTTTGAACTACTGTTGAAATCGCAGAGGAATCCGTCGGATTAATTAGTAATGCATGAACACCTTGTTGAATCAGATCGTCAACGTCATTGCTCTGCTTGGCCGAGTCGTTCTGTGCATCAACGACAACAACCTGCATCCCTTGTTTGGCCGCTTCAGCGACAACGCCATCCTTCAAGGATACAAAGAACGGATTATTCAGCGTGGAGATGGAAAGACCGATCTTGATATCTTTGACATCCCCGCTGGTTTTGGGCTTCGCCCATTCCGGCGGCTCCAGGGAACACCCGGTTATGAAGATCAGCATAAGTGATACCAGCAGCAAAGTTGTTTTTTTCATCGTTCATTCTCCCCCTTAAGCCGATTTTCTACGGTCGAGCAGTACGGCAATCGCTATGACAACGCCTTTGACAACCATCTGATAGAAGGAATTCACGCCGAGCAGGTTGAGTCCGTTATTCAGTATGCCGATAATCAGCACACCGATCAGAGTCCCGACAATTCGGCCCCGTCCGCCGGTCAGACTGGTTCCGCCGAGAACTACGGCAGCAATTGCATCCAATTCATAGGAAGTGCCCGCCGTCGGTTGTGCGGAATTCAAACGGGATGTGAGAATCGCACCGGCCAGGGCGGACAGCATCCCTGCCAGGGAATAGATCATAATCTTCACGCGCGGCACTTTAATGCCGGATACAAGCGAAGCTTTTTCGTTACCGCCAATGGCATAGGTTTTGCGGCCAAAGGACGTTTTATGAAGGATGACCCACAACACGGCAAAGGTAATGATCATGGTAATGGCCGGCACCGGAATGCCAAACAGATATCCGCGTCCAAACAGCTGGAATGCCAGGCTGTCACCCAGGCCCGTGATCGGGTTGCCGTTTGTATAGACAAGTGTAAGTCCTCTGAATATGGTCATCGTGGCCAAGGTGGCGATAAACGGCGCCATCTTGCCCTTGGTGATCATAAGACCATTGATCATCCCCATCACCCCGCCGAGCGCAACGCCTATAATGATCGATAGAATCGGGTCAAACCCGGCCAGCATCATATTCGCAACAAACGCACTGGACAGTGCCAGAATCGATCCGACCGACAGGTCAATGCCCCCGGTCAGAATAACAAACGTCATGCCGAATGCAATCAATGCATTAATCGATACCTGACGCAGCAGGTTCAGAATGTTAAGCGGTTCCAAGAAGCTTGGATTCAGGACGGATACAATGACGATGAGAATGATTAGTCCGAGCAGAGGACCGAGCTTTTGCGTCAAACCTGAGACCTTAAATCCTTTTTCCGCCTTGGCATCGTTGATAGTTGTCATATTACTGTCCTCCTGTAGCTAGAGTCATGATTTGTTCCTGCGTTGCCTGTTCGTGGTCCAGTTCACCGGATATCCTGCCCTCATGGACAACGAGTATCCGGTCACTCATCCCGAGCACTTCCGGCAGCTCCGAAGAGACCATCAGAATCGCGACGCCGCGCTCGGTCAGCTCATTCATCAGCTGGTAAATTTCCCGCTTCGCGCCGACGTCCACGCCGCGTGTCGGCTCATCCAGGATGAGTACGCTCGGCCCGATGCCAATCCACTTCGCGATAACAACCTTCTGTTGATTACCGCCCGAAAGATTGCGTGCCTGCGTTTCTGAGCTGTGTGTCTTGATCTGCAGCCGCTTTGTCAACGTATCCACGAAATCCTGCTCCTTCTTCCCGGAGATGAACCCTCTCGAAGAGAAGCTGAACAAATTGGGCAGTGCCATATTCTCACGAACCGAGAAATCCAGAACCAATCCTTCATCCTTGCGGTCCTCCGTTATAAATCCAATGCCGTGTTTGACGGCATCATCCGGCTTCCTGATGGAGACCTTCTTGCCTCGTACCCAAACCTCGCCGCTGTCGAGCGGGTCCAGTCCAAAAATCGCTCTCATCATCTCGGTACGTCCCGCTCCCATCAAACCGGATACACCTACGATTTCACCAGCGCGAACCGAGAAGCTTACATTCTCGAACCGGCCTTTTCCGCTAATATTCTTCACTTCGAGAACGGTCTCTCCCGGAGACGGCTGCCGCGCCGGATAACGCTCGGTCAGCTCCCGGCCGACCATTTTCTTGACAACTTCATCAAAACTCGTGTCCGGTATCGCCTGGGTGTCCACCGATTTACCGTCCCGCATGACCGTAATCCGGTCGCAGATCGTAAAGATCTCTTCCATTCGGTGCGAAATGTAGACGATGGATACGCCTTCTTTTTTCAAAGAGCGGATGACGTCAAACAGCTTCTCGATTTCCCTTTCAGTCAGCGCTGCCGTCGGTTCATCCATAATGATCACTTTCGCTTGGGTCATAAGTGCTTTCGCAATCTCAATCATCTGCTGCTGGCCGACGGAGCACAATCCCGCCTCCTGTGTTAACGGAATCGTAACCGCCAGTTTGCGGAACTGTTCCTTCGCAAGCGCCTTCATTTGTTTCATGTTCAGGAATCCGATACCCGACGTCAACTCTTTGCCGATAAACAAGTTATCCAGCACCGTCATCTCCGGCCAAATGTTAAGCTCCTGATGAATGAAGGCTACACCTCGCTCCTCCGCTTCCTTCGGGTTGGCAAAATAGGTCTCCTGACCGTTGACGACAATCTTGCCTTCATCCCGGCCGTGAAGACCGGTCAAGATATTCATCAGCGTCGATTTGCCTGCGCCATTCTCTCCCATCAGGGCATGGACCTCTCCTTCCCGGAGATCAAAGTCCACGCCTGCAAGCACCCGATTCGTGCCAAACGATTTATGAATATTCGTCATCTCAATGTTCATGGTGCTTCCTCCTTTTTTTAACCGAAATGAACGCCAGCCTGTAAAATGCAATTCGCGTAGGGCCTCGCTTCTCCCGTACGGATGACCGCCTTCGCGGTTCGAGTCCTCTCTTTAAACAACTCGTGCGGGCAAGCCTCGATCTCGTTGCCTTGAAAAAGGTCCTGTATATCATGCAGTGTTTCCTTATTATCAAGCTTCATTTCTTCGGCAATGACGATTTTCTCGATCACCATATCTTCGGCAATCGCCTCTACCACTTCCATGAAACTTGGCGTGCCTAACTTTAATGCCAGATCAATCTTGAGAACTCCGGGAGGAATCGGAAGGCCAACATCGCCAACAACGATGGTGTCGGTGTGCCCCAGATCAGCCAGCACTTTTGCGATATGACTGTTCAGCATTCCGCTCTTCTTCATAATCAGAGGCTCCCTTCCACTTCGTCGCGTGTCGGCATCCCGCCTTGTGCTCCGAACTTCATAACGGATAAAGATGCGGCACGGTTCGCAAATCTTAAGCTGTCCGTAATGCTCATGCCCTCTGCGAGAGCCACGGCGAAGGAACCGTTAAACGTGTCGCCCGCTCCCGTTGTATCCACCGCTTCAACCTGGTAGCCCGGCACAACCACCTCTTGGCTTCCGTCAAAATAACGCACTCCGTTCTTGCCTTCCGTCACGATCAGCTTGTTCGGATATCGGCGCAGCACGTCGCTTAATGGCTCATCTCCAAAAAGGATGGCGGCCTCGTGTTCATTCGGCGTAATATAAGCCGCCTGTTCGATAACGCGGCTCGGTACCGGGCGAGCAGGAGCCGGATTCAGCATCAACGGCACATGGTATTTCGCGCATATTTCACTGACGTGCACCACCGTTTCTTCCGGAATTTCCTGTTGAATCAGCACGATATCCGAAGCCTTGATCACAGCTGCTGCCTGATCTACGTAGGCCGGGGTAATCCGGTCGTTGGCTGCTTTCACAACCACAATGCTATTGTCACCCTCCGCCAAAATGATGTGCGCGGTTCCGCTCTCTATACCTGTAACCGGTTCCACATAGTCCGTAACAACACCATTCGATTGCAAATTGTTCAAAATCGTTTTACCGAAGGAATCGTCGCCCACGCAGCCGACCATCGTCACCTCTGCGCCAAGCCTTGCGCAAGCAACAGCCTGATTGGCTCCCTTCCCTCCGGGTACCGTCTTGAAGCTGTCGCCAAGCACCGTTTCCCCCGCGCCGGGACGCTTGGCGGCGGTTACCACCAGATCCATCGATGCGCTTCCAATCACCACGATTTTTGCCATTATGATTCCACCTTTCTCGTTGTCTGCCGCTCCATAAATTCTACCGGGAATTCAATGCTGCTTCTCTCAATATGCTGCCCTTCGATAAGTTCAATAAGTAATCTTGCCGCTGCCCTGCCCATTTCATACGCGGGCTGATGTATGGTTGATAATGAGGGAGCGAGCAGGCTGCTAAGCAAAATATCATCAAATCCGATGATTTGTACGTCTTCCGGCACCCTTTTCTCCAGCCGATGCGCTTCCTTCAGTACCGCTGATGCAACAATGTCGTTACTTGCAATCACGCCATCGGTGTCCGGATATTGGCGAAACAATTCATAAGCAAACCCTTCTGCGTCGGTTAGGGAAAAGGATGTCGTCTTCAGCACTTGATATGCTGCCCCCCGTTCTTCCAGAACCTCTACGGCTCCTTCAAAACGCTCCAGCGCCGGCCGCACATCCGCCGGACCTTGCATAACCGTAATTTCCTTGCTGCCCCGGAGCATCATCTCCCGTGCGGCAATTCTGCCGCCCTCGCGGCCATCTGCGAATACAGAAGGCCGATCGTTCGAGGTTCGGTCCAGAAAAACAACGGGAATGTTCAGACCGGTGTACATATCGGCCTCCGGATCATTCGTTGACGAAATGACGCCAACTACATTGTTCTGAACGAAGGTCTGGATGTATTCCATTTCCTTCTGCTTCTTCTCATCGCTATTTCCAAAAATCAACCGGTAATCGTTCTCCTGCATCTCATCCTCAACCCCGCGGGCAAGCTGCGGAAAATAAGGGTTCATGATGTCCGGAAGAAGCAAGCCGATCAATTTGGATTTTCTTTTATATAAAGAACGCGCCACTTCATTCGGCGTGTAATTCAATTCTCGAATGCTCTGTTCCACCTTGGACCTGGTGTCCTCGTGCACGTAACCGTTTCCATTTAAAACCCGCGAAACTGTCGCTACAGATACTCCTGCCTGCTTTGCCACATCTTTTATCGTTGTCATTCTAAAATCACCTCATCCGTGTGTAACCGGTTACATGTATAAGATATCACATCTTCTTCTGAGCTGCAAGCTTTTTGAAGGAGGGATATTCTTGCATCCCTTCCGGTCAAATCTTCTTCCATTCTTAGATTATAAAGTAATAAATTACGGTAATCTTACAAAATCCCACACTGGATTTTACATCTGACTCCTATACTCAATACCTGTAAGGCCAAGCTGGAAAGTGAGGTAAACATGATTATGGAAAAAGAATTTACGCTCCCTTCTCCGGGGCACTCTCTAACACCATCCGTCAGCGAGGCACAGGCTTCAAATGAGACAAAACCCGTCTCAATCAAGAAAACCAAGCGCAAGGAAATCATGCTTGCCTATGCCTGTTTAGCCCCTTCGCTGCTCATCTTCGGTCTTTTTCTATTCTACCCACTGCTCAAATCGGTTTATCTCAGCCTCTTCCTGACCGATCCGCAAGGACGGGTGGCTGAATTCGTCGGGATGGACAATTTCAGGGAGATATTAACCTCCGAGATGTTCTATAAAAGCTTTGGCAACACACTGCTGTTTATACTGCTGACGGTCCCTACCGGCATTGCGGCTGCTGTTCTGCTGGCAGCTCTGACGCATAACAAACTGAAAGGCATGAAGGTATTCCGCTTCATCTTCTCGCTGCCCATGGCCGTATCCGTTGGTACCGGCTCCATGATCTGGATGATTCTCTACCATCCAACCCTGGGCGTGCTGAATTACTTCCTGTCGCTAGTCGGAACTCAGCCGATCCAGTGGCTGACCGATCCGAAATGGGCCATGATCTCCATCGCGCTGATGACAGTCTGGATGAACCTGGGTTTCAACTACATCCTGATGCTGAGCGGAATGCAGGGCGTATCCGAGGATATATATGACAGCACAAAAATAGACGGCTCCGGTCCGTTTCGGACGTTCTTCCGGATTACGATGCCGCTGATTTCCCCTACTTTATTTTTTACATCCGTTGTGTCGGTCATCGGCGCCTTTCAAGCGTTCGGACAGATTAACATCCTTACGAAGGGCGGTCCGATGAACAGCACCAACGTCATGGTGTTTAACATCTATCAGGATGCGTTTGTCAATTTCCGATTTGGCATCGGCAGTGCGCAGGCACTGATCCTGTTTGCCATTATCCTGCTGTTAACCGTCTTTCAATTCAAATTCGTGGAGAAGAAGGTGCATTATCAATGAACATGCGTCTCATGCCCAAAAGCTTCGTTTACATCGCCCTTCTTCTAGGTTCGCTGGCTGTTGCTTTTCCGCTGCTGTACACCTTGTCAACATCGCTTATGAGTGAGGCCGAATCAGCCGTTTATCCGCCGCCTCTGCTTCCCGGGGCCATCAATCTGTCGAACTTCGCCAAGGTGATTGATACGATTCCCGTGCTGACCTTCATCGGAAACAGCCTGATCGTCTCCATTGCGATTATGCTGGGGCAGATTGTGACAGCAAGCCTGGCAGCTTACGCCTTTGCCTTTCTCCGGTTCCCGGGAAAGACCCTGCTGTTCAGCCTCTTTCTCGCCACCATGATGATTCCTTGGGAAGTGATCATGATTCCGAACTATTTAACGGTCAAAAGCTTGAATTGGCTGGACACCTATCAAGGGCTGATCGTGCCGTTTCTGGCTACTGCCTTCGGTACCTTCCTGCTGAGACAAACCTTTTTGCAGCTGCCGAAGGAACTGTTTGAAGCGGCTCGGGTGGACGGCTGCGGACATGTCCGGATATTTCTGAAAATGGTACTGCCGTTATCGATTCCCGGAATCGCCACACTGGGCGTGTACTCGTTCTTGAACAATTGGAACATGTACCTATGGCCGCTCTTGACAACAAACCGTGTCGAGATGCGCACCGTCCAGATCGGGATCGGCATGCTGCAGTTTGAGGAGATGAATTCGTGGAATCTGATTCTATCCGGTGTTCTGCTGCTTCTGCTTCCTTCCCTGCTGCTGCTGGCACTTGGGCTGAAGCCTCTTGTTCGAGGCATCACGGCAGGCGCATTAAAGGGTTAATGGCTATATAGCCAAGACCATGCATGATCAGCCTTGCGAGCCGGTTGTCTCTAAGAGACGGGACCACGCAATTTCTGATAGATAGAACCATACTATATTTTCAAAAGGGAGAGATTAACCAATCATGAAACGTTTTGGGAAAAGATCCTTCACGCTGCTCCTGCTTTCCTGCTTGATGCTGATCAGCGCCGCTTGCAGCAATTCGCCTACCACCGGGGAGACGACTGCTGCCGCAGGCAGCGAGCCGTCCAAGGAGCCTGTAAAAGTTGTATGGTGGCACTCCATGAGCGGTGAACTCGGCACGGTCGCGGACAAGTTAATCTCCGATTTTAATGCCGCTCACGAAGACATACAGGTAGAGGGCGTATTTCAGGGCACCTACGATGAAAGCCTGAACAAACTCAAAGCTTCCCTGGGCTCAAACAGCGGCCCTACGATGATTCAGGTGTACGAGATCGGCAGCCGTTTCATGATGGATACCAAGGCAATCCGTCCGGTTCAGGACTTTATGGATGCCGAGCAGTACGACATCTCTTCCCTGGAGCCGAATATCAAAAATTACTATACGTTCGACGATAAACTGTACTCGATGCCGTTTAACTCCTCCAACCCGATTCTGTATTACAACAAAGATGCCTTTAAAGCAGCCGGTTTGGACCCTGAGAATCCTCCAAAAACCTATGAGGAGGTAGCGGAAGCAGCAAAAGCCCTGACAAAAGGCAATCAAGCGGGCGCATCCTTCGCCATCTACGGCTGGTTTATGGAGCAATTCCTTGCGAACCAGGGCGTTGAGCTGCTGAATAACGGCAACGGCCGTACATCCCCGGCCACCGCTTCACAGGTTAACAGCCCTGCCGGCGTGAAGACACTGGAATGGTGGAAGCAAATGGTGGATGATAAAGTGCTGCTGAACCTGGGGCGTAAAACGGATGACACCAAAAAAGCTTTTGCAGCCGGACAAATCGCCATGACACTGGACTCCACGGCTTCGCTTCGCGGCATTGTCAGCGCGGCGGAAGGTAAATTCGAAGTCGGTACCGGCTTCCTGCCCAAACCGGCTGACGGCGGCGACGGCGGCGTCATTATCGGCGGTGCCAGCCTCTGGCTGATGAACAACAAATCGGAAGAAGAGCAGCAGGCCGCTTGGGAATTCATGAAGTATTTGGCCGAGCCGCAAACGCAAGCTTACTGGCATGTCAACACCGGCTACTTCCCGGTTACAACCAAAGCCTATGAAGAAGAGCTTGTGAAAGAGAATCTGGAGAAATACCCTCAATTCCAAACAGCCGTGGATCAATTGCATCAAACCACAGCCAATCTGGCAACACAAGGCGCTGTCATGGGGGTATTCCCTGAAGCTCGCCAGCTTACCGAAACGGCCATCGAAGAGGTGCTGAACGGTCAAAAAACACCACAGGAAGCCCTGGACAAAGCTGCTTCGGAAATCAGCTCCAAGATCGAAACCTATAATAAAACAGTAAAATAATAAAAGAGAAATCGTTCGATTCTTTCAACACCCTCCTGCACAGACATTGGACCAATGGGTCCCGATGTTTGGCCGGAGGTTTTTTTTGTGTGAATCTTCATATGCCCGCTACAATCAGCTTGTATGGGGATTAACCCAAGTCACGAAGCCGGGCCAGTGAATACAATGTTACAAAGTGGAGGTGAGTCCATAATGAGAAATCTTCCGTCCACCGTAACAATCCTCTCGGTGCCTTTTGACCGCGGAGCTACCCGGCGGGGAGCCGGTCAGGGACCGAATGCGATATTCGGATCGGGTCTGAAGCGCAAGCTTGACACACTCGGTATCCCCTATCGCGTCGAAGAGCTGGCTGCCCCCCCTGAAATGAAGGATGAGGCACACAATCCTCAATTAAAACATGTGCAGGAAGTATTATCGATCAACGAGTTGCTCGCAGCTCGCGTATACGCCCTGGCAGAGACAGGGGTCTTCCCGCTTGTGCTTGGCGGTGACCATAGCATCGCAATTGGCACACTGGCCGGACTGACCCGGCACCACCGCAATCTGGGGGTCATCTGGCTGGACGCCCATTCCGATCTCAATACGCCGGATACAACGCCATCTGGCAACATCCATGGCATGTCACTGGCTGTCAGCTTGGGTAAAGGCGATACACGGCTGACATCCATAGGCGGTGCAAAATCCCCCATCAAGCCGGAAAATGTGGTGCTCATCGGTTCGCGTTCCCTCGATCAGGGCGAACGGGACCTGATTCGGCAAGAAGGCATTACTTGCTTCACGATGCAGGACATCGACCGCTTGGGCATGTTCCGGGTCATGGAAGAAGCCATCCGCATTACCTCGGCGGGGACGGATGGTGTTCATCTGTCCTTTGATATCGACAGTGTCGATCCCAAAATCGCGCCTGGCACGGGAACGCCGGTTCAGGGCGGACTCAGTTACCGCGAAGCACATCTTGCCATGGAGATGCTGTCTGAATCCGGCATCGTAACCTCAGCCGAATTCGTCGAGAACAATCCGCTGCTGGACCGCGGTCAGACCACGTCCCGACTGCTTGTTGGCTTAATCGCCTCCATGCTGGGCGAAAGCATCTTGTAATAGACTTCTCCAACCTCTCCGGCTTCTTCAGACTACTAAGGAGGTTACGCCATGGACCCTACAAGGCTTCATATCGAGAAAGCCGAAACGTACGGTGCAAGAAACTACTTCCCCCTTCCCATCGTCATCGCGGAAGCGGAAGGGATTCATATCACGGATGCGGACGGCAAGCGATACATCGACATGTTAAGCGCCTACTCCGCTCTGAACGCAGGCCATCGTCATCCCCGAATCATTCAGGCGCTGAAAGATCAGGCGGATAAGGTGACATTAACCTCACGCGCTTTTCATAACGATCAGTTGGGAGACTTCTACGAGAAGCTGTCCGCATTCACCGGCAAAGGCATGATTCTTCCCATGAATACCGGTGCCGAAGCTGTTGAAACCGCGCTCAAGGCGGCTCGCCGATACGCTTATCGGAACAAAGGCATCCCGGCGGATCAAGCAGAAATTATCGTCTGCGAGGGTAATTTTCACGGCCGTACCCTTACCGTCACCTCGTTCTCCTCATCCAGCGAATACCGGGAGGACTTTGGCCCGTTCACCCCTGGCTTCAACATCATTCCCTATGGGGATTTGGAAGCGCTCGAGCAGGCAATTACACCGAATACTGCCGCTTTTCTTGTCGAGCCGATCCAGGGAGAATCCGGAATTGTCATTCCGCCTGACGGATATCTGAGCGGCGCTATGGAACTGTGCAAACAGCACCACGTCCTTCTGCTCGCCGATGAAATTCAAACCGGCTTCGGCAGAACGGGAAAACGGTTTGCTTGTGACTGGGAGAACGTTGTGCCCGATATGTACATTCTTGGAAAAGCGCTTGGCGGCGGCGTCTTCCCTGTCTCTGCTGTGGCGGCGGAGGCAGATATTCTTGGTGTATTCGAGCCGGGATCCCACGGCTCTACCTTTGGCGGGAATCCACTCGGCTGCGCGGTAGCGATCGCCTCAATGGACGTTTTTGCCGAAGAGGGGCTCGAAGCCAGATCCTTAGAGCTTGGCGAATACTTTCTCCAGCAGCTTCGTTCCATTCGGCATCCCGATGTTAAAGACGTGCGCGGCAGAGGATTATTCATCGGTATGGAGCTGCATGTACCGGCCAGACCCTACTGCGAGAAGCTGAAGGATCTCGGACTGCTCTGCAAGGAAACCCATGAATCGATCATTCGCTTTGCACCGCCGCTCATCATATCGAAACCGGAGCTGGACCAGGCCGTGGAGATCGTACGGCAGGCGTTTACGTGACAACGGATACCTGGCCGCCGCATATGCACCAATAAAAAACAGTTTGTTCACCCGGCCAAGAAGAACGCGGGCGCAACAAACTGTTTTTCTTATGGGTATCCGTTATCCATTCCGTGCAGCCGCCTAACAAGCAGCCCGAATTCGTTGATTCAGCCGGACGTCGGCTTCATTCTTCTTGTGAAGAGGAGCAGCTGAGATACCACGGCAAGCACGGGAAGCTCGATCAGCGGTCCGATGACCAGGGCAAGCGCAATCAGGGGCTGGTCCGGAAAAGCTGTCACCGCGATAGCCAGGGCTACCGGAGAGTTTCGGGCAATGATCGTTAAATGTAAACTGACCGAATCCTCATAGGAGAAACGCAGCATTCTGCCTACCAGACTGCCCAGGACGTAATTGACCGTGAAGTAGATCAGGATCGGAACGATAAGAATATAGATCATTTCCAGGTTCTTCAGTAAATACGAGCCCTGAGATGCAAACATCGCCACAATGGCCAAAGACAGAAACATAATCTGTGCTTTGGCAAAGAACGGCACCAGCTTCTGGTCCAGCACCTCCTTCTTTTCCCTCAGCAAAAACCGGGTGAGATGTGCGAGGGTGAACGGCACCACGAGCACCAGCAGTACACTCTCCATGATTGTTGTCATCCGCATCGTTTCAATCGTGCCGGCGAACAGCAGCAGATAGAGCGGCAGCAGCAGCACCTGAAGGATCAGATTGATGGGCAGAACCGATGTGGACAAGGGCACATTGCCTTTTGCAATTGAAGTGAACACCAAATACCAGTCGGTGCAAGGAGTCACCATCAGCATGATGAAGCCTATCCAGAGGGCAGGATAATCCGATAAAAAGACAGCACCCAGCACCCAAGCCAGCAGCGGCGTCCAAATAAAATTAATGATGGTGCTCGACCCTAGAAATCGGATGTTCTTGAAGGCCTGCGTTAATTGCCGCAGCGGTATCGTCAAGAACAATCCATATAACATCAGCAGCAAAAAGGGAACAATCACATATTCCGCATAACCCGAAGCAGCCGGAAGCTGCCCCAACAGCAGCCCGATCCCGACCGCACCCATAATGATCAACGTTTGAAGCTTCTCAAATAAACTCATCCTTCACTCCTTACTTCTTGCTACGGAGTACGAGGCTCCTGCAAATCTTATGGCGGAGTCCTACCGCATTTCCTGTATAATTGATTGTATAATATGGACTTCCAATTCGTAACCCCAAGCGTCATTCGTAAAGGGTCGTTAAGCCTTTCCCCTTCATTTCCGTGAATCACGCTTATCGTATTTTAATCATACACCGACAACATATCGCTCAAGGAGGTTTTTTCATGAGAATCGCTGTTTGCGGAGGCACCGGATTTATAGGCCAAGCATTATGCAAGCGTTGGCTCCAAGACGGGCATGACATTGTCATTGTAACGAGATCGGTTCCGAAATCTCACGCACAAACCGAACTTAACGGGCACTTATCCTATCTGACCTGGGATGAGATGAAGTCCAATCCCGAGCGATTTGAGCATTTGGACGCGCTCATCAATCTTGCCGGCTCCTCTCTGAGCCAGCGCTGGACACGGGAGGGCAAACAGAGAATTCTGCAGTCCCGGCAAAAAACCGTATCCTCTGTAGCTGAATTGATGCACAAGTTGGAGCATAAACCAGCGGTCATTGTTCAAGCTTCAGCGATGGCGATTTATGGTACTTCCGAGCACAAAACGTTTGATGAGGAGAGTCCTGCCACCATTATGGATTTCCCGTCCGAGGTTGTATCGGAGTGGGAACAGGCAGCAGACCACATCCCTGTTGACCGGTTAATCAAGCTGCGGATCAGTGTCGTGCTGGGCAATCCAGGCGGGGCACTCCCCAAGATGCTGCTGCCTTACAAAGCGGGCGTCGGCGGTAAGATAGGCAGCGGCAAGCAATGGTTATCTTGGATACATATCAACGATATCGCAGATTTAATTGACTACTGTGTCCGGCACAAGGAAATATCCGGAGCCGTCAATGCCGCTTCGCCGCATGCGGTCAGGAACGATGAATTTGGCAGATGTGTGGCCAAGGTCTATCATCGTCCACATTGGCTCCCCTTGCCTGCCTTTATGCTGCAAGCAATCCTCGGAGAAATGTCCCTCATTCTGTTGAAGGGCCAGCGAATCGTCCCGGCCAAAGCCCTGCGTCACGGCTTTCAGTTTCGCTATGCGGAATTGACGGAAGCGCTGCGCCAGATTAGAGAAAGCTGATAACTCATAAAAAAACAATTGGTTTCCAATTATTGGAAACCAATTGTTTTTTTATACATTTTTTATTGAACCGGAGACAGTTCGCTTTCCGTCACCCATTTATGGTTCTTGACTTCTTCACCCGTGGTTGATGTGAAGTCCACCATATACACCGTCGTTTGTTCCGCAGAATCGATGACCGCAGTTGCGCCCTCCATCCCTTCCATATGGTCCGCGTTAACTACAACCTCCGTACCTGGCTGCAGCGGTTCCTTACCGGCATCCTTCAGCTCTTCTTGAATCACCCATTTATGATTCTTCACTTCGGGACCGCCATTCGTTGGTGTATACGATATCGTGTACACCGTAGTATCATACGCTCCAACAATTGTTGCTTTAGCCCCTTTCATCCCGGGCATATGGTCAGTTTCAATGAGCGCTTGGGTACCAACCGGATAAGTTGGATTCTCTGCCGCCTTCAATCCTTCCGGAACCTCGCCTGAGCCGGAATGGTTCATGCTGCCGTGATCCATCCCGTCCATGCTCCCGGAGGTTTCCTTGCTTGGTGTGCTCTCAGGGTTTGCACCGTCCGTGTTTCCGCAGGCCCCCAATATGAAGATGAGAGATGCTAACACTCCCAGGATGATCGGCTTCCATCGTTTCTTAGCTGACATAAGTATAAACTCCTCTCTAGAATTGAATATTTATAGCATAGCATCTACTTATGAAGAACTTGTGTAGCTGTCTATGCACAACATCACTATACCCATTTTTTCTTTATAACTTATCATTATGATATAAAATAGAGAGACATCGTATTATCCTGTAACTTACATGACCGGCAGATACAAAGCCGTTTTTGAGAAGGAGAAGACTCTCCCATGCTGATTGACAACCATTTATTTGTATCGTTTTATAAACGGGCCAATTCCATCCTGAACCGTACCCTGAACCGTCTTGAACAGCAGGATCTAACCGTTCATATTCACTATTGGGGATTCATGCCGCGTCATTACGACAATACCGAGCATAAACATTCTTTTTTTGAAGCTTGTTATGTATTAACAGGCAGCGGCTCGTATATAGAAGACGCTACAGAGTTCCCCCTTCAACCAGGCACCATGTTTCTCTCCCGGCCAGGCGTCCAGCACCGAATCCGAAGCAAGGAGGGCTTGTCCTTATG
Organism: Paenibacillus sp. LBL; assembly: GCF_029893715.1. Classification (NCBI taxonomy): domain Bacteria; kingdom Bacillati; phylum Bacillota; class Bacilli; order Caryophanales; family Paenibacillaceae; genus Paenibacillus; species Paenibacillus sp. LBL. Next base: position 34,757 of record NZ_JARXYU010000004.1, on the reverse strand, counting down.
CTATGTTGCTTTCGAGCTGGATGAAACTGCACATAACGAGCTCTATGCGGCCGCATTCCGGCTGTTAGCCAAACAGGGCATTCCCGTGCTTCAGGAAGGGCAGCTGCAAGCGCCCGGGCTCCTGTGGCTGTCGCTGTTATCACAGTTTCATTCCGTGGATAAAACCTATTCCCCGCATGTGCTGAACAGCATAGCCACGTCACTGATTTTATCCATTGCTGCAGCCCACGGCCCCGGGTTCTATCAAGAGCCTTCCGGAACCGAGGCCCATGATGAAGGGACCTCGATGTTTCATCAAGCCGAGCTTTTCATCAAGGATAATCTTAACGAGCCGCTGTCGCTTGAGCGGGTGGCGGGCCATCTCCACATCACAACCCGTCATTTGACACGGCTGTTTCGCAAATACGGTCATCAATCCTTTGTCCATTATGTGCAGGAGCAGCGCGTGCAGAAGGCGAAACACCTGCTTCTGAATACGGACCGGCAGATTAAAGAGATTGCTGTATTTTGCGGATTCGAGTCCGTACACTACTTCACACGGGTGTTTACGTCCAAGATTGGCGTGACCCCCGCCCGGTTCCGACGCTCGCAGTTTTCTGAGGGTCGCTATGACTCCGAGTTCTAGCATTTCTCCACCGATGTCCTGATCGTACAAAAACACTTCCTCTTTATATAAAGACGTATCCTCCCTTGCCTTCTACAATGAAGTCGTAACCAGACAATCCGAAGGGAGGATACATCCATCCATGACATCTGCAACTGCCTTTCAATCACATCCAATCAACCATTTGGACTTTCGCAAGGAACCCCTGTTTATGAAGTATGGGGCAGACGCTTGGTGCTCTCTTATCCTATCCGCCTATAACATGAAGTCGCAGCAAGAGATGCCAGGAAAACCCGGAATCTTTGTAACTTTCGATGGAACTCACGGTGCTCATTTCGATCAATTGCTGGTCGAGCTTCAGCAAATCTGTGACCAAGAGGGGATCCCCTTCCTGAGTGATTCCACGTCCTATTATGTAAAATCCGAGGCCGAGCTCCGAGCCGAGATGGCGCCTTATCTGACCGATAACCGGGCGTTCGGCTATAAGGCAGTTGATGTCAGACCCAGTCAATATTTTCAGCATAATGCAAGGGAATCCTTAAAAAAAAGCGCGCTCGAATTTGAAACGAAAAAAGGCATTTACGTTGTATACGGACCCGGCGCCTCCATGCTGGCGGACAGAGATCCCGATCTCCGCTTCTATGCCGACTATTCCCGCGAGAACCAGCAGCGGCGACACGCCCAGCATATGGGCAGCTTCGGCTTGGGCATGAGTCACGACAAGGTTGAGACGTACAAGAACTGTTTATTTCTCGAATGGCCTGTTTGGGAAACTTACCGCCGCGACTGGTTAGCTTATTATGCCCAGCATGAGGATAAGAAGGCGTTCTACATGGACTTGAATCACCCGGATGAGCCGGTGTGGCTGCCTGTAGCAGCCTTGAAGGAAGTACTGCACAAAGCCGGTCGGCAGCCGTTTCGGGTCAAGCCGTTTTTTGCCCCCGGGATTTGGGGCGGTCAATACTTGAAGGAATTATGCGGCCTTCCCGAAGAATGGCCAAACTGCGCCTGGAGCTTTGAACCCATCGCTCCCGAGAATACACTGCTGCTGCGGGTTCAGGACGTCACCCTGGAAATTCCCTTCACCCTGTTGATGGAGGCATCGTCCCATGACATATTGGGACAGCGGAATGTCGAGTTATTCGGCGATTACTTTCCGATCCGGTTTGACTATCTGGATACGATGCAAGGCGGGCAATTATCACTTCAGGTGCATCCGCTGCAAGAGTATGCCGAATCGCAGTTCAATGAGCATATGACACAGCAGGAGTCCTATTACATCATGCGCAATACCCCTGGAGCCAAGGTGTATCTGGGACTGAAGGAAGGAATAACCGGCGGACAGCTGCTTGAAGCGGTGGAGGATGCCCACCTTCACGAACAACCGCTAGAGCTCTCCTCGTACGTTAACGAATATGACTCACAGACGGGGGATCTCTATCTCATTCCGCCGGGAACGGTGCACTGCTCCGGCAAAGATAATCTGGTGCTCGAAATTTCCTCAACCACCTGGTGGTTCACTTTCAAAATATACGATTATTTGCGGCTCGATGGGGACGGCAGGCCTCGTCCGATGAACCCTGATCATGCACGCCGCAACATCAACGATGCCATGAATACTTCAGCCGTAGAACACGGGCTTATTGCCCGGCCAACGCTCATCAGCAGGCAAGGTCAGAGCACGCTGGAACTGCTAGGCCAACGGGAGGATCTTCTCTTTCAGGTCAGCAGGCTGTCCCTGCACGATACGTGGAACGCAGACACACACGGGGAATTTATCATGTACAACCTCGTGGAGGGTGAACGCGTCCGCCTTATCCCGGCAGCAGACGAGGATGCTGCCGTTGAGTGGGGCTACGGGGAGTCCTACATCGTCCCGGCATGTGTGGGCGAGTATCGTCTGGAGAACCTCTCCGGCTCTCCCTGCACGCTGATCGCCGCCCGAGTCAATCCGGAGTGGAGCCATCCCCTGCTTCCGCCTTCTTGGACTTCCGGAGAGGAGAATTTCCATGCCCTGCGATGATGGAGCAGATCACCCAAGCGAGCGGTTTCCTGCCCGAATCACCATCACGCTTGATGCCGGCGGCACATTCCTGAAAGGGGCACTCATCGTGAACGGGACGTTTATTCCCGGTTCGTTCCTTACCTGGCCGTCGAAGTCTCAGGGCTCGGCAAGCGATACGATCGCCAGCTTTGCCAATGCCTGCCGGGAGCTGCTAAACGTATTTGCCTCCACCTGCAGACCATTGGATTATCACGATTCGATCCAAATCGGTTTTGCTTTTCCCGGACCTTTCAATTATGCAGAAGGCATCGCCCTCCTTCAGGGTGTCGGCAAATATGAATCGCTCTACAGATTGTCGGTGCGCGACCTGCTCCGAACGGAATTCCAGAAGCAGAAGAGCTTATTCCCGGGCATCATGACCAATCGTTTAACCGCAGCCAATATCCGGTTCGGCAATGATGCCTTCATGTTCGGGCTTGGCGCCAGTATCCGGTTTCCGTCCGAGCGGTTAATATGCCTTACGCTCGGCACAGGCCTTGGGTCAGCCTTTATAGAGAATGGGCAGATCATCGCTGGCAGGAACAGGATTCCTGACAGCGGAATGCTGTTTGCCGAACCCTACCGGAATCATACGGTGGACCGTTATTTTGGGAGAAGGGGCATTCTGAATTTGGCTAGCGAGCGGGGACTGCTCGTGGACGGAATGGATGTAGCCGATCTTGCAGAAGCGGCTGCACGCGGTCACAAGCAAGCTGAAGACCTGTTCCGCGAATACGGTTGCAGGCTGGGAGAGATGCTGCTGCCTTATATAGCTGACTTTAAACCCCACCGCCTGGTACTCGGGGGACAAATCTCAGGCAGTTTTCCCTTATGGGAAAGGGATATACAGCTGGCTTTAGGCCAATATGCCATCCCCATTCTCACTCTCGAGGATGGAATCAGCGCTGTGTTTAACGGCATAGAGGGAATTTTTGTAGATGGATAGCCACACATACGTCCCACTTCATAAATAGGAGGTTACTGTTACATGAACTTATCAAACCAAGGTGATCACAGACCCGCTCGTCCCTGGACCATTTATGCCATCCATCATTCCCACACGGATATCGGTTACACCGAGCGCCAGGAGAGGATCGAGCAGTACCACGTTGACTTTATTCGCCAGGCGGTCGGCATCGCAGAAGCCGCACATCGCGGGGAGCGTCCGGATTGGAGCTCATTCCGCTGGACCTGCGAAACCTTCTGGGCCGTGGAGAAATTTCTGGAAGCGGCCTCTCCCGAAGAGAAAGAAGCTTTTCAGCAAGCTGTCATCCGAGGGGATATTGAGCTGTCGGGAACTTATCTGAACATGACCGAGCTCCCGGACTTTGACCTCCTGAAGCGCAACCACGGGAAGGCTCAGCAGTACGCGAAATCCTTCGGACACCGAATCGACAGCGCCATGACAGCTGATATTAACGGCTACGGATGGGGATATGCCGACAGCCTGCTGCAGAATAACATTGAGCACCTGTTCTCCTGCATCCACACGCATCACGGCATGTATCCACTGGGTCGCAAGCAGACCCCATTCTGGTGGGAAAGTCCGGAGGGCGGCAAGCTGCTTGTGTGGAACGGCGAACATTACATGTTTGGCAACGAGCTCGGATTCTGTCCGGATGCACTCGGCAAATACATCATCAAAGACGAATTCCAGCATAACCTGATGGAGCCTGAACATCGCCACAACAACATCGCATCATTACGGATTAACCGATATTTATGGAATCTGGAACAGGAATCCTATCCCTATTCCTTCGTTCCGATCATGGTGTCCGGTCTTGGGACGGATAATGCATCTCCGAATGCGGACATTGCGGAATGGATGACCAAATGGAATGAGCAGAACGGTGACCGCATTACGATTAAGATGGCTACCCTCTCCGAATTTTTTGCGGCTCTGAAGCAGGAGGACTTATCCGAGCTGCCGGTGCACCGGGGCGACTGGCCGGATTGGTGGACGGACGGTGTTGCCTCCACGGCGATGCACACCCAGATTTACCGGGATGCCCAGCGCACGCTTCGCAAAGTGAAGCGGCTGGATCCGGCTTCCGAAACGGTAAGCCCCGCCGAGATCGATGATGCTGCACAAGCACTAACTATGTACGCGGAGCATACGTGGGGTTATCATTCCTCCGTGTATGAGCCATGGCATCCGCAGGTCCAAATGCTGGAGGTTCGGAAGCAAGCCTATGCAGCTGAAGCAAGCAAGCTGGCATACCGGGCTTTGGATAAAGCGCTGGTTGCCCGTCAGGGTGCGCTTCTGGCCCCTCATCGCTCTCTGCGGTATGAGGTGATTAATACAGAGCCCGCCACAGCCACACTGCAGGTCGCTATTCCGCTCGATGGCTGGGAGAACGTCATCTTGAAGAGGAAGTTCGAGCTTATCGATGAATCGAACGGACAGTCGCTCCCGTATCAGCTGACGCACACAGGCGCCCTCGCAGCCGAGCTGACGCTAACGCCGGGTGAATCCCGCACGCTGTCGATCCACCCGCTCGAAATGGCAGAGGTCGGCTCCCCTTCCGGGAACATGGTGACTGCGCGCAACACCGAGCCAATTGCTTGTGAAGGAATCGCCGACATTCGGTTGGAGCCCCTGGTCCCTTATCCGGTCATAGTGGGTGAGAGCTTCATCGAATCGGATTCGTTCCGCATCGAATGGGAGATCAACGCGGGCATTACGGCTTGGATCGACAAGACACGTTCAACCGATCTGCTGGATGATACACGCCGGCATGGGCCGTTCACGCCGGTTTACGAGGTCACGCCTGCACAGGATGAGCACAGCCCATCCCAGATATGCGCTACCCGTGCCCGTATGGGCCGCAACCGGAAGGGTACCCATGTGCAGCGCGATGCCGGGCGCCTGACTCGCGTCAACGTGCTCGACAATGGCCCGCTGTTCGCTCTGATCGAGCTGGTCTTCGAAGTGAAGGGGCTCAGCTACTATGCCCTCCACATCAAGCTGTTTGCGAACCAGCCTCGTGCCGAGGTGTCCGTCCGCTTCCACAAGGACAGTGTCTGGCTCCCCGAAAACGTATATGTGGCACTTCCATTCTCCATGGGTCCCGAAGCGGAGCTTTATGTTGAAAAAGCCGGCTGCCACATCCGTCCATGGAAGGATCAAATTCCGGGAAGCTGCATCGATTACACCAGTGCCCAAGAGGGCATATTCTGGTACTCGGCCCAAGACCGGGAAGCGCTCGCTGTATCGATGACAGACACGCCGCTTGTGCAGTTGGGAACGCTAGAGCATACGCCGCGCCAGCTCCATACCATGCAATCGGCGGACAGCCGGCCTTACACGTATGCGTGGATATTGACCAACTACTGGGAAACCAACTTCAAAGCCACGCTCGGCGGCTTCTATGAGTTCCGATATGCGGTAGAGCGGCATCACGGGATCGACCCACAACAGACCAAGGAGGCTCTGCATGCTTCAACCGGGCAATTTACGATTCATCGGATAAAATAATCATGTATGAAAAACAGCTGCCTTGAATTCAAGGCAGCTGTTCTGATTATATATAGGGAGAATCAACGTGTACCGGACCCCTGTTCATTTTTCCGAATCCTGACTCCTCAGTGGTCTCGATCCGTTGCACCCTGTGTACCCCGTTATCCCTTTGATCAAAACCAACAGAAGCCTGAATGATCAGACTTCTCAGAATAACAGTCGCAGACTGTTTTTACGTGTTGACACCGAACCCCCCTGGAAGTTTCTACGTCCAAGCCCACATAAACCCGTCACGATCCCAGGCAATGCGGCCGCCATGCAGTTTGCGGAATGCCTTCTTCACTTCCTTGGACAGCGAGGCATTTCCGTTCTCGTTAACAAAAACGAACTCCTCACCGAAGTGCTCGCTTACATACCGTATGGCCTCGGTCTGATACAAATTGCCTGTGAATCTGATTTCCTCGACCATCCATTCGGCCACCTGCTGTGCTGTAAATGCCATATTACATCTTTCCCTTCCTTCATGCGTCCACTTATTATAACAGAACTGAACCCATACACACACGAAAGGCCACCGTACTTCTCGTTGCCCCTCACCCTCGATAGAATTCCGAAGCACATGGTTAGATGTGATATGTGCCGTTTGTTTAATGATTTCCTATTTTGACCGGCAATCCCGTTTCAGCAGACTGCAAAGCTGCATATGTAATCTCCATTGTGCGGACGGCATCCTCATAAGAGGATAGGATTCCTGAAGTTTCGCCTGTGCGTACCGCATGAATAAATGCTTCGTTCTCCCGTTGATATGGGTTGGCCGCATTCCGGTATTCCGTTCTCCTGCCTTGTTCATTAACGATCAGCCTGTCTGCTCTGATGTCAAGACTCCCCTGTTCCGTATAGATAACCAAGCCTACCTTCTCCGATTCTGGCAAAATACAGGTATTGGAGATGGCTGCCACTGCCCCGCTCTTTAACTTCAGTGTAGCGGTTCCCACATCGTGAACGCTTACATTATCATGCATATCCTTCATCGCTCTATGGGCAAAGGCCGCATACACTTCATCCACTTCCCCCAGCAGGCAGCGCAGCAGGTCAACCATATGCGTGGTTTGTTCTATGAATTGTCCTCCAGAGCCTTCCTGTTGTCTCCACCAATACACCTGCGGCATATCACCCATCCAGTAGCCAAGAGCCATGCCGATCTTTCGGCTTTCCAGCAGCTCAGCCGCTTTGATGGCAGCGTCCGTATAACGGAAATGATAACCGACTGACGTCATTAGCCCTGACTTCTTCACCCCTTGCGCAATCTTCTTCGGGATTTCCAGATTCGTGCCAAGCGGCTTCTCGACCATAAACGGAATATGCCGATCCACAAGCAGGGACTCTATCTCCCCATGCGCAAAGGGTGGAACACAGATATAAACAGCATCCGGCTTGCTATTATCCAGCATCTGCTCAACGTTCGCATACGCTTTGGCAGAGCTGTATCCTTCTATCGCTTGGTCTGCCTTATCCTGGCTTGTTCCGACAAAGGCAGCAACACTCACTCCGTCCATGTCGGATAAAATACGGGCATGCATCTTGCTAAACCAGCCGGTGCCGATGATTCCTACGTTCAATGCCATATGATTCCTAGACCTCCTCCTGAATTAGAAACGCAATGGTTTTCTTCTCATCGATTGATAAAATAAACCCAGCAGCGAACATAACAAACATCAGAATGTTGGCCATGCTATCAACCGCTGTGGAGCTGATGTCTTCAGATTACATCAAATGGACCTGCGTTCCAATGATAATCATAAAGATAATAGCTGCAGACCCTATCCATGAAAAAAGGATGCAAAAAATAAAAGCAGCCGGTACATCGTGTGTATTTGGTTTGAACGTTAGATGTAGCTGTCCAGCGTGGAGGGAATGAAGCCCCGTCCAAGTCCTTTATCATAAAAAAACTGCCCCCCGTTCACTGTAACGGGGAGCAGTTGCTGTATGTTATTTAAAAATCATCCATATAACAATGAATGCAATTAAGGATGCCAGATAGATGATGAGCAGCTTCGTGAGATTGGTCTTGGTTTTCCGTTCATAATTCGGATTAGCCTTCTTATTCTCTTGTGATAACCCTACAAGAAGTGTTGATACTCCTCCAATTAATGCCAGCGCAATGACAATCATGTACATAACCAACCCCAAACAACCCCATTCGATTATTCATTATACAGAATCTGCTATTGACCCGAGGCACCAGGATCAACATCATGCATCATAACTTGTTCGTTCAGCCTCATTATAATGAACAAACGGTTAATGCACACCATCCAATTGCGCGTCAGTTCTGACCATCCAATTGGTCCTTCAGCTTACCATCCATTTCATCGTATTCTAAATCACGTATGATTAACCGCTGCAGCCTGTCCAGCGCCTCTTCAGCTTCAGGCATCGGAAAAAGAGGCCAGACATGCATCATATATTCATACTCCCAGTACTCCGTATCGACACCCTCAACATCCAATCGATCACGCAGCAGCCGGGCATCCGGCAGCAGGGAATCATCGGTCCCGATCAGGATCACCGTGCTTGGCAGGTTCTTCATATCGCCGAACAATGGACTGACCGCAGGATCGTCCATGCGCAGATTCCCTGCATACATCCTTCCGACTGCTCCAAGCCCGGCCGGCTGCAGGAAGACATCCCGCTGCGGTATGCCGAGTTTGGCAATCTGCGGATTGTCCATGGCGACGTCCACCCAAGGTGCAATCAGAATTAATCGCTTGGGCGTAAGTGGCGTCTCTTTGAATCCTTGGGCAACGTTCAGCGCTAATGCGCCGCCAGCCGAATCCCCCATCAGAAATACCGGACTCTGGGCCTTAGAGCAGACAAACTTATAATATTCGCGCATCAGCTCAGTCAGATCCCCTGCTTCTATGCTTGGCACGGTCGGATAGTTGGGCATATATATCGATAATCCGGTTAATTTCGTCCACTGTTTAACAAAAGCAAAATGAGGCGGGAGAATTTCTTCGAAATAGGCGCCGCCGTGCAAATATAGGACCGTTCCCTTATCCCTAGCACCATGCGATATATAATAGTTCATACTCAAACCGCTTTCGCTCTGGAAAGATCGCATTTCAAATCCTTCCTGCTCGCCGGTAAGGGCGGGATAAGGAGGCATGGTAGCGATATACTGCCGAATTGCCTTGGCATCCTCCCATTTATGATGAAATCCCTCGGCCGTCAGTTTCTGTTTGATAGCTATGCTTTCTTTACTCGGCATCTGGTCCAATCCCCTTTTGTTTGTGTTATTAATCGTATGTAAGTCCATCTATCCTCAATATTATCACTGCACATTGCACCCGGGCTGTAGCAATTGATACAAGAACAACGAGCAGCAAAGAAGCCTCGCCTTTCACAAATGAAAGCGAGGCTCCTTGGTTTGATTATTCTATTTTGCTCTTGTGAGCGATTGGGAAAGCTCCGTAAATATAACCCCGAGCGCATGTGCCCCGGCGTCCGGGTAGCCGATGCTCCGCTCGCCGACGGTTCCGGCTCTTCCCATGCGAGCTACGAGGGCCTCCGTGCTTTTTCCACCCTCCACGGCCGCCCGTGCCGCTTGAACGCCGGCAGTCAGCAGATTCTCCCCGTCATGCGCGCTAACTTTCCAAGCCTCAGCATAAGGAATGAGTGCATCCATCAGCGTCTTATCTCCCACAACTGCCCCTCTTCCAAAGGATCTTTCACCCGTATCCTGTATTCCTTGAACCACGGCTTCCATCATCTCGGCGATTTCAGCTATGGACAGCTCCTTCTTATGCAACGCATATTTGCCCGCCGCCCGAAAGGCAGAGCCCCAGATCGGACCGGATGCGCCGCCGCAATGCTCCATAATAATCAGTGAACAGGCGTTCAAGAAACTTCCGATATCAGCGGCCTCGGATATAAGCTCCTCCCATTCGGCTTTGAGTTGCTTGAATCCCTTGGCAACACTCATGCCAAAATCACCGTCACCGGCGTGCGCATCCAATTCACAGAACGGGACTTCGTTCGCAATAATGACCTCACTCATTTTGTCTATCAAGTAGATGATGTTGTTCAGTGACAATTGATCGTCCGAAACGGCAGCATACTCTTCATGTGTCACCATGTTGTAGGATTCCGGCTGCTTCTTATGCCAGGATTCCTCTAGAACATCGTGAAATACGACAGGCTCTAGCGGTCCTCGTGTTACGAGTGCAGGCGTGTCACACGGCTCGCCCAGCAAATATTTCAGCTGGTCCGTCAATTTCATGATGGAGACCGAAGCGCCTACCATATCGATGCTTGTCATGTAATTGCCGACAAAGACTTTAAGCACCGTAACGTTCCGCTGATTTAATTCCCGCATGACAGAACGGTTCAAGAGATACAGCTCCTGCAGCGGGGTGCCCCCGAAGCCGTTGACCAATACGGCAACTTCCTGCGGGCTATCACCGTTTACTTGCAGACTTTCCAGCAGCTCCGCTACCATTCTCCGTGCCAGCTCGTCAGCCGGAATCATCTGCTCACGGCGGATTCCAGGCTCGCCGTGAATGCCTACGCCATACTCCATTTCCTGCTCGCCAATGGAGAAAGTCGGCGTCCCCTTGGCAGGCACCGTGCAGGACGTGAACGCACAGCCAATGCTTTTGACATTATCGATGGCATGCTGAGCCGCTTCTTTAACCTGCTCCAGCGACATGCCGGCCTCTGCGGCCGCACCCGCTATTTTATGTACCAAAACCGTGCCCGCGACCCCTCTTTTTCCTACGGTGTACAGGCTGTCTTCAACCGCGATGTCATCGTCAACCTTCACATAGTCGACTTGAATGCCATCTTCATTCGCCAGACAGGCGGCATTCTTGAAATTCATCATATCTCCGCTGTAGTTCTTAATAATCAACAGGGTGCCCTTCCGACTGGCCGATGCCCGGATTGCCTGATACACCTGAATTTGGGATGGAGATGCAAACACATCGCCGCAAACCGCGACGTCCAGCATGCCCTTGCCGATAAAACCCGCATGCGCAGGCTCATGCCCGCTCCCCCCGCCACTGATCAAGGTTACTTTGTCCTGGTTCATGTTTTTCTTTTGGATAAAGGTATGCTTATGATGAAATTCCAACTCTGGATGAGCCATGACGAAGCCGCTGCACATCTCTCTGACGAGGGTTTCCGGTTTGTTCATGATTTTCTTCATAATTATCGCATCCTTACGATTTGGAGTGGTTGATTTAGAGCAGACCCTATATTAATCTGACTGATGTCACAGAAACGATCCTAATCTTCAGTAGACGGATCAACATGAATGTCACTGTCAGGATCGGTCATTACCCAGCGTGTGAAGGTTACGTGCAGCCCGGAACGGGTCGGCGAACAAATAAAAGGCCCTGCTTGACTTGCTGTATTGATCGGAAAAGGCGCCACTCGAAGTGTTCGCCAAGGATGCGTCTCAGTTCTCGCCCTAATGATGACCGCATCATTCATTCTCGAAGCGCGGATCGTGACATTCTCGCCAATCCACTCCGGTACAGGTGCGAGCGACCAATCCGAGTATCCTTGGGTGACAACAACAGCAAGCTGCGGGATTCCATCATTAATCTCGATCCCTGCTTTGATCCATTGCCCCGGAGCGTTCATCAGCATGATTCCTGCCTGATCATAAAGCTCCGTAAACGATTGCAGCTGAAACGTTACTTCCATGGCCGTATCCTTTTCCCACCGTGTGAGCAGAGAATGTCCGCTGTCGCGTTGAAACCCGTATAAGGTTTTCTCCCAATAATCACTGCCTTCTCTGGACTCTACCTTCAAATATTGTCCTTCCTTCGTCTCGGTGACTGATATCGGCACGGTTGTCCATTGACCCGAATCCCAAGATATTCGGCTACGTATCATTCCATCACGACTCCTTACCTCATCTAATGTTATTTCAGTATCTTCACAAGCGGGATTCCTGAATGAACTGCTCCGCGCTATGCAGTAAAAGAATGCAGAAGGAACGGTTATGTCCGATGAAAAACGAAGACACATCGTAGCGGCTACGGGAAGGCTCATAGGTTATGAGCGCTCGATGTTTCATGTTCCTCATAAGAAGGTTCGTGAACGACTCCGCAGGACCGCGGTCGGAAAAATACGTAAGATAGGCATACAGCGAATGGTCCACAGGTTCATCGAGGGGACTCACGCCAGCGCAAGAGAACTCGGTGACCAGTCCTGCACGCTGCAGCCGGATCAATATCGGATGCAGCTGCTCGTCAACCGGCGTTTTGCCGAATAGCCGCGTACGCTTGGGCAGCTTGCGCACCTTGGGTCTGTTAATCCAATCGTTTAACTCCCGCCTTCTCCGACGCCACTGCTCGTCGGTATGTGTGCTCAGCAGCAGCTCGCCGCCAGCATCATGTCGTTCCTGATGCATACCATCCCTCCTCTCTTCAATTTTGCAGGAACCTGCTAATCTCAGTGTAGTCCCATTTCGTATGAAGTCAAATAAGCCGGACCTCGGGTCCGGCTCCTGGTGGTTCGTATGAACTAGCGTGTTTCCCGATGAAGTGTTACTCGCTTCAAGCGCGGACTATATTTGCGCAACTCCATCCGCTCCGGGTGATTTCGTTTATTTTTTGTCGTTGTATAGTTGCGGTCACCGGTTTCCGTGCATGCCAAAGTTACCGTCACTCTCATATTCAGCACCTCCTCATCTCACATTTTATTAATCGTAACGATTACGATTAGTTAAACCATACTTTAATCCTGTTCTTATGCTTTGTCAAGAAGCAGGTCTGATTGCGCTCAGTCTTCGGTACTGGCTCCCTTCGCCTTAGCGGCTCTGGATAAACTCCACAGCAGGACGGTGATTAACAGAAATGCGGTTAGAGCCATAACAGGAATTGTAATAAAACCCAGCCAGGTGAAGTAATTTACGTTGCAGGGAGTGGGGCCGCAAGCTGCTAAACCATGATTGCTAAACAACGAATAGAAGCGCTGATACGCGATGTGGTATACCGAGATGGCTCCTCCGATGCAAGAGAGAGGAAGAACATACTTCATGATTCCCAAATCTTTCTTGTAATACGCAATGCCCAAGAGAATGGTTAGCGGGTACATAAAAATCCTCTGAAACCAACACAAGTCACATGGGATATATCCTTTGATTTCGCTAAAATAAAGGCTTCCCAGAGTTGCTGCAATCGAAATGATCCATGCAGCCCCGAGTCGGAAATCTGGCTGGAATTTATAAGTCGTCAATGGGTTCATTCTCCTTATTCATCTCATATTTATGCTGCTCTGTATCATCATAGTGCACATGCTGTCCCCGAAGAATGACCCTTACGGGCTATATTCGCTCGTTCTCTGGACGATAATACGAATGATCATCGGCACAAATGTTTATCATGCTTACCCCATCCAATTCACGGGCTGAAGGCACCATCCATGTTCAACAGATTGATAGAGATTTGTCATCATAATGATAAAATTATGAAAACCCTTTATTTGTGCATAGTGATATGATCAAGATTACAGACAGGAACAACCTGAATATGTCATGAGAGGATGAGGAAAGTGTGGAAGCCGGATCGTAACAGCACACAACCTCTATATCAGCAAATTGCTGATGATCTGGAGCAAAGAATATCTTACGGTGAGTTTCCGCCAGGGAGTTTACTTCCATCCGAACGCAAACTCGCCGAGCAATTGGGAGTTAATCGAAGCACCGTGGTTCTGGCTTACTCGGAGCTTCGGGCGCTTGGTATCATAGAGAGCCGTTCCGGGAGCGGAACTCGGGTCAGCAGCTCCAAGTGGGGAGCTACACCCAAGCATACGCCGAACTGGCACCGTTACGCGGAGGGAGGAAACTTCCTGCCTAACCTGCCTTTTCTCCGTCGCATTCGGGAAGCATTGGCTTATGATCCCTCCCTGATTGATTTTGCGAGCGGAGAGCTTGCCGGCGATTTGGCGCCGAACGAAGAAATGAATACGATATTGAGTCAGAAACCGGATACTCCCTACCTGGGTTATGACAATCCGCAAGGATATGGTCCACTACGACAGGCATTGGTAACCTATCTCAAACAATATCGGGGGATTCATACCACCGAATCGTCCATATTAATCACGTCAGGCTCCCAGCAATCGCTGTACCTCATTACGCAGTGCTTGCTTTCGCCTGGTGACGCAGTGGCTATTGAAGACCCGTCATATTGCTATTCACTGCCTATGTTTCAATCTGCCGGTCTTCGATTGTTCAGACTGCCTGTTGATGAACGAGGGGTACAACCAGAGGACATACGCTCCCTGTACAAGAAACACCGGATCAAGATGATTTTTATTAATCCGAATTTTCAGAATCCGACAGGCACCGTCTTGGCTGAAGAGAGAAGAGCCCAACTGCTTGATGTTGCAAGTGAGCTTGGGCTTCCCATCGTGGAGGATGACCCCTTCAGTTTGACGGCCTACCAGTGTTCGCCCCCTGCACCGCTGAAGTCCGTGGATTCAGTCGGGTCGGTGCTGTACATTGGATCTCTATCAAAAATCGCAGCGTCCGGCCTCCGCGTAGGCTGGATGGTCGCCCCGAATTCTGTCGTTGAACGGCTCGCGGACGCCAGACAGCAGATGGATTTCGGGCTGAGCGTGGTTCCCCAAAGCCTCGCTGGACAGTTTCTCAGCTCCTCCTATTTTGCTCCTCATCTGGACAAGCTGAGAGCTAGCTTACTGTACAAGCGTGACTTACTGATGGAGTCCCTTCGGAAAGAGCTGAACGGTCTCGTTCAGTTCCATGTGCCTGAGGGCGGTTTGCATCTCTGGTGCAAAATCATGCCGGAAGTGAATGATAGCAAGCTGCTGGAAGCTTCCATTCAAAAGGGCGTTATTTTTGCGCCGGGAAGCGTATACGGTTCAGCATCCGGTTACGTTAGATTCACTTATGCCCGTGCCAGGGCTGAGGATATCCCGTCCGGCATCTCGAGGTTTGCTCAAGCTCTGCACGCCACGATTCAATAGGGCAGACGTTAACGGATCTTCTCCTCCCTGGAATAAAGAACAAGGTTAGCTTACCAGAAGCTAACCTTGTTCTCGTGTCCTAACACACTTGTTCCTATTGAATCCTGCTCATCAATTCCTTGACGAACGCAAGACTCGGCAGCTCGCCGGTGACTCGATCAACCATTTTACCCTGGTCATCAATCAAGACGGTTACCGGAAGACCACTGATGCCGTATTGGCCTTTGATTGTATTGTGCTGATCCAGCACAATCGGCATCTCCAAATGATGCTTCGAAGCGAATGCCTCCGCTTTCTCTCGGCTTTCTCCTATATTGACAGCGATAATCTGAGTGCCGGATTCCTGCGCGTACGCTTCGTTCAGGATCGGCATTTCATTAACGCAGGGACCGCACCAAGACGCCCAGAAATTTAACAGCACGGGCTGCCCTCTGTAATCGGAGAGCCTGACGGGCTCGTCCTGAAGATTCACCGCCTCAAAGTCGGGAGCCGTTTGGCCAATCTCAGCGGTTTCCTGATCCCCCAGCAGGGCATGTACGAGAGCGTATATTCCGGCTGCCGTTACAAGCGCAAGAATCAGCCATCGGATCCATGATGAATGAGCTAATCGGTTCATTTCATTCCACCTCGCTTAGACCGCCCCTACTTCAGCAGCGATTTGACGTCCTTCAGGATTTTGTCATAAGGCGGGTCCATGTTGCCATCATATTTCGCGACAACCGTGCCCGATTGGTCTATCAGGTAGAAGGACGTGCCATGAATGACCTGATCTGCTGCTGTATCCATGGCAATAGGTGCTTTGAAGGATTGCAGCACAAACGATTTAATATCGTCAAACGTATATCCCGTGAGCGCATGCCAGTTCGTGAAGTTTGCATCAAATTTGCCCAGGTAACTCTTGAGTGCCGCAGGTTCATCCCGTTCCGGGTCTACCGAAAAGGATACCAGCGTGGCTTCGAGCCCCGCATCACTCAACCGCTGCTGCAGCTCTGCCATATTGGCAGTCATGGTTGGACACACCGTAATGCAGCGTGTGAATACAAAGTCCGCGATCCACACCTTTCCTTTCAGATCAGCTAAAGAGACCTCCTCTTCATCCTGATTGATGTATTCAAATGGCTGGACCGGAATGCTCAGCTGACTCGGCTTGGAATTGCCGCATGCGGCTGCCACCAGCGTCACCAGCATGAGCACGCCTATGAGCATGATCTTTTTCATGTATCCCCCTCCTGCTCCTCGTTCATGTTCGCAAGCCACGCCGCTATGGATTGGATCTCGCTCTCCTCTAGAATCTTCCTGTAGGAAGGCATGCCTCTATAGCCATCCGTTACAATGTCGCGTATTTCATCCTCCGAGAGCCTCGTTCCGACATCCTTAAGACTAGGACCTACCCTTCCGCCCAAATCGATAGCATGGCATGAGAGGCACTGACTCTTGTAGAGGGCAACCGCCTTTTCATCCTCCGGTGTAACAATACTGGCGCGAAGCGCAGAGTCGTCCTCGGTTCTTTCACTGCAAGCAGACAACACCAGCATCGCCAGCATAATAAGCATCAACCTGTATTTTCGGGTCATTGTATCCGCCACCCCTTCTTACCCGATCACTGCTACCTCAGTTCACTTCTCCACATGATCTCCTACAGCAATCTCTTTTTTTGGCATCACATGCATGCCTCTTGCGGTCACATGCGCAGTCACTTCATAGGTCCCTTCGACCTCAAAAGCCTTCTCTATTCGGTACCTTCCGTCTTCTTCATGTTTAGCTTCTATCCGTTGGAACTCATCCTGATCGGCCAGTCGGAACTCGAATTCCACCTCTTGGGCATCTTCAACAAGCGACTCGCCTTGTGTCACTCGCGCTTCAAAAGGGACGGTCTCCGAGGTCTTTACCGGACCCGTCGGCAGAATCAGATCGACCCGGATCAATTCTTCAACCTCTGCATCGGACGCAGGAGCCGAAGAACACGATACTAATAGCAGCACGCACAATATAAGAACAATCAAATCCGATTTCTTCATCATTTCACCCCATTATGCATGCCTATCATTAAAGCGCAGGCGTATCCAGAATCATAACAATGAACACGATCATCAAATAATTTACGGAAATCATGAAATTGGTTTTAGCCCAGCGTTCATCCTCCGAAACGGTTATTCCATGCAGCGTATGCAAGAGCCATATCACACCACCAATCACAGACACCGTCAGAAATACGGGACCGGAGAAGCCGTAAACGTACAGCAAAATGACGGTTGGGAGCAGCAGCGTTACATAGGGAATCATCTGCACTTTGGTACGCCTAACTCCCTTACGGACAGGCAGCAATGGAAACCCTGCCGCTCTGTACTCCTCCACCCGCCGGATGGCCAGCGACCAGAAATGCGCGGGCTGCCACAAGAACAGCAAGCAGAATAACAGAACAGCTCCGGTATCCACGGTTCCCGTGCCGGCACAGTATCCGATAACCGGCGGAACCGCTCCCGATACCCCGCCTACAGCGGTGCTCCAGGTTGAATTTCGTTTCAGCCACATCGTATAGATGACAATGTAAAAGAACATCCCCAGCAATCCAAGCCACCCGGCAACCTTGTTCACGTTCAGGAACAAAATGATTTCTCCTGAGATACCAAGAGCCACAGCACACCAAACAGCATGGGTTAACTTTATTCGTCCCGTCGCTAGCGGCCTATTGCAGGTTCGGGCCATTTTGCGATCCAGCTTGTAATCCCAAACGTTATTAAAGATGCAAGAAGATGCCATCGTAAGTGTTGTTCCAAGCAGCATCCAGCACAACAGGCCAAAGTCCACCACCCATTTGGAGGCTAGCCAGTAGCCTCCAAATGCAGCAACCAGATTAAGCTGAATAATGCGCGGCTTTATAAGCTGCATCCAATCCCCCAGTAAGGTGGCATTCTTCATACAGCTACCATGTTATACAGCATGATCCACATGGACCCCGCTACGATAACCAGCAGGATAACCAGACCCAGCACCAGCGATATCAGATTGTAGCGCGGCTTGTTCTCCTCACGCAAATGCATGAAGAATAAGAGCTGAACCATAAGCTGCAGCACCGCGGCAGTCATCAGCACGACCGAGTTCCAGGTTCCTTCCAGCCAATCATTCATCACAACGGTGATGGGAATCAGGGTCAGAATGATTGAGCAGAAGAAGCCGATGGTATACGATTTGAAAGAACCGTGACCCTCCGGGGTTTGATGCGAATTCGATGGAACCATATTAACTCACCCCCATTAAGTACACGACCGTAAATACAAAGATCCACACCACATCAAGGAAATGCCAGAACAGACTAATCACATTCACCTTCCGTTTGGTTACCGGGGTGATTCCCCGCTTGGCCAGCTGAATGATCAGGGCGATCATCCAGACCAGTCCAAACAGTACGTGCAGTCCATGCGTACCCACCAGGGTGAAAAAGGCGGATAAAAATGCGCTGGTTCCTATCGTCGCGCCTTCGTGTACCAGATGATTGAATTCGGCAATTTCCATCCCGATAAATATGGCGCCCAGTCCAGCTGTAACCGCCAGCCAGGATATGAGACCCTTAACGTTGTGCTTGTGCATGGACAGCAGCGCAAGACCGCAGGTATAACTGCTGGCAAGCAAGATAAACGTGCTTGTTATAATTCCGCCCATTTGAAACAGGTCTGCAGGTCCCGGACCGCCGTCCGTATTTTGCTGCAGCACGATATAGGTGGCAAAAAGCGTTCCGAATATAATGACATCGGTCATCAGATAAATCCAGAAACCGAACGTTCGCACTTCCTCCATATCCGGATGACCATGATGTTCATCATGCGCGTGAGCTTGCAATATTTGTTCTGATGTTTGGGACTCAGCCATTAGATACTCACCTTCCTTATGGCAGCTTCTGTTCGCTCGATTTCATCAACCGGAATATAATAATCCGTATCATAGTTAAAGGAATGGTACAGCAAACAGCCAACAACGCCTGCCAATCCGGTATATATGAATCCGGTCCAATCGAATATGAAACCAAAGCCTGCTATAAACCAGAAAGCCGACATGACAATCGGGACTCCGGAATTTTTAGGCATATGAATCGGCTCCAGCTTCTGCTTAATGGCTTGATGCGCCCCTACGGATTGTTTCTGCTCCCACCATTCATCTTGACGGGATGCATTCGGCAGAACGGCAAAGTTATAGACCGGTGCCGGCGACGGAATGGACCATTCCAGCGTGCGGCCGTTCCACGGATCGCCCGTGGTGTCCCGGTTCTTGGCCTGGTGCTTGAATCCATCCACGATCTGCCAAACCTGAAACAGAAAAGCAATGGCCATCAGCACGGCACCGATCGTGGACACCAGGTTCAGCTCCCACCAGCCTTTGTCCCAGCTGTAAGTAACCACCCGGCGGGTCATTCCCATCAGGCCGAGCACATACTGCGGCATAAAGCAGCAATAGAACCCGATGTTCCAGAACCAGAACGCCCATTTTCCGATGCGTTCGTTCAGTGTGAAACCGAACATTTTCGGCCACCAATAATACAATCCGGCAAAGTACCCGAATACGACGCCCCCGATGATCACCTGATGGAAATGTGCCACCAGGAAGTAACTGTTATGGAACTGAAAATCCGCCGGAGCTACGGATAACAGAACGCCGGTCAAACCGCCGACAATAAAACATGGAATGAATCCAATCGTCCATAACATTGGCGTTTCGAATGTGATTCTCCCCCGGAACATGGTAAACAGCCAGTTGAACACCTTCACGCCGGTAGGGATTGCAATCAGCATGGTTGTCAAGGCAAAGAACGCATTGACGTCCGCGCCCGATCCCATCGTAAAGAAGTGGTGGGCCCATACAAGGAAGGACAGGACGCTGATGATCATCATGGCCCATACCATGGACTTGTAGCCAAACAGCTTTTTCTTCGAGAACGTGGATACGATCTCTGAGAATATCCCGAATGCCGGCAGAACGATGATATACACCTCAGGGTGTCCCCACATCCAGATCAGGTTGATATACATCATCGGGTTCCCGCCGCCGTCAAGCGTGAAAAAATGAGCCCCGGCATAACGATCCAGAAACAGCAGCGCAAGCGTCGCGGTCAGAATCGGAAACGAGAAGATAATCGCGATGCAGCTGGATAGCACCGACCAGGAAAACATCGGCATTTTCATAAGTTTCATGCCCGGTGCCCGCATTTTCAGAATCGTCACCAGGAAGTTGATCCCGGTCATCAAGCTGCCGAGCCCCGAGATTTGGATTCCCCATACATAGAAGTCCTGCCCCACGCCCGGATTGTACATGGTACCCGAATACGGCGGATACGCAAGCCAGCCGGCATCCGGCGAGCCTCCGATGACAAACGACAGGTTAAACAGCATCGCCCCTGAGAAGAACAGCCAGAAGCTGAGCGAATTCAGGAACGGGTAGGCTACGTCTCTCGCGCCGAGCTGCAGCGGCACCATGATGTTGAACAAACCGAACATGAACGGCATGGCCATGAACAGAATCATGATAACTCCATGCGTAGTGAAAATCTGGTTATAATGATCCGGCGGCAAAAAATTAAGCTCCGGCATGGCCAGCTGCGCCCTCATTAAAAGCGCATCCACTCCGCCCCGAAACAGCATCAGGAAGGCAGCCAATATGTACATAATGCCGATCTTTTTGTGGTCAACGGTTGTCAGCCATTCCCGCCATAACCACTTCCACTTCTTGAAGTACGTCAAGCCGCTTACAGTGGCGATCAAGGTTAGCACGATGGTGACATCCGCCCCATAGATTAACGGATCGCCCGTTACAAAAAACTCGGAAGCAAACTCTTTTATTTTTTCCCACATTAGAAGCTCTCTCCTTACCTAGTCACCTGGTCCTCGAATTCGAAGTTTTGCGTGTTTTTCCATGACAAGCCATGGTTGTGAGAAGCGGCATATTTGGTCACCGTCATCTCGAACAGACCTTCCGGAAATGCGGAATACGATTGAACCTCAGATGTGGACGGCTCTCTCAGCTGTTTATAGCCTTCCAAAGTCAGCTTGGGCGAATCGGTCTTGACCTCCTCCACCCATGCGTCAAACTCCTCCTTGGACGTGGCCTCCACATCAAAATACATCTTGGCAAAATCCGTGCCTGTAAAGTTAGCTCCGGAGCCCCAATACTCCCCTACCTCATCGGCCTGCAAATACAGCGTCATCGCCATGCCCGACATGGCGTACATCTGACCGCCCAACTGCGGTATCCAGAACGAATTCATCGGCGAATCCGCCGTAATTTCGAAGCGGATGGGCACATCCTCCGGAATCTTCAACTCATTCACCGACGCTATGCCCTGCTCGGGATACTGAAACAGCCATTTCCAGTTCAGGGACGTTACCTGCACCGTAAGCGGTTTCTCGCTGGAGGCGATCGGTTTCGACGGCTCCAGGTCATACGTTGCTTTTACCGTGATAATGGCCAGCATCAATATGATGAGCACGGGAATTCCCCACCAGATCAGCTCCAGCTTCGTGCTATGCTCCCATTCCGGCGTATACGCTGCTTTTCTTCCTTTTTTATCCCGATACCGCCAGATGATGACGGCAGTCAGAATCAATACCGGAACGATGACGATGCAGCACAGCAGGGTCGAAATAATCATCAAATCGCGCTGCTGCTCCGCAATGGGCCCTTTCGGGTTCAGAACAATGATGTTCTCGCTGCATCCGGTCATCGCCAGCAGCATGATGGACAGTAAAAAAGCCAATCCCATCCATCGAAGTGCTCTCGGTCGTTTCATTACATTCAGCTCCAATCTCTGCTCACTTGTCGTGACTTACTTTAGTGGAGAAGACATTCGGTGTCACCAGCCGTTCGTTCACTAAAAATACAGGCCAAGTTCAATTTTCTGTAACAAATTTCATATACAAGTCCGAATTTCAATCTCATCAACTCATCGTCTCTTCCACGTACGGATCGCAAAAACAGAAAGCAAACTAAAAAGCAAGGTGGCGAGCACGTTGTGAATCAGGCTTGCAAAAATATAGACATGGCTGTTGTTCATCGCAAGTGTCAGCCACGCCCCGCTCAGAATCTGCGCGAGCACCACGAGATTGAGACCAACTGCCAGCGCTGTCAGGCCTGTTGAGCGCTCCCTGATCTCGTATCTTCTTACGGCTAGAAACAGAATGATCAACAAAAGCAGTAGAATCGCAGCAGCAACACGATGAAGAAAGACGATGCCCGAGGCGCCTCCCAGATAGGGGATAACTTGGCCATTGCACAGTGGCCAGCCTATACAACCGGCCTCCGACTCGGTATGCCGGATATAGGCGCCAAGATACACCACACCGCAGCAATACAGCCAGATCCCCCAGCCCAGATAACGAATAGATCGCGGAACCCTGGCATTGGAACGGTAATCGTATGGGTTTGTGCCATACATCCATACCACCAGCAGCATGCTGCTGGCCACCGCAAATAAAGAGATTCCGAAATGAAGAGCCATGACCGCTGGCTGCTGTGGCCACATGACGGCCGCGGCCCCCATCAGTGCCTGGATCACGGTGAAGAATAAGGTGCCGCCGGCATAATAGCGTGCTTCCTTATGGCCCCCGTAATATTTCCGGATCACGATATACGTGACAAGAACGAGGATGCCGACCACCCCGGTTATCATCCGGTGCGAATATTCAATCATGGATTCGAGTGTATATGCCGGGATGAATTTCCCGTTGCACAGCGGCCAATCATCGCCGCAGCCGCGACCGGAACCGGTCTTGGTTACAAGCGCCCCTGCCAGCAAAACGAAGAACATGCCGATAAAAGATGACCATGCCAGCATGCGGTGCCGTGATGTTATTGCGTACAATATAATCCACCTCTTGTGTCTGAATTTAAGCTGGAGCAAGATCCGTTTTATGACCTGTCCCATTGCACAGAATAAAGAGTTGTCGGCCATTCGTGACCATCCATTATGGGCATTTTTCTGCCATCCGCTTCACGTAGTTGACAAAAAAAAGAACGCCCTGGGGCGCTCTAGGTCTGAATCGTTGTTACGTTATCCATCATTCGTTCTTTGATACAGTGCCAGCAACAAAATCATTCCGATAATGCAGGCCGTTCCCGCCCATTGAAAAACGCCAAAAGGCTCTTTCAACCAAAAAACGGTGGTTAGCACAGCCGCCAAGGGCTCGAGCGTTCCAAGCAAACTTGTTTCTTTGGGCGAAAGGCTCTGCAGACTTTCGATGTAGAACCAAAATGCAATCATCGTGCCAAAAACGATCACGAAGACTAGATATAAATAGGCCTCTGATTGCAAGCCGACCAGATTTATTTTCCATGGCGGATGAAACCAAGCAAGAGCACTTCCTCCAATCAACATAGCCCATCCAACAATAACAAGGGAATCGTATTGTTCAAGTAGAGGAACTGCATATATCGTGTAAAAGGCCAGCGCAATTCCGGATAGAACCCCCCACACGATCGCAGGTGTCGGCACGGAAAGCTGCGTGACGGAGCCATTGGACAACAACAAGAAACAACCTAATAAAGCTAGCAAAGCCGTAATCATATCTTGCCTGCTCAGCAGCTTCCGTTCCTTTATAGCAAGGTATACGATGATCATGACAGGTGCTAAATACTGCAATAGCGTCGCAACCGCAGAATTCCCATACTTTATCGATGCTAGATAGGTATACTGAACCGTTAGCATGCCAAGTAATCCGAAAACCATCAATTGCATCGCTGTTTTGCCATTCTTCCAAATCTTCCATATCTGGGATCGGTCCTTGACGAAAAACTGTATGCTCAACAGCAAAATCCCGGCTAAGCATACACGCGTTGTCACCAGCCAATTTAGATCTATAGCGTACTGCTGCATGAGCTTTTGCGCTACGGTTCCTCCCATTCCCCAACATAATGCGCCGATGATGACAAGACCTAATCCGGTTCTCCGTGCAGGTGTTCCCATGTTGATGTCCCCATTCAAAATATCATAATATTGATATTGTAAAGGCTGATCAACAGATGGGATATAAAAATAGGATCTAAAAATATAAGTATGTTGAGGTGTCTTCTTGCAGCACAAAGAGATCAAAATCGATGCGGGCAGCTTAAGAGAGCTTACGGACCATCGTACCGTTGTACTTCCTCTTGCCTGCTATGAAACGGTCATTAAGCAAAACATACACGGTCACATACCTCTTCATTGGCATACCGAGTTACAGTTTGTTTATGTTGTTCAAGGAACAGCGGTCTTTCGGATCAACGAAGTCCAGCAGGTGGTCAAACAAGGCGAAGGCATATTTATCAACAGCGGGAGCTTGCATATGGCCGAGGATGAGCATCATTCAGGCTCTGTTTACATTTGTTTGAATGTGTCGCCTTCGTTTGTCCTGCCCCAAGAATTATATACGACCTATGTATATCCATATATCCATGCAACCAATCTGCCTTTTCTGTTCCTTGCCCCCTCCGAACCATGGGCTCTCCGTATTTTAAGTTCGATTGAGGCGATCAACACATGTATCAAGTTACAATCGCCGTATTATGAAATCCATATCGTTGAACATCTGGCTTCCATATGGAGAAACTTCATGCAGAATGGAATGGTACTGGAGTACAATCAGGCCGAAACAAGAAAGAATCAGCGCATGAAGGAAATGCTGAACTGGCTCCATATGCATTATGCGGAGAAAATCAAATTGGAGGATATCGCAAAAGCGGGGAACTTGAGCCGCTCCGAAACGTGCCGTTATTTCAAGCAAATCCTCAACACATCGCCAATGCAGTATGTGATCGATTATCGGATCAAACAAAGTCTCGTGCTGCTTCACGATCCTGAATCGAGCGTGACAGATGTCGGTTATCGGGTCGGTTTTAACAGCACAAGCTATTTTATAGACAAGTTTCGAGATGCCATGAACATGACGCCCTTAACGTACAAGAACCAAGTGCCTCGACAGAAGGATATCAGCCCGTAAATATAGGGCATGCTGACTTGGTCAGTACTTCCCATCTGAATTTGCTTCCTTATTTAACATTTCAACCTGTCTATGAAAAAAAGCCAGAAAGCTTCCGGCTCCTTCCGTCGCCCGTATATTCTTCGGTCCCCCACCGCACTTTCAATACATCATCTGGCTACTGTTTTCTTTATATAAACAAAAAATGCATCTATTGCATATTGATCAGTTGCCAAAAGAACATACGTTCGGTATATAATAAAAAGGAGTCTAGCGAGGCACAACGTGAAGCCAATCCGATCGGTTCCCCTCTGTCGCTTTAAACCGTGGGAGAGCTTCATATTCAGATGCGGGTGCGGAGCGAGACTAGAAGATCTACACCAACCTAGAAGCGAGGTATAATACTATGAATCTTAACCCAAACGCTGTTAACTATGCCCATCAAACCGGACACGATAGCGGGGAAACCCGTCAGCTTCTGCAATCGCTGCTATGGAACAGGCATGACCTGCCCTCTCTGGAGCACAGCCGTCTCTACCAGCATCAAGAGGGATTCACGCTCACCGGAACGGTTGTAGCCAGTCTGGATACCCAGCCCCTCCACTGCTCCTATGAAGTCGAAACAACAAGCGGCTGGAAGACCCGTGAGGTTCGGATTCACCTCTCTAATGGCACCAAGGAACAGTCCCTTCACCTGAAACAGGATGAGGACAACCGCTGGTGGAGCAGCGGCACAGAATTAACGTCATTTGCGGGAATGAATGACATTGATCTCGGGATCACCCCGTCCACCAACACGCTCCCGATCCGGCGTCTGCAGCTGAAACCGGGGGAGAGTGCGTCCATGATCGCTGTCTGGATTCAGTTCCCAAGTCTGACCGTCAGCCCTCTTCCTCAACGATATACGCGTACGGGTGAACGCTCCTACCGTTATGAGAGCAACAACGGGGCCTATCAAGCGGATCTGGAGGTCGACGAGCACGGGCTTGTCACGAAATATGCGGACGTTTGGAGCCGAACCCGCTGAATAAACTCCGGTGGAGTTTGGATGCCGAGGATGACCTGCCCCTTATTTTGCCGGATCGGGTAAAATAACTTTTACGCGTTCCCCATCCTGCCTTCAACATGACAAATATCCCCTGCGCGGTCTGGCTTGACCTTCAGGGGATTTCATATTTCTTACCTATTGCTTCTTACCTCTGGCATATTGCCTCTTGCTTTTTTTGCTTCTTATCTCTTATATCACGGCTTTATGTGTTCATGCTTCTTGCTTCTTGCTTCTTACGTCTTGTTTCTTGTTTCTTGCTTCTGCTCCATGCTTACTGCTGATTCTACCCTCTTGCTTCATCCTTCCTGCCCTGACTTTCCAATCAATGCGGGACAAATACAAGCTGCAGCACAAACAGCACGGCAAAAATATACATCAGCGGATGAACTGCCTTCCACTTGCCCTTCACGATTTTCATGAGCGGGTAGGAAATAAAACCGAGCGCAATTCCGGTCGCGATGCTGGATGTAAGCGGCATGGTCAAGATGACCAGAAACGCAGGGAACGCTTCGTCAAAATCATTCCACCGGATGTGCTGGACATTGCTCATCATCAGGCACCCTACGACGATGAGTGAAGGCGCCGTAATGGCAGATAGTCCGGCCACCGCTCCGATCAGCGGACTGAAGAAGGCCGCAACCACAAACAATCCGGCAACCACAACCGCTGTCAGGCCTGTACGCCCGCCTGCGCCGACCCCTGCAGCGGATTCAATGTACGCGGTTGTCGGGCTTGTGCCAACCATGGATCCCGCTACCGTTGCCACCGAATCAGAGAACATGGCACGCTCGGCTCGGGGCAGCTTGTTATCCTTCATCAGCCCCGCCTGCTCTGCAACACCGACAACCGTACCAGTGGTATCGAACAATGTCACAAGCAGGAACGAGAACACAACGGCGTAAAGCCCGTGTCTGATCACATCCGAGGCTGCCGTAATCGGATTCCATACCAGAATGCCCTCCGGCAGTGTAGGAACAGACATAATGCCACTCGTAAAGGACAGCATACCGACAAAATAAGCAATAATTCCGGTAATGATCATACCGATAAAGAGGGCACCCTTCACATCCCGGGACAGCAATACAAGTGTAATCGCCAGCCCGACCAAAGCGAGCACCACCGAGGGCTGATGCAAATCGCCAAGGGCTACCAGATTATCCGGATGCGCCGTAATAATGCCGCTCATCCTGAGACCGATAAAAGCAATGAACAGGCCGATTCCGACCGTGATTGCATGCTTGAGATTCGCAGGGATCATCTCGATCAGCCTGCGCCGAAGTGAGGTCATCGACAACAGCAGAAACAGAATACCCGCGATGAAAACGGCGGAGAAAGCTTCAATATACCCAAGTCCGGCATGTCCTTGAACGACAGAGTAGGTGAAATAGGCATTTAATCCCATCCCTGGCGCTACAGCGATCGGGTAACGGGCTACGAGCCCCATCAGCAGTGTACCGATGACAGCGGCTATAATCGTGGCCGTGAAGCTTTGTTCAAATGGCACGCCCGCCTGCGATAATATCAGCGGATTCACAACGGTCACATAAGCCATCGTGAAAAATGTCGTGGTCCCGGCAACAACTTCTGTCTTAACCGAGGTACCGTTAGCTTTTAAATCAAACACAAAATATCCTCCATTCATGATGCATGGACCAGCCAAAGAGTCTGGACCTTTTGGTAAGTTGCATGATGTTTGTTATACTCAAAACACAATAGGTGTTTACTCTATATCCTCGATTGGTACGCTATTTTCAGGTAGGCGTAAGCCACATCGATTACAGGAGGCCATAGACTATGTGCGGACGCTTTACACTCACCGTGACGTGGGAAGAGCTTATGACCAGGTATCTTATCGATCCCGAGTCGGTATCTCCCTTTCACATTCCCCGATACAACATTGCTCCAACCCAAATGGTAACGGCCATCATCAATGACGGCAGCACCAACCGAATCGGACAACTGCAATGGGGGCTTGTCCCGTCCTGGGCCAAGGATTCCTCCACAGGCGCCAAAATGATCAACGCACGCAGCGAAACACTGGAGGAGAAGCCTGCTTATAGGATGCCCTTTTATCGGAAAAGATGCCTAATTCCCGCAGACGGTTTTTACGAATGGCAAAAAAACGAGAATGGCAAACAGCCCTTTCGCATCGGCTTGAGAAGCGGTGATTTATTCAGCATGGCAGGTCTGTATGACATCTGGATCACCCCCAGCGGAGAAAAACTGAGCACCTGCACCGTCATCACCACCGAGCCCAACACACTCATGGAGCCCATCCATAACCGGATGCCGGTTATTCTCAGACCCGAGGACGAGGCATTATGGCTGGAACGGACGACAGCTGCAAGTGAGCGTAACCCCTCCAACCTGCAATCTCTCAAAGAGCTTCTGAAGCCTTATCCCGCTCAGGATATGCAAGCCGTACCAGTTAGCACAACGGTCAATTCCGTCAAAAATGATACGGAGGACTGTATCCGCTCCATTACTCGCAGCTAAGTCAGCCTGAACGCAAAAAACCTTTGCCTATCCTCCTGTCTCCTCGCGACATTGCCTGGGCAATGATTCAATCGCCTGTGCCTGGATCCATACAACCCAGTCGTCATTCAGAATTGCTTGCAGAATTATCATTCCTGTTTCAACAACATTTAAGCCCCTGCTCATAAGGAGAAGAGTACTCCAGAGAGGGGCTTCTTCTATGCTTGTAAAACCTTGATGTCATCCAATGGTTTAACGAAACATTCCCCACAGCTTGATCAGATGGAATGTATTGTTCGGGTCAATACGCTGTGCAAGCACGAATTGCACCATTTGCTGCTCCTGCGTTGAACTCAGCTTCTCATTCAGTATGCCGCTGGCGGTTCGGACCAATTGATGCACCTTGGTACTGTTTTGAAGATCGGCTTTGGTCAATCCTTGGGTGAGTCCCTTGATTTTCTCCTTGATTGCCGGGTTTTTCATTTTAAGTTTAATCCGCTCCACCAGCTGCGGACTAATCCCGTACTGCTGATAACCCAATGTTGAAGCACCTCCAGTCATAAATGCTGTCACCTTTTTTGATTATATGACGAAGGTCTGTCCATTGTGCCAACAGATTACACGCCGCTAATCCATGATATCGCCCTGAAAAATCTTCTCCTGCTGCAAAAATTCACGCAAAGGCTCATACTCGGGTGACGTCCAGAAGGCAGTGTCACTGACCAGAGCAGCGGCATCACCTCTGGCTTCTTCCACTACTTTGAAGTCGGCCACCATGTCGGCCAGCCGGAATTCCGGCAGCCCGCTCTGCTTCGTACCGAAAAAGTCGCCAGGGCCGCGCAGCTCCAAATCCCGCCGGGATACCTCAAAGCCGTCCTCGGTTTCGGTCATCACCTGCATGCGCTCCTGTCCAACCTCCGACTTCGGATCGGCCACAAGGACGCAATAGGAAGCATGCTGTCCCCGGCCTACACGCCCGCGCAGCTGGTGCAACTGCGACAGGCCGAAGCGGTCCGCATCCATAATAATCATCAGCGTTGCATTCGGCACATCCACCCCAACCTCAACTACCGTTGTAGAGATGAGCAGCTGCACTTCATTGCTGTAGAACTGGCGCATGACTTCATCCTTCTCGGCAGGCGTCATGCGGCCGTGCAGGAGTCCGACAGCATACTTGGGAAAGGCCTGCTGCATCTGAACATGCAGGTCAATCGCGTTCTGGACATCCAGCTTGTCCGACTCCTCAATCAATGGAGCGATCAGGTATGCCTGCCGTCCCTGGTCTACTTCCCGGGAAATAAATCCGAGCACACGCTCCATGAGCTCGTGTTTGACCCAATAAGTTGTGATCGGAATACGCCCTTTCGGCCGCTCCGACAGGGTGGATACATCCATATCCCCAAAAGCGGTAATCGCCAGCGTCCGCGGAATCGGAGTTGCCGTCATCGTCAGCACATCCGGGTTATAACCTTTACGCCGGAGCACGCTCCGCTGATTCACGCCGAAGCGGTGCTGTTCGTCCGTCACAACGAGCCCAAGCTCACGGAAGTACACATCATCCTGAATAAGGGCATGTGTGCCCACCACAACGTCTGTCAGCCCCATCTGCAGGGAAGCCAGCAAGTCCTTGCGCTTCTTCCCCGTAACGCTGCCTGTCAGCAGACCCACGGTAATTCCAAAGGGTTCAAACAGCTTCTGCAAGGAACGCATATGCTGTTCCGCAAGAATTTCCGTCGGCACCATCAAGGCACCTTGAAAGCCCGAACGCACGGTTGTAAACAGGGCAATGGCAGCAACAATCGTTTTTCCCGAGCCCACATCCCCTTGAAGCAAACGATTCATGCAGTAGGGGGAGCGCATATCGTGCAAAATCTCCAGCTCCACCTTCTTCTGCGCATCGGTAAGCTCAAACGGGAAGCTGCGCACAAACTCCCGAATGGTTGCATTGTCAGCCGTATGTACAACACCGTCCATCCGTCCCCGGTTCAGTGCCCGGAACGCCTGCATCTTCAGCTGGAACAGAAAGAGCTCTTCATACACCATCCGGCGTCGCCCTTCCTGACCTTCCCTGGAATCCACAGGCTGATGAATCGTCAAGATAGCCCCTTTACGGGGCATCAGATCATACTTTCGAAGCAAAAATTGCGGCAGAATCTCGGGAATCATCTCCCCGTACTGCTCCAAAGCCTGTCCCATCGTTTTTCGGATCCAGGATTGCGTAATCTTCCCACCGATGGAGTAGACCGGCTGCAGCGTCCCGCTGCGGAAGGCCCCTTTATCCGGGAACTCCGATTCGGATACCGTAAGCTGCATTCTCCGTTGATCCCACTTGCCCGTCAGCACGATCTCCCGGCCAGCCGTCAGCTGATCCTTGAGAAAATGCCGGTTGAACCAAGTCGCAGTGAACATCCAATTCTCTGCGAGCATTTTGCAGGTTAGACGGGATTTCCCACCATAGCGCTGCAATACAGGCACACTGGCGATCTTCGCTTGAATGGTGATTCTGTCTCCGTCTTTCACTTCACTTAAGGACCGGAGCCGGTAATCCTCATACCGGAAGGGGTAATATTCCAATAAATCCTTAACCGTAGAGACGCCAAAGGCGTGAAGCTCCCCTTCTTTCAGGGCGCTCACGCCGTTGATCTGTCTGACGGATATTTGATCGAGTTTGAGACTCATATCATCTACCTCACTTAAGCAGGCCATATATATGCTGCAATGGTTCCCGGTCCAACATGCGTACCGATAACCGGACCGATCTCGGAGAACACCGTTTCCTCAATCGTAAACACAGCGGACAGCTGCTGCAGAAAATCCTCAACCTGAGCAGGGTCAGCTGTATGACCCACAGCCACTTTAATATTTTTTACGCCGGATAAATCCTGTTGAAACAGCTCAATGATTTTGGCGGTTGCTTTCTTGCGTCCGCGCACCTTGTCTACCGGGAAAATGATTCCTTCACCATCAATGGACAGGATAGGTTTAATGTTGAGCAATGTGCCCAGCACTGCCGAAGCTTTACCGATCCGCCCACCCTTCTGCAAATATTCCAGCGTGTCTACCAAGAAGTAGAGACGGCGCTTGGAACGAAGATCTTCCATGGACAAAATAATATCTGAAGCAGCAGCTCCCTCTTGAGCGAGCTTGGCTGCATGAACAACAAATAATCCGAAACCGTAGGAAGCTGATTTGGAATCCCACACGGTAATATCCGCTTCACCTTCCATAAGAGAAGTTGCAAGCAATGCGGACTGATACGTCCCGCTTAAGCCCGATGAGATGTGAATCGACACGATGGAGCAGCCTGGATGCTGTTCCAGGATGGACTCATACACGGCTACAAAATCTGCGGGAGATGGCTGGGAGGTCGTTGGAAGCTGTGGCGATTGTACCAGCTTGGTGTAGAACTCGCCTGGCGTAATTTCGACTCCGTCCAAATACGTATCTTCCCCAAACATAAGTCTCAGCGGCACGATATGAATGTTGTGTTGCTTCGCCAGGTCTGCCGGAATATCCGCTGTGCTGTCTGTCACAATAACGGTCTTATTCACCGGAACCCCTCCTAAAAATATACCCTGCATAATGTTGAATCCTCTATACACGTACACATACTTCCCTATTTCTTGAATCAGGACTCCACAGAGAACAGATAAGAATAAATCGGCTGTCCGCCATAGTGTACTTCAACTTCTGCGTTCGGATAGTGCTCCCCTAGCCAGTCGGTCAGGGCGTTGGTCGATTCCTCGGTTGCATCCGCTCCGGTAAGAAGCGTGACAATCTCGTCGCCGGATTCCAGCATTTTGCCAAGTAAATCCTGCGAGGTTGTAATCAGATCCGCATTGGCTGCAACAATGTTGGAATTGCGAATTCCGATAAACTGGCCTGCCTTGATCTCCAGATCATCAATCGTGGTATCCCGAACCGCATAGGTCACTTGACCGGATTGAACGCGGGTGATGGCGTCCAGCATGCTGTCCGTATTCATGTCCGCACTTTCGTCCTCCTGGAATGCGAAAGCTGCCGCCATCCCCTGCGGAATCGTCTTGCTCGGAATAACCGTCACGCTGCGCTCGCCTTCAAGAAGCTCCCGAGCCTGCTGGGCAGCCAGCACGATGTTTGAGTTATTCGGAAGAATGAACACTTGCTGAGCCGAGATCGAAGAAATCGCATTGACAAAATCCTCCGTGCTCGGGTTCATTGTCTGTCCGCCGGAGAGAACGACGTCAACGCCCAAGCTTTTGAAAATATCGGAAATGCCTTCCCCTGACGATACCGCAATGAAACCATAAGGTGCCATTTCGTCCGCAGGAGGAACAGCCGGCGCTTCCGGCGTTACATGCTCTGCCGGGATATCCGCAAACAGCTCTGGCATCGGTGCAATATCCATCCCTGTTGTCAGAAGATCACGATGCTGCTCACGCATATTCAAAATGTGAATCTGAGTGATTTCTCCATACTGAAGCGCCAAATTCAACACTTCGCCCGGAGCTTTGGAATGCACATGCACTTTGATCGTTTCGTCATCGGAAATGACAATGATGGAATCTCCGTTCACTGCAAGCGCTTTCCGGAAATAATCTTCATCGAATTCCGCTCCTGCTCCCTCTCCAAGCTGTCTGTTAATAAAGAATTCCATATCATATAAAAATTCAATGTCCTCTGTGGACAGTCTGGACTGGGCTGAAGCCGGAGCTTGAACCGCAGAGAAGTCAGGGACCGCATGGGAGACCGGTGCTGTATTGCTCTGTTCGGCTTGTCCTTCCGACACAGCATATGATCCGGAGGGGACGTCTTGTCTGAGTGCCTGCAAGAAACCTTCGTAAATGTATACCAGGCCTTGACCGCCCGAATCCACGACACCAACCTGTTTCAGAACAGGGAGCATATCCGGTGTCTGGGAGAGCGTTTCCTTCGCTTTCGCCAGCACCTGCTCCATCAGCTCAACAACATCGTTGCTGCGGCGGGAGAAATAAACTGCATGTTTAGCCGCTTCCTTTGCTACCGTAAGGATGGTGCCTTCTACGGGCTTTACAACCGCTTTGTAAGCAGCTTCCACGCCTGTCTGGAGCGCAGCAGCAAATTGATGGGTATTAAGTTCTGTATATGGTGCTGCATACCGGCTGAAACCGCGGAACAACTGGGATAAAATAACCCCTGAGTTCCCTCTGGCTCCCATTAGAAGCCCCTTGGACAGCACACCGGCACTATGTCCGACGGATTCCGAATGCTTACTCTTCAGTTCTGCAACGCCTGCAGTCATCGTCAAATTCATGTTTGTCCCCGTGTCGCCATCCGGCACCGGGAAAACATTCAGGGAATTGACGTGTTCTGCATGCTGCTGCAGCTGCTCCGCTCCGGCTAGGACCATCGCGGTAAATTCTGTTCCATTCAAAGAACGCTTACTCAATGAGAATTCCCCTTCCTGGCTTGATACCCATAACACTTCTTTTCGTAAATTTCATTATCTATTTCATAGCTTATAGCTGACGAAATGCCCAAACGGTAAATAATAGACTTGCCATGATTAAATCGATCATAACATCTTGATGGGCTACCCTCTCGTCCTCTACGTCTGCCGGCGTTCCAAGCATCTTGAGAGCCATGCCGACTAGCCCACAATATATTTCTTCGGAAATATTATGGACTAATCAACATTGTACTATAAGAAGAAAGAGAAATAAATGTTTTTAGGATAGTTGACGGAGCAATTTTTACTGTGATATTATATTTAAGTATTGTTTCATGCAGGGTTAGGTACAAGGAGGTGTAATGAATGGCTCGCAAATGTTATGTAACTGGCAAGAAACCAAGCAGTGGTAACCACGTTTCTCACGCTAACAATCACAACAAGCGTTCTTGGGGTGTCAACGTTCAAAAGGTTCGCATTTTGGTGGATGGCAAGCCAAAACGTGTATACGTCAGCACTCGTGCTTTGAAATCCGGTAAAGTGACTCGCGTATAATCATCTCGTGTTATATGAAGAAAAACTTCTTAATCTCCAGGCACCGTTTGTGGGCTATCCGGGACAAGGAAGTTTTTCTTGCGTTTAGATACATATTCTTCTCCTAAACAAAAAGCACCTTGAGCGGATGGGACTGACCCCATAGCGTGAGACAAATTAAAACACCTTCAAGAGAATGCAACCATGTCGTAAGATATGGAGACAACCTTGGAGGTGTTTTTGC